>DUBD01000195.1:3467-13715 GCA_012960515.1 Bacteroidota bacterium | reverse complement strand
CGAGCACGGCCCGGTAGCGGCGGACCGTCCCCGGCGACTTCGCGCCGACCGTCTTCGGCGCGCCCCGCTTCTTCGACTTGCCGGGCTTCGGGGCCGTCACGAACCGTTCGACGTGCGCGCGCTCCACGTGGGCAACGGAGACCCCGGCCGGGAGCGACTTCGCGAACGCGGTCAGGACACGCTTTGCCGCCGCCAGCGTCGAGTCCGCCCTCCCCGCCCGCTTCTGGCTCGCGAGGTACTCCTCACTCGCCGTGGCCAGGGACTCACCCGTGGGCGCTGCATCTTCCCACGGGTCGAAGGTGCCGAGGCTCCGCTGCGCCGCCAGCTCGGTCGCCTTCCGCATCGCAGCGGCCTTGCTCTGCGTCCGGAGGTTGACCGTCTTCCGCTTCGGGCTCCGGTCGGGGTCGTAGACCTCCCACCGCCACGACCCCGACGGCACGCGGCGCCCGCCCTCCATCCGGTAGGTCCGGCGGATTCGGCTCCCGTCGTCGAGGTCGGCGCGGTACGGGTTCGATCCCTTCTCGCCTCTCGGTCTTGGGGTGTCGTTCACGTGTCCGCAGACACCTCGTCGGATGCCTCTTCCTTCGCCCGGTGCGTCCGCCCGCCGGTCTCCTTCACCTCGTAGGCCGCCAGCGCGCCGTCATCGTAGACGGCCCACGTGCCGCCCAGCTTGAACGCGTTGAGGTCGCCGCGGGTGATCGCGTTGATGATGGCCTGGCGCGTGCAGCCCTTCCGGCTGGCGGCCTCGGCGGTCGTGATGAGGTCGGTCACGGCAGGACTGGGAGCGTGCCGGCAACATAGCCGGCGTGTTGAAGGGGCGCAAGAGTGGACGTAGGTTCCGAGTGCCGCTGCCTGACTAACGATGAATCCCCCTGGATCGCCTGGACGAGAGACCCGTGACCCCTCTGCCCTCAGGCGTGCAAAACAACTTGCTTCGGTGGAAGCGGAGGTGGATTCAGTTTATGCCTCTCTGAAGAAGCGGGAGCAATGGATCGACGATCAGTTAGAGCATGCGCTCTCCCCCGTTGTTGAGCCGAGCCTGCTCGACGATCTACGGCGCCTAGACCCGCACGCCGACGTGGCGGTGTTCTCGGACTCCGAGAGGGAGCGGTGGACGAACGATTTTGCTGGAGTTCTTTTTACGCCCGACGATAAATGGGATCCCACGGGGTATCTGGCTCTCAAGCGGCTCCAGAGGGCGGTTCATGCACAGGAAAGGAGTGACCCAGCCTTGTTCGTTCACCCCTTCTCAGCAGCCGCTCGGTCGGCATCTACAGGGGGGCGCCTCGGGTCGCGCTATGAGGACTTCGTCAGGGCAGAGGAGGGGACACACGTCCTCTACGGTCCCGAAGACCTGCCCTATCTGCGAGGCCTCTGGAAAGAGGAGGCGATGCTGTGCGCCTCCTCTAGAGCGCGGCTCGAAGCCTTGGAGTTCGTCTTGCGCTGGTACGAGGTTAGCGGCGGCGTGCCGCCGCCCCCCTCTGTCCCAAACTCCGGTGATCAGGGTCCTCGCCCCCAGCCATCCGGCCGACTGCTGGACTACCTCCGTGCAGCCCTGGAGTTGGAGGAGGCGCCTCGCAACGCGTTCGGCAGCATCGCAGAGTACCTCGGTGCGATCGCCGACAGGGTGCCCGGAGAGCCAGTCCAGACGAAGGCCGTTGCCATGATGTTCTCGCGCAAGAACATCGCCCCCAGCGGTGTGACTCCAGAAGAGTACAGGAGGGAAGTGGAACGCAATGCGGCTGAGGTCCTTCGCCGTACGCCCCGGCGGGTCGGAGGCGACGGACAGGCGGGAGCCCCCCCCTCCAACGGAGGTTGACCAACGGTAACAAGAACATTGCGGAACACGGGAAGAACATCGCGGCGGTGTTCCTACTTCGGACCCACAGCAGCCCGAACATCCCTGAGCCGCGCCGTTCATGCTGACCTGCACAATCGACTTCCGTAGCTCCGGCTTCGCCCGGCAGCGAACGCAAGCGGGCACCCCCCCACCAGGTCAGCGGCACTGAACACGGCGCGGAGGGGGTGCCCGTTCTGCGTTCCTGCCGGACGGCGCCGCGCTCCCCTGCCACGTGCCGCCGACCGCCCCCGAGGGACCACGTACCGGACCGCCCGCCGCGCCCCCCGACCTCGCCGCCCTCATCCGCGAGACGATCCGGGAGGAGCTCGCCTCGGCCTCGCCCCGCCGCCTCCTCACGCCCGACGAGGTGGCCGAGTGGCTCGGCGTGAGCAAGCGGACCGTCGAGAGCCTCGTCGGCTTGGGCGAGATCCCGGTCGTGCGGATCGGGACGGGGAAACGGAAGCTCCCCCGGTACCAGCCCGAGGCCGTCGAGGCCTTTATCCGCCGGCAGGCACGGGGGGCATGAGCGTCTCCGCCTACCCATCCGACGCCGAGGCTCCGGTAGCGATCAACGGGGCCGCTCGCGAACGTGAGCATGACCCCGCCTTCCTCCGCGTCTTCTGCGGCGTGCCCGCGGGCGTGTCCGATGCCGAGGTGATCGAGGGCGCAGAGGCTGTGCGTGAGATGCACGCTGCGCGAGAGCGCTACGAAGCGAGCGTGCTCCGCGCCAAACTGCTCACATCGGGCTGGCGGGATGCGGTACCCGACGCCGAGGCGTCCTTTGTCCCGTTCCCCACGGACGTTCTCCCCCATGCAGCGGCGAACCTCGTGAGAGGACAGGCCGCCGCCCTCGACGTGGACGAGGCCGCGGTCGCGGTCCCCGTCGTCGTCGCGCTGGCGGCGGCCGTGGGCAACGTCTTCGCCGCTGCTCCGAAACGGACGTGGCACGAGCGCCCAGCGGTGTGGGCCGTCCTCGTGATGCCCTCTGGTGCGAAGAAGAGCGGGGCGGTCGAAGCGGCCGTCTCCCCTACCCTCCGGTTCGAAGCCGACGCCCGCGCCGAGCACGAGGCCGAGGCCGAGGCTTACGCCGCCGACCTCGCGCAGTGGGAGGAGCTCACGAAGGCGCAGCAGAAGAGCACGCCCAAGCCGATCCCTCCGCCAGCCCGCAGACGATTCAGGGTCGGCGACACGACCGTGGAGAGCGTGGCCTCCGTCCACGCCGAGAACGCCCGAGGCCTGCTCCTCTACCGCGATGAGCTCTCGGCCTGGGTGGGCAGCTTCGACCGCTACTCCCGGGGAGACGCCGACCTCGCCAACTGGATTGAGATGTGCGGCGGTCGCTCGGCGGTGATCGACCGGAAGAGCAACCGGGACCGCCCGACGATCCACGTCCCCTTCCCCAACGTCTCGGTCATCGGGACGATTCAGCCGCGCACGCTCCGACAGAAGTTGGGGCCGCCGCATTTCGATTCCGGGTTCGCCGCGCGTCTCCTATTCGTCGAGCCTCCCTCCCGGCCCCGGCGCTGGACCGACGCCGACGTGACGCCCGAGGTCCTCTCGGCCTACGACGCCCTCATTCGGCGCGTCTACAGCGTCGGCATGGGCGAAGCCCCGGCCCCGATCGACCTCACGCCGGAGGCGAAGGCGCTGTTCATCTCGTTCGTGAACGAGAACGGCCGCCTCATCGACCGCACGCCGGAAGGGCCGATCCGGGCCTCCCTCTCCAAGATCGAGGCGTACGCCGTCCGCTTCGCGCTGGCGTTCCACATCGCCGACGTGGCCGCCGACCGCGTCCCCACCGAGCCCGGGCCGCTCCCGGCCAACGCCCTCGCACGCGGCATCTTCCTCGCCCGCTGGTTCCGCCGCGAACAGGCCCGGGTCTACATCCGTCACGGGTTCGCCGAGGTCTCCCTCGACCGAGACGAGCGCCTCGCGCGGAAGCTGCCGGAGGCGTTCACGTGGCAAGACGTGAAGGAGGTGTGGGAGGTCGGGAAGAGCGGGGCCTACAACGTGATCGAGCGACTGCTCTCGAAAGGCTTCGCTGAAGACGAGGCGCACGGCCGGTACCGCCGCACGGTCGGCGGGATGGACACGCCGGGTGGACTGGTGGACTTTCTGGACTTTGGACCCGAGACGACGTGAGCGCGCCCAACGCCCCCGCCAGCCCCTTCGTCCTCGGCATCGACCCCGGCATGGTGACCGGGCTGGCGGCCTACGTGCCCGCCGAGAACGCGCTCGCGTTCGTGACCTCCGCCGGCCCTCTCCAGGCCCTCCGCCTCCTCACCGCCTGGCACCGCGAGGGCGCCCTCGCCGCGGCCGTCATCGAGGACAGCCGCCCGCTCCCCGTCTACGCGAGGCACCGCAACGTGAACCGGGGGGAGCGCGACCGGATCGCGCGGAGCGTCGGCCGGGTGGACGTCCTGACCGAGCTCTACGCCGAGCTCCTCCGCTCCCTCGACGTGCCCGTCCGCACGCGAGAGCCCGTCCGCTCGGCGAAGTGGACCGCGGCCGACCTCGCACGGATCACGGGCTACGCCAGCCGGACCAACGAGCACGGCCGGGACGCCGCCCGCCTCGTCTTCGGCTGCCGCATCCCGAAGCCGCCAGCCCACCGGCCCGCCACCCCCCGCGCCTCGCGAGGCCGCAACGTGTCCGCAGACACGTCCGCGCCGCCCTCGCCTGAACCAGGACCGCCGCCGGTCCGCTTCCGACACGAGGAATGAGCGACGCCCCGACCGTTCCGCCCCCCGGACGCCGCCAGGCCGGCACCTACCCCGACGCCGACGAGCGCGTCCAGGCCGTGCTGTTTGCGGCCCTGCACGGCGATGAAGCCGCTTCGGCCCGGTTCCAGATCACGACCCGCACGCTCCGGAAGTACCGCGCCGAGCTGCGCGATCCGGAGTCCGATCTCTCCGAAGTGTTCCGCCGATACGCGTCCGTGGTGCGGCCGGAGGTCCGGGCCGTCGACTTCCTGAGCTGGATGCAGGCCCGCGTGATGGACCTCTCGGACGTGATCCTCCTGAAGGCGCGCGAGGTCAACCCGAACAACCCGGAGAGCATCCGCGCGATCAACGAGCACGTGGAGACCCTCCTCGGCCATACCGCCGCGCTGGTGTACATCGGGTACCTGTTCGGGCAGGGAGCCGGCGGCGACGAGGACGGCCGCCAGCGCGACGACGAGGAGCCCCCCCACCGCACGTTCGGCGTGCCCCGCGCCCGTGCCTGACCGCTGCAACGACATAAGACGACATAAGACGACATCGGTCTCTCGCGGCCCGTCCGTCGACGCCTCCGCCGCGCTGGCGTCCGGCCTGCCCCGCGCCACGCAGGAGGCCGCGCGCGTCGCCGGCGAGGTGTTCCTCCTGCGCCGGGGGCGGCCCAACGTCCGGCTCTACCTCACGAGCCGCGCGGCCCGGAACGGCGGCCTCTGGTACGCGACCGTCTACGACCCCAACTCCGGCGACACCCTCAACGCCTACGTCGGCGCCCACCGCCCCCGCCGGAGCAACCGGCCCGCGCTCTCCGCCGCCGGCATCGCGCACGCGCTCGAAGGCATCGACCGCCAGCTCGAGGGCGCCCGGCGCGTGCCGCGCTGCCAATCCTGTGGCCGCCGCCTCCACCACCGCCAATGATCGCCCCTCGCCTTCGCCGCTGGCGCCGTCGCCGCTGGACCCGCCGCCTCGCCAGCGCGCGCGGTCCGTTCGCCCTCGCCCCCCTCCCGCCCTCCATCCGGCGGGTCCGGGACCTCGCGCGAGCCCTCGGGTCCCGCGGCATGATCGAGGGGGCCATCCGCTGGCACCCGTTCGTGACCGACCCGCTCGGGCTCATCCTCGGCGATGCGGAGGCGCGGGAGACGGACCCCGCCGCCGCACGCGCCGAGTCCGTCCTCGCCTACGCAGAGGAGTTCGAGCTGGCGGCCGCGCTCCGGGTGTGCTACGACGGGGCCGATGCCGCGATCCAGGCGCTGACCCGCTGCCCGTCCGCGCTGGCGCACGAGTGGGCGCGCGAGATGGTCCGCGCGTGGTGCGAGCTCGCGGGCGAGGAGGCCGCGCGTGCCGCCGCGCAGGGCTCGGACCTCTTCCTCCGCACGGCCGGAGCCGGGATGTGGGGGGAGAGCAGCAAGAGCGCCCCCTCGATCGACCGCGTCCTCGCCCGGCTCGACCTGCCCACCTACTTCCAGACCCTCACCCTCCCTCTCGGCGAGGCGCTGACGTGGCTCTACGTCAGCGGCATCGAATCGGCAGCGCTCGCAGACGAGGCCCGTCGCGAGCAATCCCGGCGAGAGAAGGATTCCCAGGCCCACCGCCGCACCTGATACCGCCATGTCCAAGCAACGCGTGGTCGTCTTCCTCGACATCGAGGGGGGAGCCGCCCAGCGAACCATCCAGAACACCGAGAGGAACATGCGCTCCCTCGGGAAAGCCGAGAGCAAGACCCGCGACGGCTTCGCGAAGCTGAAGGGGGTGATCGCCGCCGCCTTCGCCGGGGCCGTCCTCTCGCGCATCGTCGCCTTCGGCCGCGAGATGTTCACCGTCGGCTCGGCCGTCGAGGAGACCGCGAGCAAGTTCTCGACCGTCTTCGGCCCCGCCGCCAGCGGGCTCGACGCCGACCTCCGCCGGGTCGCCAACGCGATGGGGCTCACGCAGCGAGAGGCCCGCGACCTCACCGCCACGAACGGCGCCGTGCTCCAGGGCATGGAGTTCGGGCAGGAGGCGAGCGCGGACTACTCCCTCCGCCTCCTCAAGCTCTCCGCCGACCTCGCGAGCTTCAACAACGTGCAGGGCGGTGCCGAGGAGGTGAGCCAGGCGCTGACCTCCGCGCTGACCGGCGAGCGCGAGGGCCTGAAGCGGCTCGGCATCGTGATCTCTGAGGAGGAGGTCAAGCAGAAGCAGGCAGCACTCGCGGCGGAGGGCCACGCCGACGCGCTCGGCACGCAGGGGAAGGCGGCGGCCACCCTCGAGCTCATCACCGAGAAGGCGGGCGTCGCCGTTGGGGACCTCGCGCGGACGCAGGACGGCGCCGCGAACCAGGCGCGCGCGCACGCGGCCGCGATCCGGGAGCAGCGCGAGACGTTCGCCCGCCTCCTCCTCCCCGCGCTGTCGCTCGTCCTCGACTCCACCGGCGAGCTCATCACCGAGAACCGGAGGGCCGCCGACACGCTCGCCGTCAAGCTGGCTCGGGCCGCGCTCTACGCCGCGGGCGCGGTGCGCGCTGGCGTCACGGCTACCGGGCAGTTCATCCGAGCGCTCGCCGGCCTCGGGAAGACCGTGGGGACGGTCGCGGGCTCGGGCGGGCCGCTCTCCGCGTTCGAGTACGTCGTGGAGGGGGCGATCCGCGATCTGGAGAACGGCGCGATCCGAGCGCTCCAGTTCGACAAGGCGCTCGCGACGCTCGGCATCGGCTTCGCGAAGCTGAAGGGCGTGCTCGGGATCGAGGACACGACGAGCGAGGTCAAGCAGCTGCAGAAGGCGGTTGAGGACGCGAACCAGGGCCTCCGCGACATCCGGGGCGGGCGCCGTCGGCGGGAGCGCGGGGGCGGCGTGTTCGGCGAGGGGTTCCAGGAGAGCCTGAGCGAGTTCGAGCAGCTCGCCGACGAACTCGGGTCGCTTCCCGAACTCGGCGCCGAGGTCGCCAACTCTCTGCGCGACCTGGAGAACATCAACGCCGGGGGGAGCTCCGACTCGCTGCGACGCCTCGCGGACGATGCCAGGGCGGTCCGCGACGGAGCCGAGAAGGCGGCGGCGACCGTCGCGCGCCTCACGCGCGTCCCGACGCCGGACTTCAAGGACGCCATCGCCGCCCTCCGCGCCTACCGCAAGATCGTAGGCGCGCCCATCACGATCTCCGCGGAAGAGGACGTGGCCCCTGCCATCGAGGCCGCGCGCACCGCGCTGGCGGAACTGGCGGCGCCGACGCTCGCGATCCTCGCCGAAGACGCCACCGCCCCCGCCGTTACCAGAGCGAAGGCAGCGCTCGCGGCCATCCGCCCCGTGGAGGTCCCCGTCACGGCCTCCGACGAGACGAGGGCGGGTCTCGCCCGCGTGAGGGACTCCCTCGCGACCGTGGCGGACCTCGATGCCGTCGCGATCGCCGCCGACCCCGCCGCCGCGCTGGCGGCATTCCGGGAGGTGGCCCTCGCAGCGGACGCCCTCCCGAAGGAGGCCCGCACGCTCCTGTCCGTGGACAACTCGGACGCCCTCGCGTCCGTCGGCGCCGCGCGCAAGGCCATCGCCGCCCTCGGCGCGGACGGGATCCGAGCGCAGGGCCTCGCCGACCTGCAGGCCACGCTCCTCGACGTGGCCGCGCTGGCGGAGATCGACCTCGACGCCGACCCCTCGCGAGCCGAGGAGGTCCTCGCGCGGCTGTTCCGGCTCCTCAGCACGATCCGGGGCACGGCCGTCCTCGATGCCGACGACACCGCGGCCCGCCAGGTCCTCGACGCGCTCGAGGCCCGGATCGCGGGGGTGACTGGCGCGGACAGCGAGCTGGGGACACTCCGGTTCTCCCTCGCGCCGAAGGGGGCGAGCGACCTGTCTGAGGTGCTGCCGGAGGCGAGCGCGGGAGCGGCGTCGGAGATCGCGGCGGAGCTCCGCCTCGGCCTTCTCAAGAGCATCGACGACACGAACGAGGCGCTCCGCACGCTCCGCCAGCTCTACGACGCCGCGACCGACCCGGGGCAGCGCGAGCGGCTCGCCGGGCTGATCGGCGAGGTGGAGCGGTTCCGCGACTCGGTGACCGAGGCGAAGGACGTCACGCTGGACCTCGGGGCGGTCTCAGAGCAGGTGCTCGAAGGGCTCGCCGCCGACATCGCGCAGACGGTCGGCGAGTTCGCGACCGGGGTGAGCGAGTACGGCACGCTGACGGAGGCCATCGGCGTGACGGTCCTCGGCACGCTCGCAGACATCGCGATCCAGGTCGGGAAGACGGCCATCGCGACGGGCATCGCCGTCGCGGGAATCCGCCAGGCGCTGACGACCCTGAACCCCTTCGCAGCCATCGCCGCGGGCGCCGCGCTGATTGCGCTCGGCTCGTTCGTGAAGTCGAGTCTCGGGAAGTCGGCCCGGGGCGATGCGGTCCCGACGTCCGCGCCATCTGCCGACACGTCCCCGTCGAACTCGTCGCCCTCCGGATCGGGCTCGGCAGGGCTGTACGTGCCACAGCCGGGCGGCGCGCTGGCGGGTCCGAGCGGGCCAGCCCCGGACCGGTTTCTCGGGACACAGCCCCCCTCACAGCCGATCGTGAATGTCTCCTCTGGAGACGTGACCGTACAGCAGCCCGATCAGACGTTCCGCCTGTTCATCGATGGAGAGGAGGTCGCGACCCGCATCGAGGTCGTGAAGGACCGCCAGCGCCGGACCCGCATGGGGGGTGCCGGGCTGTGATTGCGGCACTTCCTACCGCTGCGCTGGCGGCACTCTCCGTGGCCCTGTGGCGGCATCAGTCGCGCGCCGAGTTCGTACGCCGGGCTAAGCGTCAGGCGCGCTACCTGAGCCCACACGCCGCACGTCTCGGCCGCATCGTGGTCGATGTGGACGTTCCTCTCCCAACAGTCATCGCGATGGCGCACGGGTTGGGCCTCTCCAGTGACGACGCCTGCTCGGAGTCCGCCGTCTTCGACGCCCTCGGCGGCACCGCCCCCGAGACCCTCCACGAGCTCGCCGCGCACCTCCCGGCGACCGACGGCAAGCCGTTCACCGTGCCTCCGGGCACGCCTCGCGCCCTCGCAGACCCCTGGCTTCGGGCGGTCCTCGGCACGGCGATCCTCGGCGGCACGCGCTCCGGAGAGGTCGAGCTCGAGGCGTGGCGACGATCGGAGTCCGGCGTCCTCGTGACCGGCCGGACCCGCGGCCTCCCGTTGTAGGTTCGTTCTCCCCTCCTCACTTGCAATGCCCGTTCCTCCTCACCTCCGGTCCCTCCCTCGCCAACTGGCGGACGCGCTCGACGACGAGCAACGCCGCGAGCTAGCGGAGATCCACACCGAGCGCGATCGCGAGGCCCGCGAGCGGGATGCCCGGGGATGGGCGAACGTGGACGGGCTCGACGCGCTCCCGGAGTTCCTTCGCGAGATCGAACGCGAGCACCCCCGGACGGCGGACCTGTGGATGAAGGTGCGGCCGGGCTCGACGCTCGCCGACGTGCGCGAGGTCGGCGCCCGGCTCGGGCTCTCCGTCGAGTCGGTAGACCTCGCGCTCACGGCGCTCCGCCGGGCCGAACTGGTGACCGTCTCCGGTACTGGAGACGGCGCCCTCGTGACGACGCAGGCCCCGGCTTCCCTCCCGTTCTAATGGCTAACTCCCCCGACCAGGACGGCGGCACCGCCCAGGCGCTCCGCGCGCTGGCGGAGGCCACGGCGCGGCAGGCCGACGCCACCGAGCGCCAGAACGCTCTGACCGAGCGGCTCCTCGCCG
>DUBD01000195.1:0-3457 GCA_012960515.1 Bacteroidota bacterium | reverse complement strand
ACTTCGGCCCGCAGGGCGAGCTCGTCCGCCAGCAGCAGACGCAGATGCGGCCGGCGCAGGAGCGGCTCCTCGCCGCCGTCGAGCGACAGACCGTCCTCGCCGCGATGGGGCCGGACGCGGCCGGCGACGTCCTCCTCCTCACGACGGCCCAGGCCTGCGCCACGCTCGGGCTCGGGGAGACCAAGCTCGCCGAGCTGAGGAGGGACGGGACCGTCGTCGGCTTCCAGATGAAGCGCGGCGGGCCGTGGTTCTACCCCGCCAGCACGCTCGGCGCCGCGGTCCGGGCGCTGGCGGAGAAGCGGCGGTAGCAGATAGGGCCGCTCCGCCGCGCCCGCCCTCCTGACCAACAGCGACATGAGCACAGAGAGAGCGCCGGACGGCGGCGGCCCGCAACGGACGGTTGCACAGACCTTGCGCCGCGTGCGCGTGAGACTGGTGACCGCCTGGGGCGTCCTCACGGAGCCCCGCTCGTTCATCGTGTTCACCGAGCCATCCCTGAGGCTGACCCTCCTCGGCGAGCCGGAACCGGAGGACTTCAGGGCCGCCGCCGGCATGATCGACATGGCCGCGGACCTAGAGGCCACCGGGCGGGCTGTCCAAGACATCCTGCAGCGGTCTGCATAGCCGGGCCGCCAGCGCGGAGCACCCACGCTGGCGGCGCCTCCCTCAGTCCATCAGCGCCTCGATGCGCGTCCGGTCACCGGATTCGTAGGCATCGGCCTCCGCCCCCTCGCGAGCGGTCTCTGCCCACATGGAGCGGACGGCGTCGGCGGCGCGGGTGATCACGACGTTGACGCCCCGCGTCGGCTTCTCCGTCGTACCACCCGTCACGGCCGTGACGTAGACCCGGATCGGCGTGCCCTCGTCCGTGACCGTCCCGGCGGCGGTCGGGTTGAGCAGCGGCGCGAGCCACCGCGCGTGCTTGTCCTGGAGGTACCCCACGAGGTACGCGTCGCGGCGGGTCCCGCTCGGAGCCGCCAGCACGGCCACGCCGGGGCCGCCCTCCACGCCCTCCGGTAAGACGTGGAGCACGGTCGGGAGGTAGACGGAGCCGCCGCCCCAGAGCTCCACGTCGGCCGCGAGGCGTGCGACGCGAGGGGCGAGCCCCTTCGTGCCCCGGAGCTTGCTCGGGACCGCGAGAGACGCGCCGCCACGGCCGCGGGAGAAGGTCACGGAATCGGCGAGCTTGCCGCGCACGTCGAAGCGCGAGCCCGACGCGCTGACGTGCGCGAAGAGGTCGGCCTCGTCGGCTCGGATCGCCTCTTCTCGTGCGAGGGCGGGGAAGGTGCCGGAGTCGCCGGCGGTGGCCGGGTCGAAGTCGAGCCCGGCCCGGACGGCGCGGCCCTTGCCTGCGACCGCGCGACGCGTCTCGGCGAGGCGGTCGGCGGCGCGGGCCAGTTGGGCCGCCAGCGGGGCCGCGGAGACCGTGTAGACGAGGTCGGGGAC
Source organism: Bacteroidota bacterium (assembly GCA_012960515.1). Lineage (GTDB taxonomy): Bacteria > Bacteroidota > Rhodothermia > Rhodothermales > Rubricoccaceae > Rubricoccus. The sequence goes on along the minus strand of DUBD01000195.1, from coordinate 2,011 downwards.
CTCGGCGCGGAGGCGGGCAGCGACCTCCCCGGCGGCGTCCATCGTGAGCCCGTCCGCGACCACCTCGTTCCGGCGGGGGTCGAACCGCTCGTGCGGCTGGCGGGCGTAGACGGCGAACGTGGCGGCCGTCTCGGCACTGGCCAGCGCGAGGGCGAGCCGCTCGGCGGCGGTCGTCTCGACGGCGGCCTCGCGGGAGACGGGGAAGGTCCGGGCGGCCTCGCGGCACTCCGCGGCGGCCTCGCGGCACCGGTCCGCGGTGTCGTCCGCGCCGTATGCCTCGGCGTAGGTGGCGAGGGAGTCGTAGGCCTCGGCGGTGGCCTCGCGGCTCCACGTCCCGGGGTCGTCGTAGGACGCGCAGCCCGACGGGGCGACGTGGGCGAGGAAGGCGTCGGAGTCGCGGTCCAGCCCGTTGCAAGCGAGGGCGGCGACCTGGTCGAAGAGGGCGAAGAAGGTGGCGGAGGCGGTCATGAGGGGGGGGGTGCAAGTGAGCGGGGCGATTCCCGCCGTCTGATAGAGTATACCAAAATGGTAGAACTAGGATCCACCACCCATAGTGAAGCAAGCGTGAAGACGTATCCCTCTCTGGGATACGGTGCTACCAGGCGGGTATACTCCCTCGCCGCACCTCACCCCGGCCCCATGACGACGCTCCGCGCAGGCTCCACCCTCACCCTCGACGAAGTACGCGACGCCGTCGCCGAAGCCGTTGAGGCCGACGGACGGAGTCACGCGGAGATCCAACGGGCGCTCGGGTTGCGGGGGCGGGGGATCCTCGCGCGCGCGCTCGACCCCGAGTCGGGCACGCGGTACGTGAAGACCCTCATCTCCGCGCTGGTCCTGCTCCGAGGCTACTCGGCAGAGCCCGAGACGCGGTACCGGCTCGTCCGCGCCAGCGGCGAGTGACCCCATACAAACGCCGACGGCCCGCCCCCTCACTTGCAATGACGAAGGGCGGACCGCCGGGCTCACCGGCCGGAGCCGGATCAGTCTCAAAGCTACGCCGCTGTGCACCGGCGTGTTGCGAGGCGACCGGCTCCGGTCCCATCCCTTCCCATCATGGCGAAGAAGACGACCGGCGCGGCCACGCGCTCAACCAAGACACGTAGCACGGCAGGACCTAACACCCGCCCGCCGTCTCCCCGGAACGAACCGCCAGCGGTCACGGCCTACCGCGCCCTGCTCTCGGCCCCCGAGGACGGCCCCCTCCTCGCGGGGGAGGAGTTCCGCGAACGGATCGAGGCAGCCACCGGCCGCGGCGCCGTGGACGTGCTGGCGGACGTGTTCGCCCGGTACCTCGCCCCGCCCCCCGTTCCCGAGTGGACCGAAGAGGCCGCTCCCGAGGTCCCAGGCATCAAATTCAACAGGCTCGCTTTCGACAACCCCGCAGTCGTCTCCGACGTGCTCGCGCTCCTCCAGACGGCGGAGGCCACCGCGTGCCTCCGCCGCGAGGACATCCCCTCCAGCCGCCCCGCACGCCACCGGCTCGGGTTCATGCCGGGCGACGCGCGGCCCGCGAACCCCGATCTCGTGGAGGCGTGGAGGAAGCGGAAGGCAGAGGCGGCCCGGAACGGGGGCGCTGCCCGGCACGAGTGCGATCTGACGAGGACGGCGTTCTGGCTCCCCTTCGGCTCCCCCGTCCCGTCGCTGATCTTCGACGAAGCGAGAGCCGACGGCAGCACGAGCCGGATGTCGGCGACAGTCCACCCCGCGCTGCTCGCGGCCGGACCTCGGGCCATCGCTCGGGCTGCCTGGCAGAGGGCGCAGAGCCAGGCGGAGGACATCATCATCGCCCTCGTAGAGTTCCTCTACATGGTCGAGCGCGCGAAAGAGCTCGACGACCCGGACGCCATCGGGACGGAGCCCCCGGCCTCGGCCTACCAGCTGGCGAACGGGGGACTGACGGGGTTCTACGTCTAGCGGCGGTCTCCCGCCGACTCACGCGACCGCGCCCGCCAGCCGCCCCGCTTGATGGTGCTGAACGGCGATTTCCAGCGCCTGCTCGATGGTCATC
>DUBD01000194.1 GCA_012960515.1 Bacteroidota bacterium | reverse complement strand
GGCGTCGTCCGCGTCGCGGTAGAGGGTGGCGGTGTAGGTGCGGCCGGGCGCGAGGAAGTCCAGCGCCACGTCCATCGTGCGGGCGGAGGCGTCGGTCTTGGCGCCGAGGTACCAGTCGTCGGACTGGCGGTCCTGCCGGGCGATGGTGACGTAGTCCCCGATGCGCGCTTCGAGGACGCGGGTGTCTTCCCAGTCCGTCGGGACGTCCTTGATGAACTGGAAGGCGTCCAGGTGCGGCTCGTAGTTCTCCGGGAGGTCCGCCGCCATCTGGAGCGGGCTGTACAGCACGACGTAGAGCGCCAGCTGGCCGGCGAGCGTGGTGGGCACGTTGATCCGGCGCCGCTCGGTGCCGTCCAGGTCGAAGATGCCCGGGGTGAAGTCCATCGGGCTGGCGAGCATCCGCGTGAACACGAGCGTCGGGATGTGGTCCGGGCCGTTGCCCTCGCTCCATGCGTTGTACTCCTGGCCGCGGGCGGCCTCGCGCGTCATGAGGTTGGGGTAGGTCCGCCGGAGGCCGGTGTCCTTGACGCTCTCGTGGATGTTGAGGCTGATCTGGTGCCGGGCGGCGGCCTCCACGGTGCTCTGGTAGTGGCGGACCATGTACTGCCCGTAGTTCCACTCGTAGGCCGTCTCGCCGGGCGCGACGCCGGGGCCGCTGCGCCGAGGGAAGTTCATGCTCCAGTCCACGTAGCCAGACTTGATGGCGCGCACGCCAAGCCGGTTCATCAGCGCGTAGGCGTCGTCCATCTGCGCCTCGTAGTTGGGGGCGCTCCCGCTCGTCTCGTGGTGGCCGATGAGCCGCGTCCCGCGCTCGCGGGCGTACGCCGCCAGCCCCTCGAGGTCATAGTCCGGGTAGGGCTCGGTGAACGAGAACACGTCGCCGTTGGCGGTCCAGTCACCGTCCCAGCCGAGGTTCCAGCCTTCCACGAGCACGCCGCCGAAGCCGTGCTCCGCGGCGAAGTCGATGTAGCGGCGGGTGTTCTCCGTGGTGGCGCCGTGGCGAGGGCCGCTGCCCCAGGTCCACTCGTCCAGGTGGAGCGCCCACCAGATGCCGATGTAGGTGCCGGGCTCCACCCAGCTCACGTCGCCGAGCGCGTTGGGCTCGTTGAGGTTGAGCATGGTGTAGTTGGTCACGAGGTCGCCGGCCTCGTCGCCGATGAGGAGCATCCGCCAGGGGGAGCGGTGCGGGGCCTCGGCGTAGACGGCGACGCCCGTGCTCCACGGCGTGAGGTGGGCCTGGAGCGCCGTCCGCCCGATCTTCTGGAGCGACATCGCGGCGTAGTCCACGAGGGCGGCCTCGTGGACGGCGACGTAGGGCCCGCCCTCGCCCCCGCGCTCGTCGCCGAACGCCATCGTGAGCGGGGTGTGGAGCAGGTTGGCCGTGCGCGAGAGCGGGAATTGCTCGTAGAGGTACTCGTAGCGGTTCTCCTCTTGCGAGCGGATGAACCACGTCTCCGGGTTGCCGCTCATGCGGAACTCGGTCAGCTCCTCCATGATCTCGAACGCGCCGAGCCCGCCGTCCTCCGGCCACTCGTAGCGGAAGCCGATGCCGCCGTCGAACACGCGGACGACGAGGTCCATGCGGCGGCCGTTCGCGGCCTGCTCCATCCGGACGCGGAGCTCGTTGTGGTGGTCGCGGATCTCGCGGACCTCGCCCCACGGCTGCTCCCACGTCTCGTCGCGCGACTGGCGCTCGCTGTCTAGCCCCACGATGCCGACGCCGAGCGTGTCGCCGTCGGAGAGGACGACGCCGAGGCGGGAGCGGTCCACGAGCGGCTCGCCGTCGTACGTGACGGCGTAGGCGAGGTCGTCCGTCGCGAAGACGGAGACGACGGTGCGCCCGTCCGGGGAGGCGACGGTGAGCGGCTGGGCGAGCGCGGGCATGGCGACGAGCGCCGCCAGCGCGGCGAGGAGACGGAACGGCATGGGCGGGGAGGAGGGCCGAGCGAACGTAGCGTGCGGACGCCTCAAGAAACCACCGGACGGGGCCCGCGCCACGCGCTGGCGGCGGCGGTGCGCGGGATCAGGACGGCGGCGTGTACCGCGCGTCCACCCACGCTTCTCGCCGACCGCTCTCCAGCGCCGTCTGGATAAAGTGGACGCCGCGCGCGCCGTCCTCCACGGTGGGGAAGTCGAGGTCGAGCGGGTCGGGCGTCTCGCCCGCCAGCCGAGCGCGGAGGGTGCGGAGCGCGTTGCCGTAGACGTTCGCGAACGCCTCGTGGAAGGCCTCCGGGTGGCCGGGCGGGAGCCGGCTGGCGTGCCGAGCCTCGGGCGCGAGGTCGTCGTGGCCGCGGCGGTAGACGCGCTCGGGGCCCTCGCGCGGGTGGAGGTGCAACTCGTTGGGCGCCTCCTGGCGCCACGTCAGCGTGCCCTCGGTTCCGGAGACGCGGAGGCGGAGGTCGTTCTCCAGCCCGGCGGCCACCTGCGAGCAGTGGAGCACGCCACCTGCGCCGCCCTCGTAGCGGAGGAGGAGGTTGGCGTCGTCGTCCACGGCGCGGCCGGGCACGAACGTCCGCACGTCCGCGCAGAGGCGGACGGGGCGGAGGCCGGTGACGTACGCCGCGAGGTTCTCCGCGTGCGACCCGATGTCGCCGAGCGCGCCCGCGCCGGCCTTCTCGGGGTCCGTGCGCCAGACGGCCTGCTTGACGCCCTCGCGCTCGGCGGGGTGCGCCAGCCAGCCCTGGCTGTACTCCACGACCACCTTGCGGACCTCGCCGATCTCGCCGCGGCGGACCATCGCGCGGGCGTGCTTGACGAGGGGGTAGCCGGTGTAGTTGTGCGTCAGCGCGAAGGTCACGCCCGACTG
>DUBD01000193.1 GCA_012960515.1 Bacteroidota bacterium | reverse complement strand
GGCGCCATCGTCGCGGGCGGCAAGGGCGGCGAGCTCCATCTCGTAGACCGCGGTCACCTCGCGTCGGTGCGAGTCCGTGAGCGGCGTGCCGCACGTCGGGCACTCCGCCTCCTGCACGGAGCGGATCTTCTCCAGCCTCTCCGCCAGCGCGGCGCGCTCCCGCGCGATGGCCTCGCGGTCGGCCTCGATGCGACTGATCTGGTCCGAGAGCGGCACGCCCCGCGTTCGCAGCGACTCCATTTCATCGCGCAACGCCGCGAGCCGCTCCGTCTCCGCTGATCGCCTCGCCACCTCCGCCCGGAGCGCGGCGCGTCCGGCGAGCGACTTCTGCACGTCCTGGATGCGCGAGCGCAGCGAGGTCCGCTCGGCGTCGAGCCGCTGGCGGTGGCCGTCGAGGCGCTTCTGCAGTTGATCCGCGCGGGCCTGGAGCCGGTCGCGCTCCGCCTTCTGCTCCGCGAACCGAGCCGCCACCCGCTCCGCTTCCTTCGCGCGGTTCCATTCCGCCTCCACCCGGTCGGTCTCGGCAAGCCGTTCGCGATCCTCCGCCAGCCGCTGGCGGTCGTCCGCGAGGCGGCGACCGAGGGTCTCGGCTTCGGATTCGAGATCCCGACGGGCGCGGTCTAGCTCGTGCCGGAGGTCTTGGAGACGCTGGCGGATGGCGTGGTGGAGCGTGGCCTTTTCGTCGAGCGCCGCTCGCTCGGCCCGTAGCGTCTCGAAGCGTTCGTGGTCCCGCGTGATGGCCTCCGCCCGGCCCGTGAGCGCTTCGGCCTCGGCCAGCCGCTCCCGCAGCCCCCGCTCGTCGGCCTCCATCCGTTCGATGCGTCGGACGAGCACCGCCAGCGCGTCGCGCGAGGCCGCGATCTCTCGCTCGTGGCGCTCGAACGCCTCTTCCTGCGCACGCGCCTCCGCCTCGTGCTGCCGCGCAGCGTCCAGCGCCGCCCGCCGCTCTTCGACCCGCCGGGCCGTTGCCTCGGCATCCGCCTCCCACGTCGCGACGTCTTCCAGCGCCGCGCTCAAGCGAGACGCTTCGGCCTCCAGGCGCTTGACCTCTTCGCGGACGGTGGAGTAGCGTCGCGAGGCGCGTTCGTGGAGCCGGTCGTACCGCCCGAGGTTGAGGATGCGCGAGAGGATCTGCTTGCGCTCCGTCGGCTTCTTGCGCGTGAACTCGTCCGAGCGGCCCTGGAGCAGGAACGTGGAGTTGACGAACGTCTCGTAGTCCACGCCGAGGTGCTCGTCCAGCACCGCCTGCGTTTCCCGGATGCTCGGCGCCGTCAGCGGCCGCCAGTCGTCCGTGCCCGGGACCTGCGCCTGCACCTCCAGCCCTGGCTTGGAGGACTTCCCGCTGGCGGTCTTCGTGTAGCTCCGCCGCACGCGGTAGCGCTGTTCCCCGAGGTCGAACGTGAGCTCGACCTCCATCTGCCGCGCCCCGATGCGGAGCAGGTCGTCGTCCGGTTTGCGGCTGTCGGCGGACTTGCGGGCCTCGCCCCACAGCGCCCAGGTGATCGCGTCCAGGAGGGCGCTTTTCCCCTGCCCGTTCCCTCCGGACAGGCACGCGACGTGCAGCCCCTTGAAGTCGAGTTCGGGCGCAGCTTCGCCGTAGCTGAGGAAGTTCTTGAGACGGAGCCGGACGGGCGTCATCGGGTACGGAGTGGGGGCGGTGGGAATCGCGCCAACGGACACAGAAACGGCGCGAGGCGCTCGCTCAGACCTCGGAGCCGGGTTCGTCCAGGCGTTCGTCGCGGGACTCGCGCCACGTGTTGAACCGGTCGGCGACGGCCTCCTGGATGCCGGGCGTGAGGCCCCGCGCGAGGTCCCACGCCCACGGGGCCACGGGCTCGATGGGATCGTCCAGGACCGAGGCCTCGCGCGTCTCCTCGGAGATCAGGATCGGGCCCGATCCCGGGATCGGGGAAAAGCCGGTCACGAGGAGCAGCACGCTGAGCCCGAACGCCGAGCGCACCGCGCCGACGCCCGCTCCCGCCAGCCGGTCCACGCCGCCCAGCTTGACGGCCTGCAGCCCCCGCCGGAGCACGTGGGCGGCCGCCGCCAGCCCGGCGACGACGGCGCCGAACGCCACCACGAAGCCCAGGACCGGGGCGGTCCGCGGACTCACTCCGAGCGCAGTCGCGGCCATCTCACCGAGCGGCCGCATGATGGCCGTCGCGACGACGAACCCCAGGAGCCACCCGACGGTGCCCACCGCCTGCGCGAGTGCTCCGGTCCGGAGCCCCCGCCACATCCCGATCCCGAGACCGGCCGCCAGCACCCAGTCCAGCGTCGTCACGCGCCCGCTTTCAGGAGAGCCTCCACGACGGCCTTGACGCGGTCCCCCCGCGCCACGCCCTTCAGCGCGCTCATCGCCTCACCCATGACACGTCCCATGTCCTTCATGCTCGTCGCGCCGGTCCGTTGCACGATCTCATGGACGGTCCGATGGATGTCCTCGTCGGTGGCCTGCTTGGGCAGGTACATCTCGACCCACTGGAGTTCCGCGGCCTCCTTCTCCGCGAGGTCGTCGCGGCCGGCCTCGGTGAACTGGCGGATGGAGTCGCGGCGCTGCTCGCCTTTCTCGTGGCGGTCGCCTTTGCGGCCTGGGGCTTCGGTCAGCTGCAGGACGCGCAGCGGCTGCTTCCGGTGCGGTGGACCGACCCCGCGGTGCACGCGACGAAGCGGTTCAGCGAGCTCACCGACGTGTGGGCGTTCGGGGTGATCTTGTTTGAGCTGTTGACGGGGCGCTTGCTCTTCACAGGGTCCTCGGTGGGCGAGGTGTGGGGCAAGATTCAATATGAGCCCATACAGCTCAAAGACCC
>DUBD01000192.1 GCA_012960515.1 Bacteroidota bacterium | reverse complement strand
ACGGCGATGGAGCGCGAGCTACGGCGATGGAGCGCGAGCTACGGCGATGGAGCGCGAGCTACGGCGATGGAGCGCGAGCTACGGCGATGGAGCGCGAGCTACGGCGATGGAGCGCGACGCGGCGGGATGGCTCCGGGGCCGCGTGTAGGCCGATCTGGAGTCGCCGGACAGAGCCTAGAGGAAGAGGTCCGGCATGAGGTCGGTGCCGGGCTCCACCGCGTAGCGCTCGAAGTCCGTCTCCCCGGCCATGCGAAGGACCTCCTCATCCAGGAAGAAGTGGCCCGTGGTGCCACGGGGGTCCTGCGAAAAGATCCAGTGCGCCGCGTCCGCCACGATCTCCGGCGTCCGGCTGGCGCGGATCATCTCCTCCCCGCCGAGCAGGTTGCGGACGGCCGCCGTCGCGATGGTGGTCTTGGGCCACAGCGCGTTCGCGGCGATGCCCGTCTCCTTGAACTCGCGCGCCCACCCGAGCACGCACATGGACATCCCGTACTTGGACATCGTGTACGGGAGGTGGTTGGCGAACCACTTCGGGTCCATGTCCAGCGGCGGCGAGAGCGTGAGGATGTGCGGCCCGCGTCCCGCCTCAGCGCTCGCGCGGAGGTACGGCATCGCGGCCTGCGTGACGCAGAACGTGGCGCGCACGTTCACGTCCATCATCAGGTCGTAGCGCTTCATCGGGGTCGCCTCGGTGGTGGCGAGGAAGATGGCGCTGGCGTTGTTGACCACGATGTCGATGCCGCCGAAGTGCTCGGCGGCCTGGTCCACGGCCTCCTTGACGCGGTCCTCGTCGCGCGCGTCCACCTGGAGCGCGAGGCCCTTGCCGCCCGCAGCCTCCACCTTCTCCACCGCCGTGTGGATGGTGCCGGGGAGCTTCGGGTGCGGCTCGGAGGTCTTGGCCGCGACGACCACGTTTGCGCCGTCCTGAGCAGCGCGGATCGCGATGGCCTCGCCGATGCCTCGGCTGCCGCCAGTGATGAAGAGGGTTTTCCCGGCGAGCGGAGCGGTCTCAGACATGGGGATGGGGAAAGGGATGCGCGAAGGTAGGCCCGCCGCGCGGCCGGGTTCCGCTAGGGCGCAGGGGGAAGCGCCGCCACGAGCGCGTCCGCGTCGGCCTCGGTGTTGTAGACGTGGGGCGAGACGCGGAGCACGCCCGCCCGCACGGAGACGATGACGCCCGCCGCCGCCAGCCGCTGGCGGATGTCCTCGGGCGCGAGCCCGTCGGGCGCGCGGAGGCCGAAGAGGTGGCCCGCCTGGCGGTCCCCCACCCCGTAGCCCTTCGCGCGGGCGCCCTCGCCGATGCGCTCCGCCAGCGCGCGGCACCGGGCCTGGATGGCCTCGGGCGTCCACGCGAGGACCTGCTCCAGCCCCGCCGCCAGCCACGGGAGCAGCACGCCGTTGGAGCGCTCGCCCACGTCGAAGCGCGAGGCGCCGGGCTCGTACGTGGAGACGTACGAGGTGAGCCCGCTGAACTCGCGGCTGCCCTCGCGCGCCACCCACGTCTCTTCCAGCGGACGGCCGTCGCGGAAGCGGTCGCCCACGACGAGCACGCCCATGGAGTGCGGGCCGAGCAGCCACTTGTACCCCGCGCACGCGAGGGCGTCCGGGCGCACGCGCGCCCAGTCGAACGGCATCGCACCGACGGACTGCGTGCCGTCCACGACGAACGCCGCGCCCACCTCTCGTGCCCGCGCACCCACCGCCTCCAGGTCGAACACGGTGCCGTCGGACCAGTGGATCTGGGGGACGGCCACGAGTCCCGTCCGAGGCGTGATGGCCTCCAGGAGCCGCTCGTTCCATCGCGCACCGCGGCCCTCCATCCCGAGAGGCCCCGGCGCCTCCACGGACACCGTCCGCACGCCGGCACGGTCCGCCAGCTCACGCCACGGGTAGACGTGGCTGGGGAACTGCGCGCCCAGCATCACGACCTCCTGTCCCGCCTCCAGCGTGAGGTTCTTCGCGAGGACGGCGTTGGCGTAGCTCACCGCCGGCACCAGCGCGACGCGCTCGGCCTGGGTGCGGACGAGCCGCGCGAACAGCCCGCGCACGCGATCCGGCTGCTCGAAGAAGTCGTCCGGCGGGATGGCGCTGGGGTCGCGCTGCTGGCGGAGGCCCTCGGCGGCGGCGGCCTCTGCGGAGGCGAGGAGCGGACTCGTGGCGGCCGCGTTGAGGTAGTGGCGGTCCGGGGGAAGCGAGAAGAGGTGGCGCTGCGACGGGAGCATGGGCGGGCGGGAAGCTGCCGAAGGGTAGCGTCACCACGCGGCCAGAGCACCGATGGGGATGGCGGCTCGCGGCTACCTTCGCGCCATGTCCCGAGACGCCACCGCGCACGCGCTCGCCCGCGTGCTCCGCCAGCCGCCCGAGGCGCTCCGCCGCGCCGACCGGGCCGCGCCCGACGAGCGTGCCGCGCACCTCCTCCGCACCGCCGCCGTCGGCACGCTCGCGACGGTGCACGACGGGCAGCCGTTCCTCAACACCAACCTGTTCGCGTGGGAGCCGGAGCCCACGCCGCACGGGGTCATCTGGATGCACACCGCGCACGTGGGGCGGACCGCTGCGAACGTGAACGCCGCCCCTCCCGCGCCGGTCTGCTTCTCCGTCTTCACGATGGGCCGCTTGCTCCCGGACGATCGCGCGCTGGAGTTCTCGGTCGAGTACGCGGGCGTCGTGGCGTTCGGGGCCGGCCGGCTCGTGCGCGATGCGGACGAAGCCCGCCACGGGCTCGCGCTCCTGATGGAGAAGTACGCGCCGCACCTCCGGCCGGACGCGGACTACGAGCCGCCTACGCCCGCGGACCTCGCGCGGACCGCCGTCTTCCGC
>DUBD01000191.1:65932-85442 GCA_012960515.1 Bacteroidota bacterium | reverse complement strand
GCTGGCGAGAGCAACCGCGAGGAACTCACGCAGCTGCGCGATGAACCACTCGGGCTCGTCGAGGACGGGCCCGCCGGTCGGGCGGTACCGGGCGGCGTCGGCGCGGGGCGTCGTCACGCGGCCTCGCGGGACGTGTCCGCGGACACGTCGAGGCCGCCCGCCTCGGCGAGCGCCGCGACGACGTGAACGGGGATCGATGTACCACGGAGGACCACCGTGCCCTCCGGGCCCGTCGCCGCGACCCCGCGGATCCGTTGCAGGTCCGCTAGCCGGTCCTCGATCTGGCGGTCGACGTCGGCGATGTCGACCTCGAAGGGGCCTACCGAGACTTTCTGCCCCCTCGGGTGGAGGATCGCCTCGTAGAGCTTGCGGCGGCCCTTCTTGGTCAGGTCGTCCTCGACGCCTGCGACCACCTTGAAGAAGCGGAGCTCCGACCGGCCGAACACCCGGCGCTCGCGTCCACGGATGGTCCGCGTCCGCTTCTCCACGACGCCGCTGTCCACGGCGCGCTGGACCGCGTCCACGTCGCGGCCCACCGTGAAGGCGGCTTCGTTCGGAGTCAAGGCGAGGCTCATGGGACCACCAGAGGGTTCGTTGATATATCGTCCGGGCGCGCGGATGTATTATAGGGGCGCTCCGGATTTTATACAAGCTGCCGACTCCCTCCTCCCTCGAACAGGGTGTCTGGGGCCCCTGCCGCTCGGATGACACCGGCTGCATAGAGTTTCTGACCTCCGTCTCTTCCTGTTTGCCATGGCTCTCCGCGCAGGATTCGTCCCGAGAGGGGCGCCGGGTTCTAGCCACCGTGCTGGCGCCGACGGCTCATCTCTTGCCGCTGAACGACGTGCCGGGCATCGTCGGGTTGTTCAAATAGGGGTCCATTGCCCACTTTGGCAACCCTATGCATTTAAGCAATCACGTCGTCTGCCGGGAGATCGGTTGTCCGTTCGTGCAGCCGTTTGCCGAACCCTCAAGAGGCCTCTCGCGTCGCCCGCGGCTACGCGCTCTCGTTCCCATCCGTGTTCCGCACGGTCCGAGACGCCGAGGCAGTCGACCGGTACCGCCTCGGTGTCCTGGAGGTGCTGGCGGAAGGGGCCCCGTGATTCCCGGTGAGCGTGGCCTCCGACGCTGACACGCCGCTTTCAGCCCTCCTCCGTAGCCTCTGAGACTCCGACCACCCGCCTCTCCATGACTCCCTCTCCTGACACGGTCGTCCCCGATGGCGAGATCACTGTCGACGACCTCGAGACCGCCATCCGCGGCCTCCAACTCCTCAAGAACAAGATCGAGGCCGAGCCCCTCGACCTCGACCCGCTCCTCGAGCACCGCGAGGCCTACCTCGCGCGGCGGGAACGGTCGGACGCCGTCTACGCTGTCATCCAGAAGTTCCGACGCGAGCGCGACGAGGTCCGGCTGCTGTAGGCCTCAGGCTTGGACCGGGCGGCTTAAAATCGTGTACTCGTTGTCCCAAACCCTCGTACATTGGGAAGGACCCACTAGACGACGGGACACCCGTGGCCCAGTCCAGAATCGACGCGATCCTCGCCCTCGCCGCTGAGCGGGGGATCGTGTCGGCTGATGACCTCGCCGAGGCCGGACTCCCGAGGCGGTACCTCAGCCGCCTCGCCCGCCGGGGCGAGCTCGCCCGCGTCGGGCGCGGGCTCTACGCGCTCCCCGACCGCGATCTCACCGAGCACCACGACCTTGCTGTCGTCACCCGCCGCCTCCCCGACGCCGTCGTCTGCCTCCTCTCGGCCCTCCGGTTCCACGACCTCACCACCCAGGCCCCGTTCGAGGTCTGGGTCGCCCTCCGCAGCGGGGCCTGGGAGCCCCGGCCCGGCTCGGTCCCGGTCCGCACGGTCCGGATGACGCCCGAAGCGCTGGAGGCCGGCGTCGAGGTCCATGACGTCGGCCCCGTTCCGGTCCCCGTCTTCAGCCCGGCCAAGACCGTCGCGGACTGCTTCAAGTACCGGAACCTGGTTGGCCTCGACGTCGCCCTCGAAGCGCTCCACGACTTCCGCCGCGCCCGCCGAGAGCGACGCCGGGGGGACCCGTCGGAGTGGACCGTCGACGCGCTCTGGCGCTACGCCGACGTCTGCCGCGTCCAAGGCGTCCTCCGCCCGTACCTTGAGGCCGTCGAGGCGAGCGGATGACGGCGCCCTCCCCGAACACGGCGGCTTCCGTCCGCCAGCGGCTCCTCAACCTCGCCCGCGAGGCCGACGAGGAGTACCAGCTCGTGCTCGGCCGCTACGTCCGCGAGCGGTTCCTCTACCGCCTGGCCCAGTCCGAGCACGAGGGCCGGTTCGTCCTCAAAGGGGCCACTCTCTTCGTCGTCTGGACGGGCGACCCCCACAGAGTCACGCGCGACCTCGACCTCCTCGGCTACGGCGACTCCGATGAGGCCGCGCTTCTCGACCTCATCTGCGACGTCTGTGCCACGCCGGTCCCCGACGACGGCGTGGCGTTCGACGCGGCGGGCGCCTCGGCCGCTCGCATCCGCGGAGGGCAGGAGTACGAGGGCGTCCGCATCCGGCTCACCGCCCACCTCGGGTCCGCAGTCGTCCCGCTCCAGGTCGACGTCGGGTTCGGCGACGCGGTCACACCGCGCCCCGAGTACGTCACCCTCCCATCCCTCCTCGACTTCGACTCGCCCCGCGTCCGCGCCTATCCCCGCGAGACGGCCATCGCCGAGAAGCTCCAGGCGATGGTCGCTCTCGGAATCGCCAACAGCCGGATGAAGGACTACTACGACGTGTGGTTTCTCGCCCGGACGTTCACCTTCAACGGCGAGACGCTCGCCCGGGCCTTCGAACGGACGTTCGAGCGGCGGCAGATGCACGTACCGACCGACCTCCCGACGGCGCTCTCGCCTGGGTTCTCCCAGGACGGTGCGAAAAACCGTCAATGGCGGGCGTTCCTCGCCAAGGGCCGCCTCAATGCGCCGACGCTGGAGCCGGTCGTCGAACACCTCGTGGCATTCGCTTATCCACCCCTGCAAGCCGTTGGAAACGGGGAGCCATTCTCAATGATCTGGAGGCCCGGTGGCCCATGGGCACACAAACGCGCAGACGTCTCCTCGGACCCAACCGGCGACAAATCAAAATGAGCCCACCTGCATGAGCAAGGTTCAAACTGTACAGGAGGTCCCCGGCCTCACAGCGCCCCCCCACCAAGGAGACGGTTCCGGGGGGGAGCCCACTCCGATGCCGTCCCCTGGCGTCGACGGTGCCGTCGACCCGGTGAGCGAGGTCGACAAGAAGCGGCACGGGGTCTACTACACGCCCAGCGACGCCGCGCGTATTCTCTGCGCGTGGGCAATCCGGACGGCCGATGACCGCGTCCTCGAGCCCAGCTTCGGCGCGTGCGGGTTCCTCGTCGCCGCTCGTGAACAGCTCGACGCCGTGGGGGCCGCTAACCCTCGCGATCGGCTATACGGGTGCGACATCGACCCCGAGGCCTTCTCCGGTTTTCTCGAACCGAAGCTCGGCTTGTCCGCCGGGGGAGGGCGGTTCTTCCACCGGGACTTCCTACGGGTCGCCTTGGACGAGTTCGAGGGGGGACCCTTCGATGTCGTCGTCGGCAACCCCCCCTACGTCTCGTACCACAACACGGACCCAGATCAACGTGAGGCCTCAGAGCGAGCCCTCTCACGCTCGGGCTTCCAGACTGGTCCTAAGTCGAGCCTGTGGGCCTCCTTCCTCCTCTACTCGACCGCGTTCCTGAAGGAGGGAGGGCGGATGGCCTGGCTCTTGCCCAGCAGCTTCCTCTACGCCGAGTACGCCGCCCACGTGAGGGACCGGATCGCAGAGCGGTTTGACCGGTCCCTCGTCGTCCAGCTCGGCCAGCGCCTGTTCTTATCCGAGGGCACAGAGGAGAGCACGGCCGTTCTCTTAGCAGAAGGGTTTCGCCCACTCCCATCCAACGAGGACCGGAGGGGGACCACAACGGGCGAGCATTCCATCCTGATCGACTTCGCCGAGACGCTCTCCGAACTCGAGGCGAGTATCGAGGCGTGGGAGGAGGGGGAGAGCGTGGCCCAGCCGTTCGTCGGCCGAGCCGCTACGGCGTATATCAAAGGCGACGTAGAGGACGCCATCGAACGCGCGGCCGGGGCGGGCCTCGCCGTCACGTTGGGCGACCTCGCTGACGTGCGGATCGGGATCGTCACCGGAGCGAACCCCTTCTTCGTCATCGACCAAGAGCGGGCCGACGAGTGCGGGCTCTCCGACGAGGTCCTCCGTCCCATCCTCGCCAAGTTTGCGATGGTGCCGGGCGCCGAGCTGACGTACGACGACCTCACGGACGCCCGCGACGCGGGAGCGCGGCTCCTGCTCGTCGACACAGCCCACCCGGAACTAGAGGTTCGGGGGTCCCCGCTCCGGGACTACCTCGCCTCCTTCCCGCGTGCCAGGCGGCACGCCAACCGGACCTTCACCAAGCGGGACCTCTGGCACCGGCCCGACGACGGACGCCCGCCCGACGCGTTCTTCCCGTACATGTACCAGCACGGGCCACGGATTATCCTCAATGCGGTCCCGACGACGTCCACGAACACCATCCACCGGGTGTACTTCAAGGAGCTAGAGGAGGACTCGGCCCCCGAGGCGCTTGAAGCGAGAGCGTCCTTATCCGATCGAGGATGGATGCGGGCCTGCGCGGTCTCTATCCTGAGCACGTTCAGCCAGCTCTCTGGTGAGATTCAAGGCCGAGCATACGGGGCGGGCGTCCTCAAGCACGAGCCGTCCGAGGCCCGGCGCATCCGGCTCATCCTCCCGCCGTCGCTGTCCGAAGACGGAGTGGACGCAGCGTTCCACGCGGTGGACGCCGCGCTCCGCGACGGCGAGCCGGAACTCGCGAGGCGAATGGCGGACGGATTCGTCCTGGCGACAATGCCGACCAGTGTGCGCGACCAGACCGTCTCTGTCTTGGCGGCGGCGCTGGACGAGGCCCGGCGGCGCCGGCACCCCCTCAAGCGAGCAAGCACGGCCTGACCGACATGGACACGACGAACACTCGCGCCGACGACCTCCGCGAGACCTTGCAGGAGGCGCTCAGACAGTCCCCCCCGGACTACGCCCGAGTCCTCGCGCTGTCGACGGAACTGGCGAAGCTCGATCCGGACAACGTCCGCTTCTTCGCTGATGCGGGGCTCATCAGCCGACTCGGCCGCGAACTCGTCTCCCGAAAAGAGACGGCGCTCGCCGAGTTGGTAAAGAACGCCTACGACGCCGATGCGACGTCCGTCGACATGGTGTTCGAGGACGCTGAAGAGCCAGGGGGGACGCTGGAGATCGTGGACAACGGGATGGGTATGACGCGCGGAGACCTCGTAGAGGGGTTCATGCGGCTCTCGTCCAACATCAAGGTGCGCGAGCCCGTGTCCCCTCGCTACAAGCGCCAAAGGGCAGGGCGGAAGGGGATCGGGCGGTTCGCCGTCCAACGGCTCGGCCAACGCGTCGTCATCACCACGCAGACCCTCGGTGCGCCGCAAGCTCTCCGGGTGGTAATCGACTGGGCGCGGTTCGAGGGAGGGCAAGACCTGTCCAGCATCGCGAGCCGAATCGAGGAGGTCGAGAAGGACCGGGACGAGGGGACCGTCTTGGTGATAGAGGGGCTGCGCGACCGGTGGACCGACGCGGCCGTCCGTCGTGCCTACCGCTACGTCAGCGACCTCCTCCAACCTTTCCCGCTTACGGCTAGGACCGAGAGGAACGCCGCAGACCCCGGCTTCAGGGTCAACGTGTTCCGCCCCGTCAACGGGGATCTCCAGCCCGTCGCCGATGAAGAGAGCGAGTTCCTCGACTACGCGCAGGCAGTGATCGAGGGCGTGGTAGACGATGGGGGGAGGGGGTACTGGTCCATCGAGTCAAAGCAGTTCCCCGAGGTCGACGAGCCCGTTCTCCCCATCGGAAGCGATCCTAAGGACCCGGTGGAGACGTTCCGTCACCTGAGGAATGTCCGTCTCCGGGTCTACTACTACATCCCACAAGCCGGGCTTCTCCCACGGTCGTTGGACAAGACGATCCGCGAGTTCCTCCGGGAGCGGGGGGGGATCCGCGTTTACAGGAACGGGTTCCGTGTACTCCCTTATGGAGAGGAAGGGGATGACTGGCTAGGGTTCGATTCGTCCCAGGCAAGGCGCCTCATCCTCGTCCCGCTCAGCAACAGGAACGTCTACGGCTTCGTCGAACTATTCGACCCCGAGGGGAAGGCGTTCGAGGAGACGGCGAGCCGAGAAGGTCTCATCGAGAACGCTGCATTCCGCGAGCTCCAAGAGTTTGCCTTCAGAGTCGTGCGCGCGGCCGTTCTTCGAGTGAACAGTGCACGGAAGGTGAAGCGCCTCGCCTCAGGGCGGAGCGATCAGGATGAGCGACCGCCTCAAGAACGCATTCGGGAAGCGGTTCGCCGTCTTCGCGAGGCGCCCTCGTCAACCGGATCTGAGGAGCGCCGTGAGGCTGACGACATCGCCGACGACATTGCGGGTGGGCTCGACGAACTGGAGCGAGACCGACAAGCCCTCCTTGACGAACTCGGAATGCTTCGTGTGCTCGCAAGCCTTGGGATCGTCATTGGCGAGTTCACCCACGAGATCAGACAACTCGTCCCGGCGGCTGTGTCCGATGCCAGGCATCTTGACACCGAATTGAAGGGGTCCCCGCTGGAGGAGACCGCAGCCGACCTCCACCAAAACGTCCGCCGATTCAGGACCTACGCTTCCTATTTCGACCAGGCCGTGCGCGAGAACGTGAGCCGGGACCTCGCTCCGCAGGAGATCGGGGGGGTCGCCGAACAGTTCGCCTCGGTTATCAAACCGGCTATGGATCGTACGGGGACGCATATCGAAGTCAATGTTGAGGGGAGCGACCTCTACACGGCTCCTATGCACCCCTCGGAGTGGGCCTCCGTTCTCTTTAACCTCTACTCGAACGCACAGAAGGCGATTAAGCGGGCTCGCCGGCCTGGGCAAATCGACATCCGCGCTGCACGGTCCGCCGGCCGGGTATTTGTCGAGTTCGCTGACAACGGGGATGGTGTCCGTCCCGAATACGCCGAACGGATCTTCGACCCGTTCTTCACGACGTCCACCCCAACCGGGGGGCCGTTCGGCGGCGACGAAGACCTCCAGGGGAGCGGGCTCGGCCTAAAGATCATCCGGGACATCGTGGAGGGCTACGGTGGAGAAATTGCATTGGTTGATCCACCTGAGGGGTTCGTGACATGCTTCCGCGTCGAGGTCCCCGCTGCCACTGACGAGGAGATTGAAGCCACATACTAACTCTAGCGAACGACCGATAGACTCCCATGGCAGTCACCTACCTCTACCTAGACGACGAGGACCCCGAACGCGTTCGGCCCTTCATAAGAGCGGTCAAGCGTGGCGTGGACGGGCTGGACATCGTCCTGGACCACCCAAGCCCGTACCGGGATCAGATCGACGAGCTCGAAGGGAAGGATTTTGATGGGCTCATCCTCGATCTCCGGCTCGACCAGTTTACCGGCTGGGCCGCAGAAGGAGAGGACGCTGAGAAGGCGGACTACAGGGCTGCCACGCTCGCTCAAGAGATTCGGACTCGGGCGGCCGAACACAGCGCGAAGAAGGGCGAGCGGGGCCAGGGTGAGTATCCAATTGTGCTGTGGTCGACGGACGAGCGCCTCGACGAATCGTATGAGCGTGACCATACGAGCCACAACCTGTTCGATCTCCTCTGCGTCAAAGGGCACATCACAAGCGACGACGAGGGGGTTGAGGACGAGAAGAAGGCTTCCTGGGTCGCCCGGCGCCTTGTTGCTTTGGCAGAGGGGTATGACGCCGTCGCCGCCACGAGGGACGAGGTGGGTCGGAAGAAAGGCCAGTTCCACCGCTTCCTCGGGTTCGACGAACGTCCTGAGTTCTTGGACGAGCGCGTGGCGAGCCTCGAGCCCTTCGACCAGAGGCTCCTCTTTCGTCCCGCACACGAGTACGCCCGATTCATCCGGCGAGAACTCCTCGAAACGACGGGTCCACTCATCGACCGTTCTACGCTCGCAGCTCGCCTCGGCGTTGACGCTGCGGCCTCGAGAGATGCCGATAGCCTCTTCGATGAACACCTTGCTGATGCCGTCTACAAAGGGCCGTTCGCTCTCGGGTGGCCGCGGTGGTGGGCGCAGCGCGTTGAGGACGTTTGGCGTGGGCTAGTCGGAGCCGACAGAGCGCTTCGCCCTCTTCCAGCGTCGGAGCGAGTCGAGCTCCTGAAAGAGCGTACGGGTTTGAAGCGGCTCCACGCTGCGACGCCTCTGCTGCCAGACCAGAGCTCACGGTTCTGGGTATCGTGCCGCGCCACAGGTGCGCCCATCGACCCGCGCGACGGCTTCGTCCTCGACTCACAAAAGCGATTTCCGTGGCAGGATGACGACTACGTCTCCTTTAAGGCAGTTCGTAGGGGACTCCGCGAGACGGGGCTCCGGCTTTCGCCGTCCGAGCGCAAGCGCGCGGAGATGGCGAAGAAGCGGCACGGTTGATGCAGACGGATATCCTCTAGATAAATGAGTCCTGCCGAAGCCGCTCGGTTCCGGTCCAGCCGTGCTCACGAGCTGCACCAACTCGCCGATTTGTTATACAACAAAGTGCGCGTCGTCCGCTCTGCTGGCCCTCTCAATGATGCCGCTAGAGGATGCATGAGCGTTACCGACCCTGAGTCGATCGATTGGAACGTTCGGCTAGACGGGTTGATTTTCGACTTCGACGACGACGACCTCCACGATCAGAGGCACGCGAGGCCTGCGAAGCCGGAGGCGATGGAACTCGAACTCACCGTTGCGCTGGGCGGGCGCTGTCAAATCGGCGATTACACGTCTGATCCCTTCGACCACCTCTGTGTGGAATGTCTCATCGAGGGATACAGCGAGGGTGCGAGCACCCTGTACCGAACGGCCTGGCACCTCGACCGTCACGGGTACGAGACGAGTCCAACGGACCCGGTACACCCGGTGTATCACATCCACTTCGGAGGGAACGCGCTCAAGGACATGGAGGAGTACGGCCACCATTTTTTCCTTGACACCCCCCGTATCGCGCACCCCCCGCTCGATGTTGTCCTCGGGATTGACTTCGTCCTCAGCAATTACTTCCCGAATCGTCGGACCCGATTAATGAGCGACTACGCTACCTACGCCGATATCGTCAGGAGCGCCCAACGTCGAGTCTGGAGACCGTATTCGCACGCTGCCGCCCGGTGGTGGCAGCGTTCACGGCAACCCGCTGAGTGGTCGGGTTCGGCCGTTTGGCCCCAGCTAGTCCCTCTCCGGGCTGGCTAACGCCTGAGTTAAAGTCCGATTCCCTCGCTCGCGTTCTCGTCGAAGAGCCGGCCCTCGCGGACGTACTCGGCGAGCATGGCCGCGCTCTTGTGCCGGGTCTGCTTCTGGATGGCCCGGTCGGGCTTCCCGGCGCGGGCGGCGGTCGTCGCGAACCCCGCCCTCAGCGAGTGCCCGGCGTAGAGCGACGGGTCAAGCCCGGCGGCCTGGGCGTAGGCCTTGACGATGTTGGCGACCGTCCGTCCGGTGATCGCCTTCCGCCCGAGCCGCCCCCACCGGTCGACTGACCGGAAGACGGGACCCGAGAGGGGGGAGGGCCGCCCCTGGTCCGCCAACTCCCGGCTGGCGGCAGCGAGGTAGGACCGGACCGCGCGGACGGGGCATGTCTCGGCCCGGCTCCCGTAGGCCACGCCGACGACCTGGCCCGCGCCCTCCTGGTCGCTTTTCGACCTGGGGATCAAGAGCCGGAGCCCGTCGGGCGTGAACGAGAGATGCTCGGTTCGGACGGCGGCGAGCTCGCTCCGCCGGAGGGCCGCGGCGAAGCCCACGAGCAGCATCGCCTTGTCGCGCCGCGCGCGGAGTGCGGAGCCCGGCCCCGCCTCGTCGGGGAACGCCTCCGCCCCCCGGACCGCCTCGTCGCACGCGGCGGCCATGGCCACGACGTCGGCCGCGAGCGCGGGGGCCACCTTCTCAGGCGCCGTCCCGAGCGTCCGGACCACGCCGGCCCACACGGAGTGGAGCGGCTCCTTCGACCGCAGCGCGGGGCTCTCGACGCCGGCCAACTTGTGGGCCTGGCTGATCGCGGCCAGGCGCCGCGAGAGCGTGGCCACTTTCAGCGGCGCGGTCGGTCGGCCTCGGCCGTCGTCCGGACCGGCCTCGGCGCGGGACGCTATATATAAGGAGACGGTCTCCGGTGAGGCGGGCATGGCCCGGAGCCCGCGCTCGTCGCACCAGCCCGAGAAGTCGGCCCAGTCGGAGCGGTAGGCCCGGAGCGTGGCGTCGGAGCGCGCGGCGTCGGCGAACCGGCGCGCCGCCTCGGCGTCCGCTTCGAGCTCGGGGCTGAGGGCGCGACCGGCGGTCGGCTGGCGGACGAGGTCGGAGGGCATGGGGTATAGCTGTTATTGCATCCTGGACCACTCTCAGCTGGCAGTCCGTCGACGGTGAAGGTAGTCTCCGACAGGGTATCTGTTTCCGATAAACCCCGCTTATCGGAAGTCAGCCCAAGGCCCGATAAGACTCCCTTATCGGGCGCCAGGATCAGGCCGGGTACGCAACTCCCGGAATCGAACGGCACAGCGCTTGAGCGACGTACATTCCGCGTACTGACTGACATTTCCTATATCGCCATGCCCAGCACCCGCGTCGGCCGCCGAGGCCAGCTCACCATCCCCAAGGCCGTCCGCCAGTCGCTCGGCCTCTCGGAGGGCGACCACGTCGCCTTCGTGCAGCATGGCGACGGCGTCGTGCTCCGGCCCGTCCGACAGTCGCTCCGCGACCTCCGTGGCTCGGTGCCCGTCGACGGCCCGCAGGACCTAGACGCCGTCCGAGCATCCGTCCGGGACTCCCGCGCCAGCCGCCTCACATCCGGGGAGACCGATGCCGACTGACCGCCCCGCCACGAGTGCTTCCGTTCCAACCGCGCTAGAGGCTCCTGTCTTCGTCGACGCGAACGTCTTCCTCCGCTACGTCACAAACGACATCCCGGAACAGGCCGATGCCGTCGAGGCTCTCCTCGACCGCGCTGCCTCTGGCGAGATCCGGCTCGTCACCTCCGTCCTCGTCGTAGCCGAGGTCGTCTGGACCCTCGGCTCCTTCTATAAGCGGACGAAGGAGCACGTGCGGGATGCCGTCCTCGCGCTCTGCCACACGCCCGGCCTCGACGTTGAGGACCGCGATGGGCTCGTCCAGGCCGCCGAGTGGCACGCCGAGAAGAACGTCGACTTCGCCGACGCCTACCACGCTGCCTGGATGCAGGCCCGCGGCCTCACCGAAGCACGGACCTTCAACCTCAAGCACTTCCGCCGCTCCGACGGGCTCGACGTCAACGAACCCTGAGGGCGAGGGCCACGCTCTACAGAGTGCTCTATCGTGTCGGAATCCTCCGCTCGAACGCCTCGCAGTCCCCGTCCGGCATCGGCACCGTCGCCAGCAGGTACGGCCGCACGAACACCGACCCCGCCCGCCGGATCGCCTCGAACTCCGCCTTGAGCGGACGGACCACCCCGCGCCGCAGCCCCCGCACGATCATGTGGGGCGCGATCGTCGACGGCGCCCGCACCTGGAGCAGGACCGTGGACGGCTTCACCTCGCAGCTCGTCAGTCGGCACCCCAACGTCTCAGCCAGCTCGCCCAGGAGTTCCTCCACGCGCTCCCGTGCCGCCGGGTCGTCGAAGTGCTGCCGCCGTCGCTTGGTGACCAGCAGGACGTAGTAATCGATCGACGTGACGGTGGGGCCGTCCGTGTCGTAGGACGGCGAGTCGGCGCTCGTCCCCTCGAAGGGAGTACGGGGGTGTGCCGAAGTCGGCATCGTGTGGAGGTGTGCAGGCGGTCGGCCACGGAGCAAACGCAGGGCACTCGGGGGTGCCCTCTACGCTAGAGTACCGATTCGCCAGTCGCTTCGCGGAAGAGAAACAGAGACATAACGGCCGGACACGCATGCGGTCGTCAGCCTCTGGCGCCTCGGTCCATCTTGAGCAACCGGCTCAGGGGTCCATAGATCCCGTAGACATAGAGCCCGCAACCGGGGAAGCTCTAGACATGCCCAGCATGTCGCGGACCCGGTTCCCCGTCGGTCCCCAGCCCGAGGTCTTCCTGGGCCGGGCGGTCCGCGCGCGCCGCGCCGAGCTCGGCCTCAGCCAGGAGAAGCTGGCCAGCACGTCCGGCCTCGACCGCAGCTTTGTCGGCGAGATCGACCGAGGCCAGCGGAACGTCACGATTCCGACGCTCCTCCGCATCGCCATCGCACTCGACACCACCCCGGGCACGCTCCTCGACGCCGCCCACGCCGAGCTGCGCGCGGCCAACCCCTGGTACGACGAGGCCGTCCGCCGCGGCGCAGTCGAGATCGGTCAGTAGGTCACGCGATCCGCAGAGGAGGGCCGCGCCGAATACCCTAAGGCAAACGACGCATAATCCACCCCTCTGATTTACATTCCCTTCATCGTTCCTCTACGGGACGCCCCGTTCACCCTTCCACCCACACCACGCGAGGCCGGACCCCACTGCAATGGAGCCCGGCCTCGACTTCTCATTTACAGGGCCGTAGAGACCCCACGGCATGAGCGCCGCGAGAGTCCCGAAAGGTAGGACGCCGGACGGGAAAGAGCGTTGATGGTCGCCTGAGGGTTCGCCCGATTCCCTCATCCGGATGCCATCAGGAGCCCCGGCCTCGGCACGCGCCGACGCCGCACCGCCACCGTCACGTCTTTCGCGCGCGTCGCGCGCCGCCTCCACCCGGCGGCTCAACCGGGTCCGCCAGCTCGGGCACATCCTCGAGCGGAGCGCCCGCGACGCCGGCGCCATCGCCATGAGCCCGACGCACTTCGTCCAGGCCATGCTGCCCCACAAGGAGGTCTACCAGATCGATCCGGACGGCGAGCCGGTCGTGATCCCCGATGGCCACGGCGGCACCATGAAACTCCTGGCGACGGAGTACACGGCCACGAATCGCGACTACACGTTGTCGGTCCGCGCGGGCATGACCCAGGGGCCGAGCCACTTCCACCCCCGCGTCTCGCGGGGCGTCCCCTACGGCGGCCTCGCTCGGCTCCTCCTGTGCCACGTCGTCACCGAGGCCCGCACCAAGAAGAGCCCCACCATCGACCTCGGGCGCACGATCAGCGACTTCTGCGGGCGCGTCGAGATCACGCCCTCGGGCGGCGCAAACGGCCGACTGGGCTACGTCCTCGACCAGCTCCAGCGGCTCGCCACCTGCGTCGTCACGTTCGAGTGGGAGACGATCACGCCCGGGCGCCGAGACCTCAAGGGCGAGCACCTCCTCGTCGTGGACGACTACCACTTCTGGAGCCGGGGCGGCACGCCGACGGCAGAGCCCATCGACGGCGGGTCGATCACGCTCTCAGACAAGTTCTGGTCGGAGATCGTGTCGAGCTGCTTCCCGCTCGACTTCCGCAAGGCCGTCCTCTTCCGCGGCTGGCCCACGGCCTACGACCTCTACCTCTGGCTCACGTACCGCCTCAGCGCGCTCGAGCGGACCGGACGGGAGAGCCTGACCGTGAACTACGACCAGCTCCACGCCCAGCTCGGCAGCCACTACCAGACCGACGAGGCGGGAGCCCTCACCCCACGCGGCAAGAAGGACTTCGGGTACCGGGTTCGCCGAGCCCTCCGGGCCATCCAAGCTGTCTGGCCGGGCCTCCGCTATGAGACCCCGCGAGGGCGCGTCACCGTCTACGCGACCGGCCCCGACGTCGAGTTCAGGCCGCGCAGCAGCTCAGCTGGCCGACATCTTTCCGGAACGTGAGCGCGGCCAGCTTGACGGCTTCGGAGAGCGTGAGGTACGGGTGGAAGGCGCCCGCGAGCTGCTCGGTCGTGACCCCGTGGCGGATCGCGAGGGCCGCCTCCATCAGGAGCTCCGACCCCTCGGGCGCCAGGACCCGGGCCCCGACGAGCCGGTCGGACGCGCGGTCGCGGACGAGCGTGACCGAGCCGCGCGTGTCGCGCGCGGCGATCGCGCGGGGGACGTGCTCCATGGCGAGCGTCGTCGCCTCGGCATCGATGCCGGCCGCCTCGGCCTGAGCGAGGTCGAGGCCGATGCCCGCGAGGTGGGGGTCGGTAAAGACGACCCACGGGAGCGCCGTGTAGTCGGCCTCCGCCCAGAGTCCCTCGCGGGCGTTCCGGGCGGCGAGGGCGCCCTCGTAGGCGGCGGTGTAGACGAACATCTTGTCGCCGAGCACGTCGCCGGCCCCGAACACGCCGTCGGCCGCCGTCCGGAGCGTGGCGTCGACGGGGAGGAACCCGCGGGCGTCGGGCGTGACGCCGAGCGCTTCCAGCCCGAGGTCGTGGGTGTTGCCGCGGCGGCCGGTCGCGAGGAAGAGGTGCGAGCCGCGGACCTCCTGGTCCTCGCCGCCCGCCTCGAAGGCGACGACGGTCTCAGCGGCCTCACGGCGGACGGCCCGGAGCGCGACGCCGGTCCGGACGTCGACGCCGTCGGCCATGAGGAAGTCCGTGAGCGCGTCGGTAAGCGCGGCGTCCTCTGCGGGGAGGATCCGCCCGGACCGCTGGAGGAGCGTGACCGCGACGCCGAGACGGGCGAACGCCTGGGCGGCCTCGACGGCTACGTACCCGCCGCCGAGCACGACGAGGCGGCTGGGGGCTTCCTCCAGATCCCAGACGGTCTCGTTCGTGAGGTAGCCCGCATCCGCGAGGCCAGGCACGTCGGGCACGAACGTCCGGGCGCCCGTCGCGACCAGGACGGCCCGGGCGCGGAGGGTCTGAGCCCCGCCGTCGACCTCGACCGTGTGGAGGCCGTCGGTGCGTCCTGCCAGCCGGGCGCGGCCGTCGACGAGCGTGACGGCGTCGTCGGCGCCCGCGACGTCGACGTACTTCGTCTCACGGAGCTCGTCGGCGAGCGCGCGGACCTGGGCGAGGACGGCACCAAAATCGGCTACCCGGCCGGTCGTCTCGACGCCGTCGAACGCCTGTCGCTGGGCGCGGTGGACGGCCTCGGCCGCGCGGATCGTCGCCTTCGACGGGACGCACCCAACGTTGACGCACGTCCCGCCGATGGGGAGGCCGCCCGCGGCGTCGTTGACGACGGCGGCGCGCCCTCCGAACTCGCTCGTCTTGAGCGCGGCGGCGAACGCGGCCGACCCGCCCCCGACCACGACGAGGTCGTAGGCGTCGGCGGGGAGGTTCGAGAGCGACGGGAGCGCTACGTCAGGGACTCCATCGCCGGACGGGGTAGGCGGCGCCTCGGGTGGAGCGCCGTAGCCCGAAGTGGGGCCGTCGGCGGAAGACGCGGGCGGGGTCTCGCCGTCGACCGCGGCCCGGTAGCCCGCGGCCTCGACGGCGGCCACGAGGGCGGAGGGGTCGGCCGGGGCGTCGGGGTTGAGCGCGACGTCGGCCCGGCCGGACTCCCAGCCGGGCACGTCGGCCGAGGCCACGCCGGGGACGGATTCGAGCGCCTCGGTGACGTGGCGGGCGCAGCCGGCGCAGGTCATGCCGCCGACGGTGAGGGTGAGGTCAGGCATCGGTGGCGGGGCGCGTGGGGTAGCCGGCGGCGGCAGTGGCCGCCATGAGGTCGGCGACCGTCGCCCGCGTGGGGTCGAACGAGACGACGGCGCGAGGCGGCTCGAAGGAGACGTCCGCTCCATCGACACCCTCAACGGCCAAGAGCGCCCGCTCCACGGTCACGTCGCACGAGGCGCACGACATGCCCTCGACCGAGAGCACCACCTGAGCCGTCGCGAGCGGGGCACCGGCGGGGAGCACAGTCGACGACGGCGGGCCGCTGGCGGCGCGGACGAGCCACGGGGAGGCGAGGAGCAAGACCGCTGCGAGCGCGCCGACGCCGAGGACGGCGTACCGAGTGCGCGGGGGCACCGCCTCGTCCTCGCAGTCGCAGTCGACGCCCGAGGCGGCGAGCCGGGCGGCCCGCCACTCCCGCCAGCCCACGTAGCCGAGCGCGGCGACGGCCACGGTGATGAAGAGGGGCCGGAACGGCTCGAACGCCGTGAGCGAGCCGACCCACGCGCCGCCCACGCCGAGCGAGACGAGGAGGAGCGGGACCGTGCAGCAGGCGCTCGCGGCGACGGCCGCGCCGAGCGCGACGGCCAGGCCACGGCGGGCGCCGCGGTCCGGAGGAGAGCCCGTGGCGGAGGTGGAATCAGGCATCGGGGGAGTCGCCGGGGGCGGTGAGGCCGTCGAGGTGGAGGGTGACGCCGCTGGCGGCCTGCTCCTCAAAGAGCCGGACGAGGAGGCGTGCGAACGGGTTGTCGGTGCAGACCGAGTAGTACAGGGTCTGGGCGTCGCGGCGGGCGACGACGATGGCCTTCTCGCGGAGGATCTTGAGGTGGCGCGAGACGGCCGGCTGCGTGATCTCGAAGAGGTCGGCGAGGTCGCAGACGCAGAGCTCGCCGGCCCGCCAGAGCACGTAGAGCATCCGCAAGCGGGTCTCGTTGGAGGCCGCGGTGAAGTAGGCCGAGAGGGCGACGAGGTGGTCGTTGCCGAGCGCGTCGCGGTGGACGGCCTGGAGTTCGGCCTCGCGGTCGGCGGAGGAGTCGGGCCGGACGCAGGTCCGGTCGGAGACGGCGAGGCGGGCGGGTCGGGCGGACATGGTGGTTCTGATAAACAGACCGGTTATATAACCGAATGGTTGGCCGGTTCCGCGATCTCCCTCACCGTGCGACCTTGGCGGTCTCTCCCTGCCCCGGCATGCCCGACGAGCTCTCGCCCATCTTCCGCGTCGCTGACGCCCGCCAGGCGGCCGCGTGGTACGGCCGGCTCGGGTTCGAGGTGGAGGGGGAGCACCGGTTCGCACCGGGCCTCCCGCTCTACGTGTGCCTCCGCCGGAACGGCGCCTCGCTCCACCTCTCCGAGCACACGGGCGACGCGCGGCCGGGCACGCTGGTGTACCTCCGCGTGGACGACGTGGACGCCATCGCGGCCGAGTTTGGGGTCGACGTCGCCGATCAGCCGTGGGGACGGGAGGTCCAGCTGACGGACCCCGACGGGAATCGTCTCCGGATCGGCGAACGAATGGGCAGCTAGCCGATACTGCCCTCGCCCTCTGCTCCAGCAGAGCGACAGAGTCTGTTCAGCGACGAATGGAACCCTTCTGACGCCCACGGCGACCCCACCCGAACGCAGCCCCCTTTCGCTCGCGACAGCAGAGCAGGGGGCTGTGTCCGTTCGAGGCCTCCTGCTGGCGGAGGGGTGACCCAGGCATGGGCACGCAGCGTGTGGACAACCCCCTCCCCTGCCTCGTTGTCCACGAATACCCGGGCGACCTTCTCCGAATACTCGGGCGACCTGCGAATATTCAGGCGACCATCCTGTATGAGCTAGGAGTCCCGACGCACCGAATACCGAGGCGACCTTCTTCTATGGTATAGGACGCGAGGCCCGGCCTCTGGCGCGAATACTCGGACGACCATCTTGTATCCCATCTTTTAAATCTCCCTGTAATGGAGCCGCGCCGGGCTGTGGAAAAGCGGGCACCCCGCTCCGCGGGGCGGCGAAGTCTAGGTGAGAGGAGAGGGGTTGCAATAGCGGATATACCCCTGTAGCTCTCCCTGGCGACGTGCCCGGAGGCGCCCTGCACTCCGCCCCACCGAGCGGCCGTCCTCCCGCCTCTGGCGCGAGACCGGCCTGAGCCATCCGACCCCCACGGGCGCGTCGGCCGCGCTGCGCCCGCCGCCCCCTCTCTGCCCCGACCCGAAAAGTCACCAGCGAGGACGGGCGCTGCGAACCTCGTGCCGAGATCGGCGACGCCATCGAGCGCTGGCCGGACCTCCGAGACCGGGAGGCAGACCCGACCGACCGCGCGCTGAACAGCCCGACGAGCGCGACTCGGAACGGGAGACAAGGGCGGCGCGCGGCGCGCTGACCAGGCGCACAGCTCGACTCACTCGGGGATGGGAACGGCGCGCGCGGCGCGCCCCCGCTACCCCACCTTCGAGCACGCTCCGGGCGACGCTTCCGGACCAGGCCGTGCGCCCCCGTCCGCACACCGTGAAGGCCTCTGGCGAAGCGACCGCCTCTCCCCTTTCCGCCGCCGCTCGCCTAGCGTGCTGCGAGCGTCGCAGTCACCCGGCTCCAGGGCGAATTGCCCTGGACGGCTCAGCCGAGCCGATTCAGACCGATCACCGGAAACGGTCCCGATTCCTGTCCTGTTAACGAACATTATCAGGACACCACCCAGAAAAGTGTCCTCGAAGTGCAGGACGAGTTGCCTTTATAGGCGGCGACCCGAATCGGCGCTAAGAGGCTGGAATCGAATGAACATGCCGACCCCCAGGCGCCCGCGAGCCGACGGCCCGATCCCCGGGCCGCGAACACTCCCTTGACACTCTGGATGCCATCCCTGTTCTTGCGCCTAATGGCTTTAGGTATTCGACACACACCCAGAGCCATCGCCTTCCCTGCTCGTCGCCGTGAACACCACGCCCCGACCTCCCGACGCCCCGCGCGCCCGGCCCGACCTGGGCCGAGCGACCGCGCCGAGGGAGACGACGTTCGACGAGGCGGTCGAGCTGTTCATCGGGCGCACCCGGCACACGCGCACCGGCAGCCGCCACACCGAGCGGGCCTACCGCATCGACCTCCAGCACTACGGCGGCTTCCTCGCCACTGACGGACTCTCCCTGGGCACTGTGGGGCGACGCGCCGCCGAGCGCTACCTCGCCCGTCTTTCCACCGAGGCGGCCCCTCGGACCGTCCGCCGCCGCGTGAGCTGCGTCCGCTCGTTCTACCGCTTCCTCCGTGGCATCGAGATCGTCGCGTCCAACCCCTTCGACGCCCTCGACCTCCCGGCCTTCGACCGCAAGAGCGAGACGCACAAAGTGCTCTCGGACGACGAGCTCGAGCGGGCCGCCGCCCTCCTCTCCGCCGACGTCGCCGAAG
Source organism: Bacteroidota bacterium (assembly GCA_012960515.1). Taxonomy (GTDB): domain Bacteria; phylum Bacteroidota; class Rhodothermia; order Rhodothermales; family Rubricoccaceae; genus Rubricoccus. The sequence goes on along the minus strand of DUBD01000191.1, from coordinate 66,566 downwards.
CCAACCGCCGCCTCGAGGGGGCTGAGCGCGGACCCGAACGCACCCGTGCGTTCGCGTCGCTCTTCACGGCCGCGCGCCGCCGCGGCACGTTCACGCTCATGGCGTTCGCGGGCCTGCGCTGCGCCGAGGTACTCGGGCTCCTCCGAGACTCGATCCTCACCCGGCCCGACGGCTTCTACCTCTCGTTTACGGGCAAGGGCTCCAAGACCCGCACGGTCCCGCTCGTCGGCTTCGCTTACCCGGCCATGTTCGACTGGCTCGCCGTCCGGCGCTACGTGCCGTCCTCGGCCGCCGAGGTCTTCATCACCCTCTCCGGCTGTCGAGTCCTCCCCCGCCAGATCGCTCGCGAGTGCAAGCGCCTGGGAGAACGCACGGGCACCCGCCACCGGCTCACCCCTCACGTCCTGCGGAGGACGTTCGCCACCCGGCTGCTGGCCTCCTCCGGCGACATCCGGGGTGTCCAGGAGTTGCTCGGCCACGCCACGATCCAGACGACGGAGGTCTACACCCACGTCGACGAGGAGGGCCTGCGCGAGCTGGTGGAGGCCACCGCCCTCGGCGCCCGGGAGCACGCCCGTGGCCCCGTCCTCGCCCCCCGGATGGCACAGCGCCTCCCGTCATGAGCCTCCTCTCC
>DUBD01000191.1:0-65852 GCA_012960515.1 Bacteroidota bacterium | reverse complement strand
CGCGCCAGAGGCCGAGGCCGCCCACTGCCACCTCGCGGCCCGCTTTATCGGGGCGGGCGACCCGCTCGGCGTCACTCGGCACCGCTACGTCGTCTCGCTCGGCATCGCCAGCCCCACTCCGACGACCCGCTACGTCCACTACTTCTCCACCCCCGGCGGGGCTCTGGTGACCGTGACGACCACCCACACGCCCGGCGTCGACGACCTCGGCGGCCTCGTCCAGACCGACCCGTGATCGCCCTCGCCCTCCGTCTCTCTTCGCTCGCGCTCCTGGCGGTCGCCGCCTGCACGCCGCCCTCCGGCCCCACCGACTTCCAGATCGTCTCGGGCTTCCGCGTCGACCCCACCTTCAACGCCTTCACGGGGCCCTGCGAGATCCGCTACACCCTCGCCGAGCCGGCCCACGTCCAGATCCGAATCGTCCAGCACGGGCCCGACGGCCCCTCCCTCGTCCGGCAGATCACCGAGGAGCGCCGCGAGACCGCCGGCTCCCGCACGGCCGCCTGGCGCGGCGTCGGACCCAATGGCCTCTTCGCCCCCCAGGGCGAATACACGGTCGAGCTCTACGCCCGCCTCGACGGCTCCGACCGCACCGAGGAGTGGGCGCTCACCACCATCATGTTCCGGAGCTGATGCCGACGCCCTCCCCGACCCAGAGCCGCACCCGCGCTGCGTGGGCGTGGGGCTCTAGCACCCGGCCGCCCTCGCGTCCCCCGCTCACGATCCGCCGGTCCCAGACGGGCTTCGTCGTCGAGGACCCCGCCCTGACCCGCCTCGCCGGTCTCGGCCCGCTGCCCCTCCCCTTCACGCCAGAGGCCACCCCAGACGAGGTCCTCGCCCACCTCCAGCGCCTCAACCCCCACCGCGAGGTCCGCCTCGACTCCAGTTCGCCTTTCCCCCATCCCTCATCCCCTGCGAGCGGAGCGAGCGACATCCCCCATCCCTCTTGCGATTAGGCACCCACATCGCCGGAGGCGTCCTCGGCTACACCGTCGCCGCCACGTTCTTCCAGGTCCCCTGGACGGCCACTGGGGTCGTGGTCGCCTCCGCCGCAGCGGCGGCCCCCGACGTCGACACGCTCGGGAGCACGGTCGGCCGCGTCTTCTCGCCCCTCGCGCGGCGCATCGAGCGCCGGTTCGGGCACCGGACCATCACGCACTGCTACGCGGCCCAGGGGACCGTCGCGCTCGCCGCCTTGCCCTTCCTCTGGACCGGACTCCCCCACCTCTACGCGGCCGTCGTCGTCGGCTACGTCTCCCACCCCTTTCTCGACACGTGGACCGTCCAGGGCGTCCGCGTCTTCTGGCCATGGTCCGACCGCCGGGGCGTCTTCCCTTACTACAACCGCCAGGAGACGGCCTACCGCACGACGACCGGCAGCCGCGTCGACGCCTTCTTTGGCATCGCGTTCGTCTGCCTCACCATCCCCTTCGCCGTCCTGGAGCACGACGGCTACCAGCGCTTCGTCCGCAAGGTGCAGGCCGACGCCGGCGCCGCCGTCCGCGACTTTCTCGACTGGTCCGCCGACGGCTACCTCGTCGAGATCGAAGTGGAAGCCTCGGACCCGCAACACCTCCAGCGCCTCGAAGGCCGCTTCGAGGCCGTCGGCACGACGGGCGCCAACACCCTCCTCGTCCGCGATACAACGGACGGCCGCGTCTTCTCGCTCGGCCCCGCCTACTCGGCCAACTTCCAGCCCGACCGCGTCATCGCGCACCGGGGCGACCGCGTCCAGGTCTCCCGCCGCCAGATCACGCTCGACGGCCGCGTCCTCGCCGACCTCGAGTCGCTCGTGCCCGATGGTCCCGACGGCCAGCCCGTCCGCCACCTTATCGACGGACAGGTCACGCTCACCGAGGCCGCGGGCGTCACGCCCGACGAGTTCCGCTTCGACACGGTCACGGGCACGGAGAAGCGGCTCTCGCTCCAGTTCGCGACGCTCGCCGACCTCGACCGCCTGAACCTCTCGGGCTTCCTCGTCGAGCAGGGCTCCGTCACACTCCGCGTGTTTACACGCGAGGGCGAGGCGGAGGACTACGACCCCCAGGACACGGCTCGCTCCGAGGTCCGCCGCGTGACGTTTGCCCACAAGCCGTCCGAGCCGCCCCGCCTCCTCGTTCAGGAAGGCCAGACCGTCGCCGTCGGCGACACGATCGCCGTGCTCACCTCGTCGGCGCTCGTCACCGCCCGCCTCGACGTGGCCGAGGCGCAGGCCGCCCTCGCCGCCGCACAGAGCGCACGTCCGCCTCTGGCGTCCGACCCCGTCGCGCTCCGCCAGCGGCTCACCCAGGCCGAGGACGCCTCCCGACGCATCGCCGAGCGTCACGCCCAGGGCTTCGAGCCTGCGCGCGCCCTAGAGTCCGCTCGTGCCCGGGCCGCCGATCTCCGCGCCCAGCTCGCCGCCGCCGAGTCCCAGTCCGCCGCTCGCGCCGATGCCTGGCAGCGCACCCAGGCCGAGCGCGTCCGCGAGGCCGCCGCCCGTCTCCGTCGGGCTCGGCTCCGCCACGCCACCGCCTCGCGGGACGGGATCGTCCGCTCCTCTGGCGCGGGCGTCGTCCGCCGCATCGAGACCCGCGCCCTCGGGCCCGACCGCACCGAGGTCCGCGTCGTGCTCGTCGCGCCGCGTCCCGGCGCGCTCGACCGCTCCCCCGACCTCTAACCACACAGAGACGGCCACCGGGGACTGTTAGCCCTGCCCCGGTGGCCGCCCGGTCCGAAGACCCGAACCGACACCCTCAACCGATAGGTCGACGCAAGTCAACCATGGCCGCGCATTGCGCGACCGGAGAGCTTCGATCCTGCACCCGTCTACGCGGCGTGGAGGAGGAGGCTCCCCTGGGCCGCTCAGCGGCCCCCCATGCCAGCCAAGCTGGCACTCCGCCAGAGGCGTGCCCTCGCCTCTCCCCGGCCGCTCTCGGCCTCCCCAGCCCTCGACGGGCGCACCCTCAACCACACCATGCTCCGCGTTCTCCTTCTCGCGCCTCTGGCGCTGCTCCTCGCCGCCTGCGACGCCACCATCCCGACGGACGGCCCCACGGGCCCCGATCCCATCGAGCCCATCTCCGCGAACGAATCGGCGCTCGTCACCGCAGCCTTTGAGGAAGTGGAGGAGCTCTTCTCCCTCGGCTTCGGCGACTCGGGCTCCGCCGCTCGCGCGGCCTCCGCGACGGGCGCCACTGCGCTCGCCTCGATGAGCGCCCGCGTCGACACGACGACCTACACCGGCGTCTACGACGCCGTCAACGCCAAGGGCTTCCTGGTCCAGCTCCAGTACCGCGAGCCCCAGGGCGTCGGCGTCTGGCAGGCCCGCGTCCAGCACGCCCGCGACGTGGGCGGCCTGGACGCCGTCGAGTCGGTCACGCTCTCGTTCCTCACCTACGCCGACCTCGTGGGCTTCGTCTCCGCGCTCCAGGCGGGCTCCATCCCCTACCTCACCGGCGCCTCCAACGACGCCGAGGCCAGCTTCTCGACCTACGACACGTGGCGCGTCGCCCAGGTCTACTCGCCCGCCGAGGGCGAGGCCGTCGTGAGCTACGCCAACCAGGAGCTGCGCGAGTCGGTCACCGTCCGCGAGCCCGTCGCCACGCTCAATACCAACGGGACGGGTACGCTCCGCGACGGCGGCCCCGACGGCTCGGTCCGCACGCGCTACTACGGCGCCGACTTCGCCATCGACGCCGAGGGCAACGTGACCGGCACGCTGCTCCGGACGCTCCTCTCCTCCGGCGACACCGCCGACGGCTCGGTCGTCTCGCGCAACGACTACGTGAACGGCACCTTCCGCCAGACCAAGCAGCGGGGCGGTGACGGCGTCGTGATCCGCGAGAACACGGAGGGGTAGCGCTCGCTTCGCTCGCGCGGGACTAGGGACTCGGGAACAGGGAGTACGCGCCCCTTGCCAGTCCCCAGTCCCGGCGCGACAGCGCATAGTCCCCAGTCCCGCACCGCAGGTGCCACCATGCTCGACACCATCGACCCCTTCCGCCGCCGGTCCGTCGCCCTCGCGCTCTACCGGATGCTGACCTCGCACCGCTTCGACATCTGCGTCGTCCGCAACGCGCTCGAGGCCACCGGCCGCGACCACGACCGGCAGGCCTACGCCGCGCTCCGGCTCCACCACTGCGAGCACTACCACGCGATGCCGCCCGGCTTCCACGCCGAACTGGCCAGCCAGACGCTGGCCCTTTTCGAGCGTCGCCCCGTCCTTGGGGACGGCTTTCTCAAGGCGCTGGCCGGAGCCGCCGGCCTCGACCCGGCCGACGCGCCGTCCCTCCAGGCGCTCGCGCCCGAGCCCGCCCACGCCTGAGACCGATGCGCCTCGTCCTCCTCGTCTTCGCCCTCTTCGGCTCGGCCGTCTGCCACGGTCAGGAGCCCGCTCCGCTCGGCAGCGGCGATCCCCTCGCGGATCTCTTCCTCGCCGCCGACACGTCGACGGCCGCGCTCCGCATTGAGGAGGCCCGTCTCGACCTCGCCCGGCTGGAGCTGCGTGCGACCTCCGGCCTTGCGCGCCTCCGGCCCCAGCTCGACTTCTTCCTCAGCGTCTCCACGCGCGGCCTCGCCTTCCCCTCCATCTCGTCCCAGGGCTACGACCCCGCCTACGCCGCCATCGCGCGCTGGCCCGGCGACACGTGGGGCGTCACGGCCTCGTGGTCGCTCGAACAGCTCCTCGACCGCCGCCCCCTCCACCGCGCCCGCGCCGCCGTCACGCTCGCCGAGGCCCGAATCGACCTCCACCACGCCCGACGCGAGCGCCAGGAGGCCCAGGCCCGAGAGCGCATCATCGCTCGTGCCGAGCGCGAGGCGGACGAACGGGAGCGAGAGGCCGAGCAGCAGCGACGCGCCGACCTCGCCGCGGTCCAGCTCCGCATCGAGGCCGACTACCTCGCCCGCCGCGTCGAGGCCCAGCGGGAGCTGACACGCCTCGCCGAGATGAAGTACGAACAGGGCGACCTCGACTACGAGGGGCTCGCGCGCCAACGCCTGGCGCTCCTCTCGGCCGAGCACGCACTGGCCACGAACGCCGCCCGTCTCGCCACGCTCGACGCCGGTGGCGACCCCGACCTCGCGCTCGCCTCGCCAGAGGCTCCTGGCGACCGCGCCCCCGCACCCTGATGCTCACGACGGCACACCCCATCTTCGAGCACGTCCCGGCGTCCTTCGCGGACCCGGTAGGCCTCGCCGACCAGCAGGCCCAGGGGGTCGTGTCGCTCATCGTCGTCCGGTACGGAGCCCACGGTGAGACCGCCTCTGGCGACGGACACGGGACCCTCGGACCGACCTACGACACCTTCGTGGCCTCGTCGGGGCAGCTCCTCACCGTCGCCCGCACCACGCCGGACTACCGCTTCCCGGTCACGCCCGCCTCGGCGCTCGCGCGCTTCATCGAGCACCGCGACGCGGGCCATGACGCCTTCCTCAGCCTCTTCGAGCTGGCGGAGCCGGAGTGCGCCCGCTTCCTCGAGACCGTCTTCTACGCGGAGTGCCTCAAGCTCCACGTCGACGGCCGCGAGTCCGCCGAGCTCGTCGCGCGCCAGATCGCGCGCTCCGGCTGCGGAGGCGGCGTCCTCGAAGTCAACGACTTCTCCGACCCCGACCGCCCTCGCGTTCTTCTCCTCGACCTCGCTGACCTCACCGGCTCGGCCGAAGACGGCGCGCCCAACGACGAGCTCGCGACCACGCTCGCCCATCACCTCGACGGCGTCACCGGGCGCGTCCTGCTCTACGACCGGGCGAAAAACCGCGCGACGCTCCCCGACCGGAGCGACCGCGCCTTCGACCTCGACGGCGTCATCGAGCAGGCCAACCGCCTCGCGCTCGCCCGCCGAGGGGCCTCTGGCGAGACGGCGCCCCTCGCTCTTCCACCCGTCGCCGATCCGGGCGCGACGCTAGCCGACGATCAGGCTGAGGCCGTCGAGAGCTACCTCCGCGAACGCGCCGAGCGCCCTCGCCTCGTCGAGCCCAGCCACCCTCACGCGACGGGCCTCGGCGCCCTCGTCGCGGAATTGCAGGGCGGATCTCCAGGCACCTCCCTCTCTCCCGCTGGCCCCCTCTCCCAGAGCGGTCTAGTCCTGAACGCGATGGGTCCTCCCCCCGCACCGGAGCCTGGCGCCAGCGAGCCAGCCGAAACGATCACGATGACCTCTGGCGACGGCTCCGCTCACGCCGAGCCGCCTGCCCCGCCAGAGGCCCCGAGCGCCCCCACGATGGCCGCGCTCCCGTCCTCCCCACCCCCGGCGCCGCAGGCGGCCACGCGCCACCCCCTCGCGACGGAGCTCGACCGGCTCCGCACCGAGGTCTTCGCCCTCTTCGAGGACGCCGTGGGACGAGACCGCGCCGTCGCCCACGAGGCCCACGTTCTCGAAGAGACCGGCATCGCCAGCCCGGTCGCCGCAGTCGACGCCGTCCGCTACCTCCGCGCGCTCCTGTGTGATGAGCCGCCCAAGCGCTGGCACTTCTTCAAGCGCGGTCGCGCCAAGACCTACGAGGAGGTCGCGGGCAAGCTCCTCGCCTTCCACGCGGCCAACGGACACCTCGACGACCCCGTCGTGCACGACGTCACCCGGCTCTGGACGAGGCTCCACCGATAGATGCTCTCGACCGCTCCCCGGCTCTCGGCGATCTCCCGGCCCGACGCCCTCGCGGCGCCCGGCCAGTCGGTCGGGGCGCTCCGTCCAGTCGGCGTTCCCGGAGCGCCCGACTGCACCGTCCTCACGGACCCCATCCGCCTCGGCAACGGCCACGTCCTGGCCGAACTCGTCGACCGCGCCGTCCTCGGTCGCCACACGCTCCTCCTGGGCGACGAGGGCGTCGGCAAGACGCGCCTCCTGGAAGACCTCGCCGCCGTCGTTGCGGGCCGACGCGTGCTTCTCGACGGCGCCGCCCAGACGCGCGCCCGGCGGAAGTACGTCCAGATGCCGCAGACGCCCGGCGAGGCCTACACCCTCGTCTACGTCGCCGAGGCCGGGCCCAACGGTCGCCTCGTGGACGCGCTCGCGAAGGCGTTCCACGGGCTCGGCATCCTCGCCCTTCCTGGCATCCCGCCGCAGATGCGCGCGGGCGCCTGCGACGAGTACGACTGGGCCGAGGTCAAAAAGCTGCTCCGCACCGTCGACGAGCGCCAGACCGCCGTCGTCGAGTCGCTCCACGACCTCGCCGGCGGGGGCCGTGCCCCGCGCCTGCTCGTCGTGCTCGACGCGCTCGACCGAGCGTCGCCGTCTCAGGGCCTCTTCCTCCGCGAGATCCAGCAGCGCGCCACCGTCATCGGCGCCATCCGGTCGCTGCCCCAGAGCCGTTCGCTCCGCACGTTTATCGCCACGTTCGGCCAGATCCACGTCGAGCCGCTCGGCGACGCCCACACGGCGGCCCTCTTCGAGTACTTCGTCTCGCGCTACGCCGTCGCCTGCGCCGACCGCCGCCACTACCGCCGCGAAGTCCTCCGCCGCGCCGAGGGCAACCCGGCCATCCTCCGCGCCATGATGCACGACGGCGCGCAGTCCAAGCTCGTCACCGAGCAGGACGTCCGCGATCTCCAGTCGCGCGACGACGCGCCCTTCTTCAACCTCGGGCTGGTCTACGTCTTCTTCCTCATCGGGCTGGGGGCGCTCCGGGTGCTCATGATCGGCGTCCGCAACACCGACCTCTACATCGTCCTCACGCTCGTCACCGTCCTCGGCTACCTCGTCTTCCGCGTCTTCCGGGTGCTCTTCATGTTCACCCCGAGGCCGGAGTCGAAGTGACCCGACCCGGGACGGTGCGCGCTGGCCGCGCCGTCCGGTCCCATCCGCCAGCGCGTCCCACACCCCCACGGCCATGCCCGACCTCCCTGCCTCTCGAGCCACCGACCCCGACACCGGCTCCGAAGACGGACCGGCGCCCGACAACGCGCTCTCCCTCACCGTCGACACGCACCCCGGCGGCGACGGCGGCCACGAACCAGGCGACCCTCCACCCGCTCCCCGTGCGTTCGCGTTCGACGCCTCTGGCGCCGATCCCGGTGGCGACGGAGGCACGAGCGGCGTCGGCACCGACGACGATCCCGAGGGCGACGGTGGAAACCAGGGCGGCGGCACGCACGCCGCTCTCAGCATCGGCCCAGACCTGCACGACCTAGCGACCGCCAGCGGGGACGGCGGCAGCCAGGGCGTCGGGACCGACCAGGACCCCGGCGGCGACGGCGGCCACGAGCAGGGCCCCACGCCCGACGACCCACGCACCCTCCACGACCTCACCGTCACCGGGTGAGCCCGACACCGGCGGGCCGCGTGTGCCCTCACGCCTGCCCGCCGGAGGGTCCCGCCGCGCATCTGTGCGGCAGGGCCCTGGCCGCGCCTGCGGCCGAACAGCCTCGTCGCCCACCCGGGCCGCGAGGCCGACACCCTCAACCACCGCCAGACATCTGGCGCGGCCGAGACCGCGTCAGGACGAAGGCCCCAGCCACGGGCCGTTCGAGCCCGCCTGCCATGAGCGCTCTCGCTCCCACTCTCCCCGTTGCCGACGGCACCCTCGACCCCTCGCACGACCCCGCCTCCGACCGGCGGCGCGTCATCAACAACGAGGGCGCCCCGGCGCCCGACCCGCAGACGGGGGACCGGCGCAAGATCATCCACCGCCAGCCCACCGCCGGAGGCGATCCGCCGAACCCCCACGATCCTCCGAGCCGTCGCCGCGACCAGGACGAGAGCCACGGCTCGGTGTCCAGCCAGGCCGGCGGCACGGGCGGCAGCGAGGACGGCCCGGCGCCCGACCACGCCGCCGCACCGCCCGACCGGCGCAAGGTCGTCCACCGCTCGCCATCCGCTTCGAGCGACCCGGCAGGCGGCGACAACCGGCCCGTGGGTACCGAGCCGACCCTACGCGCCACGCTGGCGGCGTCCCTCGGCGGCATCCGCGCGAGCGCCCACGAGGACCGGGTCGCGGCCGAGATGGCCGACGACCCTGGCGACACGGGCGGGAGCGGAGGACGCGGCGTCGGGACGCGCCTGGTCGAGACGGCGCATCGCATGGCCGCCACCCTGATGCTCCTCGCCATGCTCGGCTCGGTCGTCGGCGGCGCGCTACCCACCCATACTGACGGCCACGACGCGTCGGCCGAGACGAGCGCCCACCTAGACGTCCAAGAGGCCAACGTCGCCACCGGGCTCTTCTCGCTCTGGGCGCTGGCCGTCAGCGGCTGGAACGCCCTCGCCGGAGACGACATCTGCGGCGACTGCAATCTGCCCGCCGACGACGGCTGCAAGTGCGTGTGCTACTCGGGCGGCTACGACCCGGACGACCCGGCCTGCCAGTTCTAGCCCACCGACGAGGCCTCTGGCGTCGCCGTGCGCCAGAGGCTTCTCGCCCCGATGCTGCCTCTTCCCCGCTCACTCCTCGCCGGGCTCGTCGCGCTCGCCGCCGTCCCCGCTGCCGCCCAGACCTACGGCAGCGGCGACCAGGCGCTCGCGTTCTTCGACACGATGTGCTGCCAGGCGGGCGACACGCCCATCGACCAGCACACGCCCGAGATCGGGCTCCGCTGGACCGTCGAGGGCACGACGGACGACGCGCTCAAGCCGAAGATCACCAGCTCGCGCGTCAACTTCGAGCCGGGCTCGAACGCCGTCGCCGTGGCCCAGGGGCCGACCGGCGAGCGGACCCTGCGGGCCGTCGTCCGGGAGCCCAACAGCCACGCGGCCGACGTCACGCTCTACCTCATCGACCGCTACACCGACGCCCAGGCCTTCACCGCGCTCCGGCTCCGCTGGCCCGCGGCAGGGACGACGCTCGACCTCGACGCGATCGCCGTCACCGACGGCACCATCAGCACCCAGGTCTCGCTCCCCTCGCTGCCAACCGCCGGTCACAGTCGGAACGTCCCGGTCGAGATCCGGAGCGTCCCGACCGCCAGCGGCCACGCTTGGACGGTCCACGTCGACCACGTCGCCCTGCCCGCCACGACCGTCCCCGGCTTCGTCGGGGTCGGCGCCCTTGCCCTCGCGGCCGAGGCCCCGATGCACCCCAACCCCGACGGCTACCACGCCGTCGTCGAGGACCTCGCCGTCCTCGTACCGAACACGCCCGTCGGCGCTATATGCCCAGGCCTCCGGGGTTGGAACGCCGAGAGCTGCATCCGCGCCGCGTACGCCCCGGCCCAGACGTTCCACTACGACGAGGCCCGCGACCACCTCTTCGAGACCGTCTGGGTCGAGGCCGTCCGTCAGGTCGGCAGCGGCACGCTCCACGACCTGAGCGGACTCTACGGCGGGCTCGTTCGGTCTTGGGAGCGGGAGCGCCCGCTCACGCCCCGGACGCAGATGCAGGACCAGGACTTCAACACGGAGCACGTGTGGCCCCGGAGCCGGGGCGCGCAGACCGGTCCGTCCACCGACGGCGCCTCGCACAACGACCTCCACCACCTCGCCCCGGCCTTCGGCACCTTCAACAGCGCGCGCTCCAACCGGGCCTTCGGAGACGACTTCGACGGGCCGAACGACACCCAGAAGTGGCTCCGGAACAGCACGACGCGCTACCACGCATCGGGGCCGCCGACCGACCCGGCGACCTGGAGCCGCGTCGAGTTCGACTTCCTCCGCCAGCCCGATAACGGCGACGGCTACAAGAGCCTGGACGAGCTCGGCCGCTTCGACGTGCGCCACGCCCTCCGCGGCGACGTGGCGCGCATGGCCGCCTACTTCCTCGTCACGTATCGCATCGAGGCCGAGGACGGCGACGAGGGCCGCGCCTTTATCGACGCCACGCTCGACGTGCTCCGTGACTGGCACGAGGCCGACCCCGTCGACGCCTTCGAGGTCCAGCGAAACGAGCGCATCTACCGCGCCCAGGGCAACCGCAACCCGTTCGTGCTCGACCCGACGCTCCTCGCACGGACGTTCTACCGGGGCCCCAACGCGCCCCGCCCACGCGACCTCTGGATCAACGAGATACACCACTCGAACGACGGACCCGACACGGGCGAAGGCGTCGAGATCGCGGGACGCGCCGGGACGGACCTCTACGGCTACCGCGTCTGGACCTACTCGGGCTACGGATTCCTCTACCAGGTCGACGGCGACGGCACCGACGGCTCTCCCGCCATCGCCTTCCGCGGCACGATCGACGACGAAGGCGGCGGCATCGGCGCCGTCTGGCAGGGCGCCGAGCGCCTCCGCGGTGGTTGCCAGGGCCTCGCTCTCACCGACCCCGACGGCGTCCTCCTGCAGTTCCTCAGCACCGGCGGCTGTCGGTTCAACGCCATCGAGGGGCCCGTCTTCGACGCCGCCGAGGCGGAGGCCTCTGGCGGAGGTGCCCCCTCCCACCCCGACTCGCTCGCGTGGAGCACCGTCATCCGAGGGCCGCGCGGGGCGGACGGCACGCACCGCCGCGTCCAGGAGTGGAGCGCGCTCCCCGCCGGGCACTCCCTCCAGCTCACCGGCGCGGGCGACGCCTACGCCGACTTCGCCTGGACCGGGCCACTCCCCGAGACACGTGGGCGTCTGAACGACTACCAGGCCCCCTCGGCCCAGATCGCGAATGCCGTCAGCGGATGGGCCTCTGGCGACGCCGTCCCGCTCGGGCTCCTCGCCCCGGCCGTCGACCCCGGCCACGACGAGGACCGCGACGACGGCGAGCCCTCCCGCCTCGGGGCCGAGGCGGACGCAGTCGACGCGCTGATCGTCTCAGCACCCCGCCCCAACCCGGCGCACACCTCGACGCGCCTCCGGATCGCCGCACCCACTGGCGCCCGGATCGAGGCCACCGTTTTCGATGCGCTCGGTCGCGTCGTCGCCCGGCACGACGACGTCTCCCGAGACCTGCGGCTCGACGTGTCGGCTCTCGCCTCTGGCGTCTACGCCGTCCGCGTCGCCACAGGCGCCCAGACGGTAACGCATCGCCTCACCATCGTCCGCTGACCCCACCTCCGATGCGCTCCCTCCGACACGTCGCTCTCCTCCTGCTCGCCCCTCTGGCGGCGGCGCAGCCCGCCATCTACCCCGACCTCACCGGCGACGAGCTGGTGAGCGCGCTGGCCTCGACCTACGCGCCGACGAGCACGTACCCCTACGACCGCGCCCGCGACACCCTCTTCGCCGCCGTCCACCTCGAGCGGCTGGACGATGGAACGTCCACCGACAGCTTGCGCGGCTTCTACTCGGGCCATGCCGTCTGGCTCGACCCCTCGCTCGATCCGACGACCACGGCGTGGAACGCCAGCCCGCGTTACTCGACCGAGCACCTGTGGCCCGAGAACCGGGGCGCGACGGACGGGACCGACGCCTACCGGGACCTGCACCACCTCGCCCCGGTGATGCAGTCGGTGAACAGCTCCCGCTCAGACCACCCGTTTGGGGAGGTCGTGGACGCCGAGGCCGACCGCTGGTGGGGCCCCGACGGCCAGACCCACACGTCGATGCCGACCGCCTCGGTGCGTGACCTCTACACCGAGAAGCGAAACGGGACGACCGCCCTGCTGGAGCCTCGCGAGTCCGTCGCCGGCGACGTGGCCCGCGCCATGTTCTACGTCTGGACGGTCTACGGCCCGAACGGCGCCGACCAGCTCGACGCCGACTTCTGGGCAGCGCAGCGCGAGGTCCTCCTCGACTGGCACGAGCAGGACCCCGCCGACGACGCGGAGACCGACCGAACGCTCATCATCGAGGGCCACCAGGGCACGGCCAACCCGTTCGTATTGGACGCCACGCTGGCCGCGCGCGCGTTCGGCCCGCCGCCGGTGCAGGTCGCCCTCGCGTCGTTCACCGCCGAGCAGACCCCCGCCGGTGGCCGCATCGAGTGGAGCACGTCCGCTGAGGCGGGCGTCGCCTCGTTCCGCATCGACGGCCGCCCCGACGTGTTCGGATCGCCCTGGACGACATGGGGCACGACCGCGGCCACTGGCGAGCCGTCGGCCTACGGTCTGGACATTGCGGCCCTGGCGATCGGCGCCTACCGCGTCGGGCTGGCGGCCCTCGACGGCGACGGCGTCGAGATCTCGCTAGGCGACATCGGCCTCACCATCGAGCTAGCGACCGCGGACGAGGACGACCCGGCCGCACAGCCGTTCGCGCTCGCCGCGCCGACTCCCAACCCGGCCTCTGGCGTCGCGATCGCCACGCTCACGCTCGACCGCCTCGCCCACGTGCTCGCCGTCGTCTACGACGCGCTCGGCCGAGAGGCGCTCGTGGCCTTCGACCAGATCGCCGTCGGCCGCGTGCCCATCGAGGTCGACACGACCCGGCTCGCGCCCGGCGTCTACGTGCTCCGGGCGGTCGCTGTGGACGGCTCCGCGACCGCGTCTCGAACGTTCTCCGTCGCCCGCTGAGGTGGCGACCGAGACCCCAGGGCTTCGCCAGTCGCTCACCGACCTCGGCCGTCTCGCGCGGCTGTTCCGGTCGGAGTGGCCCGCCATCACACGTGCGGGAACGCTCTCCATCGTCTCCGGCGGACTCGGCCTGATCGCGCCGCTCCTCACGGCTGCCCTCTTCGACCGCGTCTACCCGGCGGGCAACGTGTCGCTGCTCGGCGTGGTCGTCCTCGGCATCGTGGCTGCGAAGGCAGGCGAGGGCATCATCCGCAACCTGTTCCGCTTCACGGCCTTCGCCGCGCGGACCCGGATGCGCGACGTGGCCCGGCTGGCGCTCTTCAACCACGTGCTCCACCTCCCCTCCCGCGTGCTTGAGGCGAGGCGCAGCGGCGAGATCGCGGGCCGCTTCGGCGACGTGCAGGAGGTCCTCGACACTAGCGCCGACGCCGCGCTCACGGCCATGAGCCAGAGCGCCTACCTCCTCGCCGTCCCCCCGATCCTGTTCCTCATCGAGCCGCGTCTGGCGCTCGTTGCCCTCGTCGCTGTGCCCATCACCGCCGCCCTCACGGCCGGGCTCGGCACGCTCGCCAACCGTCGGTGGGCGACCACTTACGACGCCTACGACCAGTGGGCCGCCTTCCGCATCGAGGCCGTCCGCGAGGCCCGCACCTTCAAGAGCATGGGCTGCGAGGCCGCGCTCTACCGCCGCGCCCAGACGCACGTGGCGGAGGCGCACGCCGGGACCGTCCAGGCGACCGGGCTCTGGTACGTGTGCAACGGCGCCAACGCCGTCGTCCGAGCACTCCACCTCGCCGCGCTCACCTACCTCGGCTGGTGGCTCGTGCTCGCGGGCGACCTCACGCTCGGCGGCTACGTCGCCTTCCAGGCGTACGCCGCGCTCCTCCTCTCCCCTCTCGCAGCCCTCATCGACGCCGGCGGTAAGCTCCAGAAGGCCGCCGTCTCCCTCGGCCGCGTGTTCGACCTGGCCGACGAGCCGCCCGAGGCGGACCCAGGCGCCACCATCCGCCGAGCTGAGCGACGCCTTCCTGGCATTTCCCCATCCCCCATCCCCAGCGAGCGGAAGCGAGCGAATCCCCCATCCCTCGCGAGCGAAGCGAGCCTACGCTACACCGGCCGGATTCGCGTGCGCGACGTCCGCTTCCGCTACGCGCCCGACGCCCCTGGCCTCGACCTGGCCCGCCTCGACCTCGCGCCGGGCGAAGCCGTCGCGCTCGTCGGCCCCTCCGGATGCGGCAAGACGACCGCGCTCCGCCTGCTCGGCCAGGTCGAACGCCCCGACAGTGGCACCATCGAGGCGGAGGCCTCCGGCCCCAGAGGCCCGTCGTGGGTCCGCATCCAGAATGCCCCGGCGTGGCGCGACCGCGTGGCCATCTGCTGGCAAGAGCCCGGCCTGCTCTCGTCGTCTGTCCGCGACAACCTCGTCGTCGCCGCCGAGGACGTAGCGGGTCGAGCGATTCAGGACGACGAGCTGCGCGCCGTCCTCGACGCCTGCGCGCTGGGCGACCGCGTTCGAGAGCTCGCCCGCCAGTCGGCCACGGACAACCCGCTCGACGTCGCCCTCGCCGAAGGCGCCGCGTCGCTCTCGGCCGGCGAACGCCAGAGGCTGGCCCTCGCGCGGACGCTCCTCCGTGTCCGCGTGGCCGCGACGCCCATCCGGCTCGTGCTCCTTGATGAGGCCACCGCCAACCTCGACAATGCGACCGCTCACACCGTCATGTCACGGCTGCTGGACGAGCTCCGCGACCGCCCCGAGCCGCCTGCCGTCGTTCTCGTCTCCCACCAGCCCGAACACGCCGCGCTCGCGGACCGCACCGTCCGACTGGCGGCGCGGGATGTCAGCGGGGATGGTCGGGCCGGGGCCGTTCCCTCCATCACCGCCCAGCCATGCACGGAGATGGCAGCGTAGCCGAAGAGTCGCCAGGGTGGACGCTCACGGTCCCCGACGCCCGTCGGGCACTCGGAGGCCCGCCTGCCAGCGACGGTCCACCGCCGCCCTCTCAGGGAGCCGAGAGAGCCGGGCGTCGCATCCTCCGCGCCGTCGGGCTGGCGGGCGTTCTCGCGTGCGTAGCCGCCCTCACCGTTCCGATCACGCGCACCGTCGACCTCGACGGTCGTCTCGTGCCCGAGCGCGTACTCCCGATTCGTGCTGCCGAGCCGGGGTTGCTCACCGACATCCTCGTCGCCGCGGGCGACACCGTACGCCCCGGCCAACTCGTCGCTCGGCTCCGCTCGCCCGACCTGGACGAGGCAGTTCGCACCTCCATTGGCCACGACCCAGGCCTTCTCGCTCGGCGCGCTCGACTCGACGTGGTCGCGCCCCCGTGGACCGAGCGCCAGTCTGACGGTGCCGCCGACCCGGCGACCTTCTGGCGTGGCGGCGTCGTGCTTACTGAGGATCTCCCCCAGCGTCGCGGTGCCCGCCTCGACGCGGGAGACACCGTGCTTGATCTCGCGGCGCTGGATGCCGACGGCCGAGTCCCCCACATCGTCCGCGCCTGGGCTCCCGAGCGCGAGGCGCTGCGCGCTCGTCCGGGGATGACGGCCCGACTCACGTTCCCGGCCATTCCCCAGGAGCGCCCCCGGCAGGCCTCTGGCGTCGTCCGACGGGTGGCGCTGGCGCCAGAGGTCGACGGCCAACAGGGAGTCGCTGGTGAGCCTCACGCCGCACGTTGGCGTGTCGAGCTGAGCATCGACCCCGACGAGATCGCGGTAATCGTCGGGGAGGCCGAGACACCGATCGAACTGCGCGCCGGGTTCTCGGTCGAGGTCGCCGTCCTGGAACGGCGTGAGACCCTCGCCCAGACAGCTATCCGCTGGGCCCGGACGCATGTCGGTCATTCTCTCGGCGCTCCGTGAACGGTTCCACTGGGCAAAGGTGCACGGTCTTGTGAACTGGCCGCCTCTACGGGCCCGCATGCGCCGTTGACAGCGAGCGCAGCCCTACCCGCGTGCACCTTTGAGCGAGGCCCCGTGCCCAGGGCAGCGCCCCCCCACATGGGTCTCCCCGGACCGAGCGTGGTCCACCGGGCGATCCGCAGGCTCACGGACCGGCTTGCTCGCGGTCCCCCCTTACCATAAAACACGACCCCACCCTGCGTCAGGGGCAGACGCACAACATATCGGCGGCACAGCCGCCCCACCTATCGTGGTCTGTAGTAAGTCGGGGCCGAATTATCCACACCTCGCAGGGCTCAAGGCACGTGGTTTGGAGTAAGACCCCGCTGCCTGACGCGCCTGGGGCGGTTTTACCATAGACCACGATACCTGACCCGTCGACCCACGTGGTCTGTAGTAAGAGGCACGTGGTCTGAAGTAAGGCGGGCACGTGGCTTGGAGTAAGGATCCTCGTGTTCTGGAGTAAGCGCACACGTGGCTTGGAGTAAGGATCCTCGTGGTTTAAAGTAAGCGACCCGATTTTCCTGGATCCCCTATCGCGTTGCGGCGCAACCGCTTCCGGCTACCTCCAAGGGCGCCATAAACACCCGTAGACTCTTTTAACTCTTTTAACTCTACTACCCTCCTGTGGTTGGGGGCGGGTCCGTTTGTGTTCTGGACTCCGGAGGACGGTCGGCCGTACTCTTCTGCATTCCCCCCGACGATGGCCCAGGAGCAAGCCACCCTCTTCCCCCCATCCGCTGGCGACGACGCCCGGCGTCCCGACCCCTACGGCCGCGACGAGCTCAACCTCATCGAGCTTGCGTTCACGACGCTCGGCCGGGCCCGCTCGCGCAAGACGCTCAAGACCGAGTGGAAGGGGAAGGACCACAAGGGCCGCACTCGGAAGTTCTACAAGACGGTCACCGGCTCCGACGAGTTCGGCCTCCCCGAGTACGCCTCCGAGGAGCTCCTCATCGCTCTCTTCCACAAGGCCTCGCGCGACGACTTCGAGGCCCGGTCGGTCACGGCCGTCCCCTACGAGCTCCTCCAGCTCATGGGCTGGGGGACCGACGGCCGCGCCTACGAACGCCTCAAGCGTGCCCTCGACCAACTCGCGGGCGTCTACATCACCACGAACGCCCTCTGGAACCCCGAGTCGGGCACGTTCTCGAAGGCCGGCTTCCACATCCTCGACAACTACGAGTTCGTCGAGGACGCGGACTCGGGGCGCACGCGGCTCACCGTCGCTTGGAACGAGCGGCTCTTCACCATCTTCCAGCAGTCGCGCTTTAAACGGCTCGACACCTCGTTCTTCTACGACCTCCCCTCCCCCGTCGCCAAGCGCCTCTACCGCTGGCTCGACAAGCACCTTCGCCAGACGGGCCACGCCGAGATCGACGTGCTGCATCTCGCGCACGTGAAGCTGGAGATCTCGCACTCGAAAAAGTACATCTCGCAGGTCATGCAGGTCCTCGAGCCAGCCCTCGACGAGCTCACCGAGCGGGGCTACTGCTCCTGGGCGATCGCCGACTCCCAGACCGACTCGGGCAAGAAGCTCGTCTTCGATCGCATCCGGCGGGCGGCCCCTGCGCTTACCACCGAACACGACGGCCTCTCGGCCCTCTCTCCCACCCAGCGCGACCTCCTCGAAGCGCTCGCCGGCCGCGGCCTCTCCGTCTCCGCAGCCCGAACGCTCGTCACCGACCACGAGCCCGACGCCGTGCGTCGCCAGGTCCGGCACTTCGATTGGCTCCTCGCCTCGGGCGAGCCGCCCAAGTCGGCCGGTTGGTTCGTCGCTGCCATCGAGAAGGACTTTGGCCTCCCCCCTGCCCTCCTCGCCGAGGACAAGTCGGCCGCCGCCCGCGCGGGATCCGCCGCGGCGCAGTCGGCACGGCAGCGGAAGGCTGACAGCGCGCGTGAGGCCGAGCAGGCCCGGGCCAGGCAGGCCCGAGACGCCGTCCGCGAACGCCTCGCGGGGCTCTCGGACACGGAGCGCGCTGAGCTCGAAACGCGCGCCGTCGCCGACCTCGACAGCGTCAATCGCGCGCGCTACCGCGACAAGGGCCTCGACGCCAAGGGACTCCGTCCGATCGTCGAGGCGCGGATGGCGGAGCTCCTCGACGGGTAGCCGCAGCGGCGGACCACCCTTGCCCGCGTCGACGGCGGGCACGGACCGCATACCAGATGAAGAGGCGCTCATTTGAGTAGGCCTCTTAAATCTTCATCGCTTCATGTGAGCATGGCTTCATTCGTAGCTCGAAGTCGATGAAGACGTGACGCTCTGTGCATATCTTCATCCCTTCAATTCTTGCTCGCCCCCGCGCCTGGACCCGCCCATGCCTGCCACTGTCCTCGCCGTCCTCAACCCGAAGGGCGGCTCCGGCAAGTCCACCCTCGCCACGAACCTCGCCCGGGCTCTCCAGCTTACGGGCCGGAACGTCCTCGTGGTCGACGCCGACCCCCAAGGCACCGCGCGCGACTGGCGCCAGACGGCCGGGGACGACGTCGACCTCCCCCCTGTCTTCGGCGTCGACCGCCCGACGCTCGAGAAGGACATCCCCAAGGTCGCGTCCGCGTTCGACGTCGTCGTCATCGACGGCGCCGCAAAAGCCGCTCCGATGTCCGTGTCGGCGGTCAAGGCCGCCGACGTCGTCCTGATCCCCGTCCAGCCCTCGGCCGCCGACCTCTGGGCCGCCTCGGACCTCGTCGACATCGTGACGGCCAGACGGTCCGTTACCGAGGGGTCGCCCCGCGCCGCGTTCGTCGTGTCTCGCCAGATCCCCGGGACTCGCCTCGCTGCGGGCATCCAGGAGGTTCTGGACGGCTACGGGCTCCCCGTCCTGGAGGCCCGGACCTCCCAGCGAGTCGCCTACGCCGAGGCCCTCGCCGCGGGACTCTCCGTCATCGACCACGAGCCCGACGGAAAGGCTGCGGACGAGATCCGGGCCGTCCTCGCCGAGATCGAACCGCTCCTCACCGCCTAGCCACCCCCACGCATGGCCAAGACCCCAAAAGCGACCCCGAAGGGACGCGCGAGCAACCCCCTCGGCGGCGTCACCAAGAAGCCCGCCTCCTATGTCGGCGACCTCGACGACTTGCTCGGGCAGGTCGCCGATGACCCCGAGCCCACGCCAGAGGCGCAAAGGCCCACGCGGCAGGGGAGGGGGGAGGCCACCCCGCGGAAACGGAAAGCGGCAAAGGAAGAAATGAAGATCGCTTCATCGGAAGACGATGTGCCCCGCTCCCGCATCAACCTCCTCCTGCCCGCCGACCTCCACCGCCAGTTCAAGGTCCGCGCCGCCACCGACGGCGTCACGATGACCTCCGTCCTCGAAGCCTACATCCGCGAGTACGTGGCCTCCTGACACCCGCCCGGAGCCTCCCCGCCTGTACACGCCCCGCCAGAAGCACCTAGCGCACGCCCTGTTGCGCGCCGAGCCTGAATCCGGCGCGGGCCCCGTCCGGCAGTCGCGACGCAGGAGAAGGTCGCTGAGCGCCTCACTGGCGCCGGTCGGCCAGGGGAGGGGCCGCCCCATCCGTCCCATGCCCTCCAAGGTCTACCGGTCCCGCGAGTCCCTCGGTAAGCTCGGCGAGAGCGTCCTCGCCTCGTGGGTCCACAGCGTGGGCTACGTCCTCAACGGCTCGCTCGACGACCGCGCCGGATGGGACGGCCTCCTCGAGTCGCCTCCCGATGCCGCCGGCGACGGCGAGCCCACCCTCGGCCACCGCGACGCGTTCCCGCTCCGCGCCCGGATCCAGGTCAAAGCCACCGACAAGCCCACCGGCCGAGTCTCGAAGGTCGCCCTCACCACCTGGCTCCGCCTCGCCGAGACCCCTGATCCCGCGTTTTTCCTCGTCCTGGAGATGAACGGCCAGGACCACCCCCAGGCTGTCTACCTCGTCCACGTTGGCGAGGACGAGATCCGGGGCGTCCTCGAACAGCAGCGCCAGAGCGAGGTCGCCGGCGTCACTGCCCTCCACAAGGTCAACCGCTCCCTCGCCTACCTCCGCGGTCGCCTCGTCGAGCCGCTTTCGGGCCGCGGCCTCCTCGCCGCCCTCGACGCCGAGGTCGAGGCGGTCCCCGGTGACTACGCCACCTGGAAGCGGACCGTCGTCCGGACGGCCGGCTTCGAGGACGGCCACGGCGTCGCCACGCTCACGCCGCCCCCAGGGGTCCACCCCGTCGTCCAAGTAGCCGAGCTCGAGGTCGGCCTTCGCACCGAGGTCCCGTTCGCCCACGCCGACATCTTCCGCCAGCGGTTCGGGCTCCGGGACGAGACCCCGCTCCTCTCCATCCAGGGCGGGACCCTCGTCGGGCCGCCCCCCACCGCGGCCGACGCCGCCGACGTCGTCCTCTCCGTCCCGTCGCTCGCCCGCGAGGCCTCCGCTCGCGCCGAGCTCTTCGTCTCGCCCTCCGCCTCGGTGCACGTCCCGGATGACCCGGAGGGGGAGGGGGGACGCGTCCCGCTCCGCGTCCGCCTTCGTGGCCGGCACGTCTCGGTCACGTTCCGCGCCGAAGACCAGCGCTTCGATGTCTCGTTCGAGCCGCCTGGCGCCGACGAGCGCGTCCCGCTCCGCGGCCTCCACGAGATGGTCTCGTTCGTCGGCACCGCCGTCGCCGCCCAGCAGGCCGACGCTCCCATCGAGATCCAGGTCCACACGGACCGAGGGGGGCGGATGTCCAGCGGGCCCGTTCATGGGACCATCCAGGACCTAGACCCCGAGCACCTCCCCGCCATCGAAGCCCTCCTCGATGGCCTCTGGAGCATCGCTCAGGCCCACCGAGTCGAGGACCAGCTTCAGGCGTCCCTCAAGGAAGTGCTCGCCCAGGCACAGATCATCGGGGTGATCGACCAGCTTGCCGAGGGCTCTACCGAGGGTGCCGTCGAGATGCGGACGTCGTACCCCAGCGCCCAGGCCTTCCAGCGAGCAGACCCAGACGGTTTCCCTTTCGCGTACCTCTCAGGTCTCACGTTCGGCGAGTGGCATCTCATCTCGGTGGTCCAGTTTGGCCGCGTCGTCGTGGAGCACGTCGAGGGGCACTCTCGCACGCTTCGCATCCCCATTGATGCCCCGCGCATCCTCCACCGCCACACCCGCCGTCCCAGTCAGCCAGCCCCCGACTTCTTCGAGATGGGCCATGTCGCTGCCCGCGTCGCCGGTGAGCGGATCCTCTTCGCCGAGTCCCCCCACGTCCACATCATCGACCCGGATGGGACAGTGGACCCCGCTCCATGAGCCACCCTACCCCTTTACTCACAACGCGGGACGGGTCGCCTCTCGTTCCATGGACACGGTTCTGGTTGCCCGAAGGGACGGATGCCTCCGTCGACGCGGACGGGTTCTTCAGGGACCCCGAGCCAAACATCCGAGGCTTCCGCTACGCGAACGCCAGCGCCCGCACGCTTGCCGACCTCGAGGGAGTCCGGTGCCTCGTCCTTCTCGGGGAGCCCGGCGCAGGCAAGACGACTGAGCTCGACGCCCTTCGCGTCCCAGGTTCCACCTACGTCGACCTCGGCACGGTCGGCGGCGAGCGGAGCTTCGACCGGAAGCTCACGGACGCACCGGCCCTCACGGCTTGGCGAGAGAGGGGAGAGGCGCTCGCGCTCGTCGTCGACGCCTACGACGAGGCGCTCCTCCGCGTCGAGAACGCGGCGGCGCTCCTGGTCGAGGCCCTCACGGAGACCCTCCCCGCTGACGCGGATCGCCGACGCCAGCGAGCCGGAGCCCTCCGTCTCCGCATCGCGAGCCGCGGAGGGGATTGGCCCGCCTCGGCCACGAAAGCGTTCCGCAGCCTGTGGGGGACTGAGAACGTTCAGACGCTCCACCTTGCCCCGCTCCGACGCGTTGACGTCCGCCTCGCAGCGGAGACAGCGGGCGTCGACCCCGGCGACTTCCTCGCAGCCGTGGTTGAGCACGGCGTGGGGCCGTGGGCGACACAGCCCCTCACCCTCTTCTGGCTCCTCAAGCTCTACGCCCGCGACCGCAGCTTCCCCAGCACCCGAGCTGGACTGTTCGAGGAGGGCGCCCGGCTCCTCTGCCACGAACACAACTCGAAACGCCGCGAGACCCGCCAACTCGGCCGCCTCGATCCCGAGGACCGGCTCCGCGTCGCGGCCCGCCTGGCGGCCCTCATGCGCTTCGGAGAACGAGCCACCCTCGTTCTGGCGCCCCCTGGTCTCGCCACCGAGGGCGCGCTCCTTGCCCGCGAGGCAAAGGGGCTGGAACGGGACGCTGCGGGACAGCCCCTAACGGTTGGAGAGGCCGAGCTGGCCGACGTGGTCCGCCACACTGGCCTCTTCCGATCCGCCGGGCGCGATGCCTTCCGGTGGACCCAGGAATCAATCGCGGACTTCCTCGCGGCGTGGTACCTCCGGCACCGAGGTGCCTCCCCGGGACAAGCCCTCAACCTCATCGCCGCGACCTCCGACGGGCGAGTCGCGCCCCAACTCCGCGTCGTAGCCGGGTGGACTGCCTCCCTCGTCGAGGGCGTCCATGAGAGGGTTTCGGCGACCGACCCCCACGTCGTGCTCGCCGGCGATCCACAGGCCCTCTCCGACGCCCGGCGCGAGCAGGCCACCCACGATCTCCTCGCCGCGTTCGACGACGAGCGTCTCGATGACTTCCGCGATGGGGTCGGTCCCCTCCGGGGGCTCCGTCACGCCACCCTTCGAGACCAGCTCCTCGACTGGATTGATGCCCCAGCGCGCTCACCGTGGGCACGTCGCGAGGCCGTCTGGATCGCGGTCCAGTCCAGGCTCCACGATCTCGCGCCGGGCCTCATCGAACGGGCTTTGGACCCGTCGCTTCCGCTCCAGGTGCGGACCGCGATGGTCTACGGCGCCTCCCACCTCGACCGACCGGAGTCCCTTTCCGAGCTGCGAACCCTCGCCCTCGACTCCGCTGAAAGTGAGGAGGCAGCCTCCCTCCGCAAAGCCGCCCGGTCGGTCCTCTGGCCTCGCGACCTCTCGTTCCGCGACCTCGCAGCGTCGGTCTCGCTCGACCCTCGCGACGAGAACGACATCACCGACGACGTGTTCTTCAAACGAGCGCTTTCTGAGGGTGACGTGACGGACGATCAACTCGTCGACGCCCTCGAATGGGTCCACGAGGGCGGGGGAGAGGCCGCCCCAAACCTCGCGGGACCCGTGGTGCTCGCCGCCGCCACCCGGCTCGATGTCCCCGCCCTCGCCGGCCGCCTTGCCCTGCTCCTCGTCGACCTCGCGCTCCGCGACGTGCGCCTTGGGCGATACCTCGACGATGCCGATCTCCGTCGTGCCCTTAGCGAGGCAGCCGACCGAGCGCCATTCCTCGGCCTTTTGCTCCGCGCGACCCGGAAGGAGACCGACCGCTCGGCAGCGGCTCTCGTCCAAGTCCGGTTCGCCCCGTTCCGATCCGCCGACGTGCCATGGGTGATCGAGCGGCTGGCGCGTGCTGAAGCCGACGGGGACGACGCCACGGCTGACGCCTGCCAGAGCCTCCTCAACCACCTCTCGACGCCCGGGGACGTCGAGACACGCGAGACCGTCCAGGCCGCCATTGAGGCCGCCGAAGAAACCTCGGAACGCGTCGCCTACGTCGTCCGCTGGAACTACCGGGCCTGGGACCTCGGCGACCCGGAGGTCCAACGCATCCGGGAGCAGTGGTTGCGACCGAAGCGCGAGGGCCCCGACCCACCGGACCCTCCCATCCAGGACCAGATCCAGGCGGCGCTCACCGAGCACGGTAAGGACGTCGCGACCGCCTGGCGACACGTCTGCTATCTACTCACGCTCGACCCGAAGAACGGGAAGATGCGGTTTCGCAACGGGGACTGGGCACACGACATTACCGCTCTCGGCGCCTGGGACACACTCGACGAGCCGCTCCGCGCCCGCCTCACCCGTCTGGCGGAGGCGTACCTCGGCGCCGTCCGGCCGGGGGAGGGCGACTGGACGGCGTACGAGAAGCCACAGACGTTCACCTACCGCGTCGTCGACGGCGTCAAGGCGTTCTGGTTGCTCGCCGACCGCGACCCGGACGCGCTCGACCGACTAAGCACGTTCGCGTGGTCGGCCTGGGCGCCAGCACTCCTCCTCTCGCCTAGAGGCGGTTCCGGGAACGCGCTCGGCCGGAGTCGTGACCTTCTCCGCCGGGCGTACGACGCGGACCCCGACCGTGTCGTCGCCGACTTCGCCCGAGCGCTCCAGATCGGGCGGTGTTCGTCCACGCTGCTCGGCGCGATGGAAGGGCTCCAAGACCCTCGCCTCTCCGACACGCTGGCGGACGCGGTGCGCGGCGGCCTCCTCTCCGACGCTGCGCTCGCCGAGGCGGCGGATCACCTCGCCGAAAGCGGCCACCCCGATGTCCTCGACTGGATGGCCGAGCGCGCGCGGACGGACAGCCCCGACGACGCCATCCCTTGGGCCATCCGCCTCGTCCGGCTCCAGCCCGCCCGGGCGTGGACCGAGATCGGCGCGCGTTTCGGGCAAGACGACGCCTTCGCCCGCACCCTCCTCACCCGCATCGCCAGCCGGTGGGGCGGGAGGGGCGCCCCCGCTGAGACCCCGGTATCGGCCCTCGTGGCCCTGGAGCGCCGCCTCCACAGCCTGTTCCCCCCCGAGGACGACCCCCCCGTGCCCAAAGGGGTGTATTCCCCCTCCCCCGAAGACGACATCCGGTCCCTTCGTCACTCGTTCTCATCTCAACTGGTGAGCCAAGCGACGCCCGAGTCGCTGGCGGCCATCGAGAGCCTCCGCGACGTGCTCGGCGCCGAGACGACGGACTTCCAGGTAGGCGCGGCGCAGCGCCTACGGCGAGAGCGTTCGCACCGTCCCGTCGAGCCCGACGACCTCCTCGCCCTCCTCCTCGACACCCGCGCGCGCCTCTCACGCTCGGCCCGCGACCTCTACGAGATCGTCGTCGAATCCCTCGGCGACTTCGAGGAATGGCTCCACGCTGAGGAAGCCCCGCGCGTCGAGGATCTCTGGAACCGCGTCACGCGCCGCGAGGCGCTCCGGATGGCCGAGGCCCTCGCCCGAACCGACTCGAAGGCAGCCGCACGCCTCCCCGACGACGTCGCCGTGTTCCGTTCGAGCCGGAGAGCGAACCCCACGCTCACAGCCCCGAAGGACGAGCGGGCGCTCTCGGACCTCGCCCTCCGCTTCCTCCGCGAGCGTCTCGGTCCTCACGGCGTTCTGGTCGCGCAGGAAGCCCAGGTCAAGCGCGGCCACGCCACCGACCTCCTCGTATCGCACGCGATGCCCGATGGGCAGACGGCTACCGTCGTCGTTGAGGTCAAGGCCAGTTGGAACCGTCACCTCTACGACGCCCTCGCCGACCAGCTCGCCCAGGGATACCTCAATGGTGTCACCCGGCAGCACGGCGTCTATCTCGTCGGCTGGTTTGGATCGGCCGGCTGGTTCGACCCCGGAACCGGAGACCTCCATCCCAAGGCTCGCACTGCACGCCGTGGGGGGATCGAGCGCCTGCGTGCGGCGTTGGCCGCCAAGGCCGCCAGCGCGAGCGAGCCCCACCGTCACGTCACGTCCGTCGTCGTCGATGCGTCACTCCCGTCGCCTCGGGCGAGCGCGTAGCACAGAGCAGCTGGCACCCAAGGCTTCGGTTAAACTCCTGGTCGAATCAGTTCACAACGCTAATGCCCGCCGCCTTCATCCAACACTTCCAGACGCCCACCGCCCAGCGCGACGAGGTAGCCCCCAAGACTCATACGCTCACTCGTGAGGAGCCGGACCAAGACCGGTCCCTCGCCCTTCTTGGGACGGGGACCGCCACCGACACACGCGAGGAGCAAGACCAGGACACACCCTCGGCGGGTCCGACCAAGACGGCTACCCGAGAGGAGCAGGACCAGCAGCGCTCCCTCCGCCCGCTCCACGCCGGCCCGACTACCACGTTCACCGAGACACGAGAGGAGGCGGACCACCACGTCGCCCTCCTGACGGCCACCAAGACCCGCGAGGAACAGGACCAACACGGAACGGCCTCCAGTGGCACCAGTACCCGCTCGCGCGAGGACCAGGACCAGCGCGTCTACGCCCGGCCCCTCGTCGCGCTCACCGCATGAGCGCCGCCCTCGTCTTGACCCACAGCGGGGACCGGACGGCCGACTACCTCTGCGACCGCCTCGGCGGCCGGGTTCCCCTCCTCCGGCTCGACACCGACGCGCTCCCAGACGACCTCGACGCCTCGTTCGACAGGGGCCCGCGACTCCGCGCGCACGGCCGTGAAGTCGCCCCCGAGACGGTGCGCGCGGTCTGGTACCGGCGCCCCGGCCCCCTCCGGCCACCAGGTCGGCCAGCCGAAGATCCATACGAGGAGTACCATCGCGGTCTCGAATGGGCCGAGGCCCTCAACGGCGTCCTGGCGCTCGTTCCTGCCGAGCGCTGGATCAACCATCCCGCCCGCAACGCCGGCGCGTCCCACAAAATCGAGCAGCTCGCGCGCGCCCGGTCGCTGGGCCTCCACACGCCCCGGACCCTCGTCACCCGCGACCCCGGCCGCCTCCTCGACCTCTGGCGCGAAACAGACGGGTGTGTCATTGCCAAGCCGCTCGCCAGCGGCTACCTCGAGCGCGACGACCCGTCCGACGACACCGCTATCTACACCTCGGCCCTCACCCGGGCTGACATCGACGACCCCCCGGACCTCGCCGGCGCCCCGACCCTTTTCCAAGAGCGGATCGAGAAGCGGCTCGACGTCCGCGTTACGCTCGTGGACGGCCACGCCGTCGCGCTCGGCCTCGCCGACCTCGTGTCCGAGACCCCCCGGCTCGACATCCGCCGCGACGAGATGCGTGGGGTCGCCTACGAGCCCGTCGACCTGCCCGACGACATTGAACGTGGCGTCTGCGACCTCGTCGCGAGCTACGGCCTCCGCTTCGCCGCCGTCGACCTCGCAGTTGACGACGACGGCCGATGGGTCTTCTTCGAGGTTAACCCCAACGGGCAGTGGGCGTGGCTCGATCTCGTGGGCGGGGCCGAGATCTGGACCCTCTTCGAGCGTGCATTCCAGCCGTGAACGCGCCGACCCCAGCGTCTCCAGGCCCGCCGGGGCCACCGCCGCGACCGCCGTCCCAGCGGCGGACGACGCGCCTCGCAGTGCGTCGGCGATGGGCACGGCGCCACCTACGCCGCGCGTGGCGACGGGTGAGGCGCGACGAGCACCCGTTCTGGTACGTCTACGCGAAGGTCGTCGAACGACCGCTCATCTGGCTCCGCGACGCCCTCACGTTCCTCCTCCAGCGGCTCCTCTATGAGGAACCCACGTTCGCTGAGGTCCGCGCCTCGAAGTACCGTCCGCACACGGTCGTCGAGGGGGCGAGACGGGATCTCAGCCTGGAGCTCACGGCCGACGAGATCGCCGAGTCCACGGCCCACGCCGACGCCCTCCTCGCTCTCGCTGAGCGCGTGGCTTCCGAGACCGACGACCGCTCCGAGACGGTCCAGGCCAAGGCCCGCTTCCAACTCACTTTGTGCGGCCTCCTCCTCGCCGCCATCTGGTCGCTTAGCGACGCTCCGCTCTCGACGCCCGCTGCCGTCGCGGGGCTCGCCTTCGTCGCCGCCCTCTTCCTCCTCCTCCGCGTCCTCCAGACCGGCTCCACGTCCATTGTTCAGGTTCGCCGGGACGTGTTTGACGCGACCGACGGTGACCAGATCAAGCGGTACCACGCCTCCCGCCTCTTCAAAGCTGCGGCCGAGAACGACGGCCGCCTCGACTTCCTCGTCGGCGTCCAGCGCGCCGCCGCCCGTGCGATCCACATCGGGCTGATCGCTGTCGTCTGGCTCGGCGTCTCAACCGTGCTCGGCGCCACCGACGCCTCTGAAGAGCCGACCGATTCCGTGACCCTAGCGGACGATCCGGATCTCCAGGCCACCATGGATTCGCTTGTCGAGGCCCGAGTCCGCGCCGCGCTCGACACCCTGCCCCAAATAGTACGACCGGGTCCTGCGTCGACGCCCGAGGATACGACCGCCTCGTCTGAACTAGAGGACTCTAAGCCATTGCAAGAGTAGAGTCGTAGAGTGGAAGAACATTGCCATGACCGTGTCGACGACGTCAGCTCAGCCAGGTTTAACGACGGCTAGCTCGTCCCACCGCGTCGTGTACCGCGGGCTCATCCGCTCCCGCCGCATCTCCCATCCCGGGGCCTCTGGCGACCCGTCCCGCGTCCTCCGGAGCGTCGACGGGCATCCCTGCGCGGCCACCACGACTGTGCGCTTCCCGAACCGACGGTTCGCCGCGTCCAACGCCTCCATGAGCGCTCGTTGCCTCTGGCGGTCCGCTGCCGAGGCGACGCGGGCAATGGGAAAGAGGCCCCGCTGCTCCGTCCCCTCCGGCCGGATTTCGGCCAGCATCACGCCCGCCTTCCGGTAGCGGTAGGGGCGGCCTCTGGCGTCGGCATCGACGTAGGCCCGCCTCAAGCACCGCCGTGCCGCCGCCACGAGCGCCGTCGTGTCGGCCGTGGCGGGGAGCGCCTCGTCGCACCCGCCCGAGCGGTGCGGCCCCGACCCGAACCGCTTCGTCGTCACGAACGCCGAGATCCGGCCCGCCACCAGGCCCTCGGCCCGCAGCTTCTCCGCCGCCCGCGCTGCGTGCGTCGCCACGGCCTGCGAGATCGCGCGCACGTCCGATGTCGGCTCCCCGAAGCTCCGGCTCTTCACCAGCGTCTGGCGTGTCACCGGCGCCTGCTCCAGGGGCAGGCACGAGACGCCCCGAAGCTCCATCGCCGTCCGGAGCAGCACCACGTTGAACCGCTGCCGCAGCAATCGGTCCGGCATCCGAGACAGCTTGGCCGCCGTCGAGCCGCCCAGGTCGCGCAGCGACTGGCCCCAGCGCCGCCCCACGCCCCACACGTCACCCACGTCCATCCGCTCCAGCCAGTCGTCCCGGTCGGGGTGCCCCCACAGGCAGACGCACGGCTCGCCCCCCGCCCCCAGTTTCTCCTTGGCCCACTCGCTCGCCGCCTTCGCCAGCGTCTTCGTCTCGGCCCACGAGACGCGCACCGGGATCCCCGTCCACCGGAGCACGCGCGCCCGGATCTCTCGTGCGCGCGCCTCCATCGCGGCGCACACGGCCTCTGGCGACCCCTCTGGCGTCGGGACGGTCAGGAACGCCTCGTCGACCGAGTACACCTCCACGTCCGGCGTGAACGTCTCCAGGCACGCCATCACCCGGCGCGACATGTCGCCGTACAAGGTGTAGTTCGACGAGAACACCCGGACGCCCTGTGCCGCCAACTCATCGCGGTGCTTGAAGAACGGCGCGCCCATCGGGATGCCCAGGTCCTTGACCTCCTGGCTACGCGCGATGATGCACCCGTCGTTGTTGGACAGCACGGCTACGGGCACCCCCTCCAGGCTCGGGTCGAAGACGCGCTCGCACGAGCAGTAGAACGCCGAGCAGTCCACGAGCGCGAACAGGCGCCGTGGTCGCGACGCCTCCCGCCTCGGTTCCGAGGCGGACGCACCGGAGTGGGCAGGGGAGGGGAGAGGAGCCAGCTCTGCACGCCCGCTCACGACCGGCCTCGTGCGTTGTGGAGCACGTACGTCACTACGCCCCAGACGACCAGTTCCTGCCCCTCGCACAGCTCGATCGACGGGTACTCGGGGTTCGCGGCCAGCAGCGCCGTCCGGTTCTTCAGGCGCAGGAACCGCTTGACCGTCAGCTCGCCGTCGATGGCCGCCACCACGACGTCGCCGTTCGTCGGCTCGATGGCCCGGTCGACGAGCAGCAAGTCCCCGCTCAGGATCCCGGCCCCGGTCATCGACTCCCCCTCGGCCCGCATCCAGTAGCACGACGGCGATAGCGCGCCCGTCAGCTCGTGGAGGTCGAGGTGCCCCTCGACGTAGTCGTCGGCGGGCGACGGGAAGCCGGCCGAGACCCGGCTGAGCACGAGCGGCAACTCGGGCCCACGCGGCAGCGCGTCGGCCTCGACGTAGGCCGTGACCAAGAGCGATCCGGGCGTGGCGATGGGCTGGGAGGAGCCGTCGCCAGAACTGGCGTCGAACGCGAAGGGCATGGAGGAGCAGGGGAGAGGGGCAGACAACGAACGCACGCACGGTCTGCCACTCCATGTGTCACCGCCCCTCTCGCGCCCTCTGTGGCCCCTCAGGCGCGCTCGGGCGCTGAACTGGACGAGGAGGCCACGGAGGTGTCCCCGGCCGTCTGGCGGGCTCTCAGGCAGCAAATCCCGACGGGACCTATCCGCGAGGGACTCGGCGCTCCTCACCCCGGGCGCGCGGGCTTCGCCCACCAGCGCCCAGGGATCGTCGCCCCGGCCGCTGGCGCGGCAAAGGGGGAGGGGGCGGCGGCGCTCTCGGCAAGCAACACACCGGGCTCCCGGCCGCAAGGCCGTCGGGCGGCACGCCGCCCTCGCACGCGCCCTTTCTCCCTCCCGAGGAGAGGGAGGGGCGGCCTTGCCCCCGGTCCGCGCGGTGCGGGCGCGGGAGCGTGCGCCGTCGGCGCTACGGTCCTCGCTCCGGGCCGCGTGTCCCTCTTCCGTGTCTCACCATGTCGTTCCACTCCTCACCTGCGTTCCGTCGGTTTCTCTCGGCCCCCGTGCCGGTGCTCCTCTACGGGCTCCTGGCTGTGGCCTCGGCCGTCGGCGCCTGGCACGCCGGCTGGCCGTCGGGCAACGCGGGCGTCTGCGGCCTCCTGGCGCTGTTCTTCGGCGGCATCGTGGCCGGTGAGCTCCGCTACTTCCGCACGGGTTGGCATGGGTAGCCGGGCCTCTGGCGCCCGACCCAGCGAGCGGTAACGCCAGCGCGTGACCACACCAACGGTCCCCCGGTGGCATCCTGGACGCCACAGGCGGGCCTCGTCGCTCCCGTCGCTTCAATCGGGCATCCTTTCGCGTTCGCTCTGTCCGGCTCGGTCTCTGCTCGCCGCGCCGCTTGCGGCGCTATCGCTCCCCGCGCCGAGGACGGCGCTCTCGGCCCCCCTTCGCCGCGCTCCGCGCGTCGGGCTCACGTCGCGGCCGTGCCTCCCTCCGGTCGGGGCTTCCCGTCAGCTCCGCTCTCGGCCTTGCGCGCGGATGACCGCGCGGAGCGGCCTTCGCTCCGCCTCCCGTCCAGTCTCGCCCGTCACCGCGCCAGAGGCGCTCTCGGCACCGCCGCCTCAAGAAAGGATTCTGGTCGCACGCGGACGTGTCGAGCAAGACCTCGCCGAGGCGTAGCGCTCAAGCGAGCACTTAGCGGAGGAGGAGTGAGCAATGCGCTCGTGGTCCGCACAGAGCGGTGGGCGGGGCAATGACCGGGAGCGCCCAGACTGGGGGGCTGCCAGACGCTCGGGCACGCCCTCGGGTCTCGCAAGGGACACTCCGCCCACCCGCGAAACGCGGGCGGATCTCCGATTCCGTCCTCGCCATGCTCGCTCCGCCCACCTGGGCTCCTCTGCGCGTGGCTCCGGGCGGCCCCGCGGATCTGCGATCCGCTTTGCGCTCCCCTCCGGCGCGCCTCGGCAGGCAGCATCGCCCCCCAGTTCGGGGCGCCCCCTTCACTCGCCTCGCTCGCCATGCCTGCTCCATCTCCCGTCTCGGCCGTCGCTGGCGTCCTTCAGTCCGCGTGCGTCGTTGGCGTCTCTGGCAGCCGCGCTGCGGGCCCGGGTTGCCTCCGGGCTGTCGCGTGGGCGGTCAGCCAGTTCGCCCCGGGGGCCACCGTCGTCACCGGCTGCGCGTCGGGCATTGACCGGGTGGCCCGTGGGGTGCCGTCGGCGCTCGTGTTCAGCGCGGCCCACTTCGGGTGGGGGCGTGGCAGCTTTGCGCGTCGGTCTATCGCCGTCGTGCGCCGTGTGGCTGGTGCGGGTGGGGCCGGTACCGGCCCCCAGTCCGCGCTCTGGGTGTCGGCGCCTGGGCGGGCGTGCCCTCGGGGGCTGGCGCCGTCCCGGTCGTCGTCGGCTTGCTTCGCGGGCTTCGGCTCCGGGTCGTGGGCGTCGCTGGCGCTCGCGCTCGGCCTGGGCGTCCGGGCTCTCGTGTGGCTGCCGTCGGGCGTCTCGCCGCCTGCGGGCTGGGGCCTCTCGCTCGTCTGCGCCGGGCGCTCCGGTGCCTGGTGGGGCACGTGAACAGAACCCTGCACTCCGCCTGGCTGGCGGTGAGCATGGGCCTCTACGCGACGAGATGGCGTGCGGACGGGGCGGCCTCTGGCGACGCCCGTCCCCAGCCATCTCTGCCCCTACGGCCATGCGATCCCAGCACGCCTCCCCCCACGTCATCGCGAGTCGAGACCTCGCTCACGCCGTCGAGCACACCGTCGCCGCGTCCCAGGCTTTGACCGCGGCCGACCTCTTCGACCTCGCGGCCGAGGCCTACGGCGGCACGCTCGCCGAGGGAGCCTTCTCGCCGCGCGACGCCTACGACGCCGCCGAACTTGGACTCCACCTCCACCTGCTCCACACCGTCGGACGTCTCCCGACCGCACCCGCTGACGCTCGCGAGGCTTTCGCCGAGGTCGAGCGCCTCTCGGCGCTCCTGCCCAGCCAGACGCGCCGCACGGCGGAGCAGAACGACTACCAGCAGTTCTCGACGCCCGCCGCCTACGCGGGGCTCTGCGCGTGGATCAGCGGGGTGGGGGAGGGGCACCGTGTGCTGGAGCCCTCGGCCGGGACCGGGGCGCTCTGCACCTTCGCGCTCGCCTCTGGCGCGAGCGTCCACGCAAACGAGCTGTCGGACCGCCGGGCGGACCTGCTGGCGGCGTTGCTCCGCGAGGCCGGGCAGGACCCGGCGCGGACCCTCACGCGCGAGAGCGCCGATCACCTCGACGCTGTCCTTCCGCCCGAGGCCCGCGCCGACGTCGTGCTCATGAACCCGCCCTTCTCCCAGACCGCCGGGCGGCTCGGCCGACGCCGCGTCCCGACGGTCGGGACGGACCACGTTCTCCAGGCTCTCCGTCGGCTCGACGCGGGCGGCCGACTGGTGGCCGTCCTCAGCGCAGGCGTGAGGCGAGCAAAACCGACGCACCGGCCGTTTTTCCAGGCCGTCGACGCCGACCCCTACCGGCTCCGGGCAGACGTCGAGGTGGACGGGGCCGTCTACCGCCCGTACGGGACCTCTGTGCGCACGCGGCTCCTCGTCGTGGACCGGGCGTTGGAAAACCCGTCGGCGCACGGCCCAGGGCGCGTGGAGGCCGTCGTCGAGACGGTGAGCCAAGCCCTCGACGTGCTCGCGCCCCTCCGCTAGCGGAGGGACCGACTACGAGGCCTCCCAGAGGCGGCGGATCGGGACCGCCCAGAGCCGGTCGCCGAACGGCACCGTCGCCTCGCCGTCGTAGAGCACGGCCCCGACCGCCAGCCGGTCCCCCACGGCCTCCTGGAGCTTCCGCAGACCGGAGAAGTCCTTGCCCCGGACCGTCGACGAGGCCTTGACCTCGACGCCCACGAGCGCGCGCCCCGACCGCTCCATCACGAGGTCGACCTCGGCCCCGTCGCGGTCGCGGAGGTGGTGGAAGGCGATCGGCGCCGCGTGCCCGCTCGCCTGCCGCCGGAGCTCCCCCACGACGAACGTCTCAAGCATCTGGCCGTAGAGCCCGCGGTCGGCCCACAGGTCGTCCGCGCCCACCCCCAGGAGCGCACACGCCACGCCGGTGTCGCCGGCGTGGAGCTTGGCGGTCTTGACGAGCCGCTTCAGCCGGTTCGAGTGCCACGGCGGGAGCTCGTCGAGCAAGAACACCCTCGAGAGCAGCGTCACGTAGTCCCGGACCGTCGGGCGCGAGAGCTGGAACGGCCCCGAGAGGTCGGCGACGTTGAGGAGCCGGGCCGTCTGCGACGCGACGACGGCGAGCAGACGGGGCAGGGCGTCGAGGTTGTGGATGGCCGCCAGGTCCCGGACGTCGCGCTGGACGAGGGTCTCGACGTACGCCCGGTACCACGCCGCGCGCCGGTGGGACGCGGCCCGGGCGAGCGCGGCGGGGTAGCCCCCGCCGGCGACGGTTTCGGCGAGCGCGGGGCCCAGGCGCTCCGCCGCCCCCGTCGTCGCGACCTCGCCGCGGAACAGCCGCTCGACGAACGTCGGGGCCTCTCCCGCGAGCCCCGCCAGCTCGTGCTGCGAGAGCGGGTGGAGCCGGAGCGCCTCCATCCGCCCGGCCAGCGAGTCGGAGAGCCGGGGGACGAAGAGGACGTTGGCCGAGCCCGTGAGCAGGAACCGCCCCGGCGTCCGGTCGCGGTCGACGGCCGCCTTGAGCGAGGTGAACAGGCCCGGCACGCGCTGGACCTCGTCGAGCACGGCCCGCTCGGGGAGGTCGGCCACGAACCCGACAGGGTCGGCCTCCGCTCCCGCGCGCACGGTGTCGTCGTCGAAGGTGCGGTAGGCGTAGCCGGCCGCGTCGCCGACCTCGCGGGCGAGCGTGGTCTTGCCGCACTGGCGCGGCCCGTGGACGAGCACGACCGGCGTGTCGGCGAGGGCCTCCTCCAGGCGCGGGCGGACCAGGCGGGGGTAGTGGGGGGCAGTCATGCCCCAAAGCTACACTGCCTCTTCGGCTGATCGAAAGAATAGGGTCCGCTGGTTGAAAGAACATGCGCCGCTATCTGAAAGCCGCCGGGAGCGTGGCGACGCGGTGGGCGTCGGAGGCGCCGAGGGCCGCGGCCCCCTCATCGAGGGCGGCGCCCGCCTTCTAACGGGCGGCCTCAAGGACGACCTTCCCGTCGCAGCAGAGGTCGATCCCGAACCGCTTGAGGGCGACGGCGCGGCGGTCGTCCTCGGAGACGACGTCGCCGACGGGGCGGGTGGCGAAGGAGTAGGTGTTCATGGGGGTGGGGGTTAGCGGTGGCTGTGGGTGTCGTGGATCTGGTGGCCGATGCGAGCGAGCGCGTCGGCGTCGGCGAGGCGCTCGGCGGCGGGGAAGGCCTCGCGCTCTTCGAAGCGGATATGGGCGGCGAGGGCGTCGGCGACCTCCCCGAGCGGACCGCCCCACGTCGGGGCCTCGGCCGCGACCCGCTCGACGAGCGCTCGGATCTGTCGGTGCTCCTCGACCATCTGGGCCGCCAGCGGCGCGGCGCCGTCTTCGAGGACGGGGAGCACGAAGGCCTCTTCGTCGGCGAAGTGCGGGACGAGGTGGTCGCGCCAGAACGCGGCGACCTCGGCCACAAGCGGGACGGGGTCGTCGCCGTCGCGTCGCGCGCGGCGGAGGCGGGCGGCGAAGGCGAGGCCCTCGTGGTGGTCGTGCGAGAGCGGTTCGAGGGCGGCGGAGCGGGTCATGCCGCCTCGGAGCCAAAGGTCTGCCATAGCCCGAGCTTGACCTGGAACACGCCCGCGATCTGCTCGGCGCGCGCCTTCATCAACTCGGCGCGGGGGCCTGAATAGAGCCCGTCGACGGTCCCGTGGAAGCGCTCGACCCAGCGCGCGAAGTGCTGGCGGTCGAGGCCAGGCATCCGCGCGTGCGGGTCGAACGGGCGACCGCGGTAGGCGCCCGTCTGGAACACGACGGACGACCAGAAGCCCACCATCTTGGGCAGGTGGGCCTCCCAGTCGAGCCCGGCGAAGTAGGGCCCGAGCACGGGGTCGGCCTCCATGTCGCGGTAGAAGGCGTGGACGACGGCGCCGACGTCGGCCTCGGTCTCGATGTCGGGGAGATCGGGCATGGGGTCAGGCGCGGAGGAGGACGAGGAGGAACCGGAGGTCGGAGAGGGCGCGGACGGAGTGGCGCGCTCGGGCCGGGAAGTGGACCGCGTCGCCTGCACGGACCGTGTGCGACGCGCCTTCGAGGACCACTTCGGCCTCCCCGCCGAGGACGGTGAAGAGCGCCTCGTGCGGCGTCGCATGCTCGCCCAGCCCCTCGCCTGCGGCGATGGCGAAGAGCGTGGCCGAGCCGCCGGGCGATTTGAGGAGCAGGCCGCTGGTGACGGCGCCGGGCGCGTCGGGGACGAGCCGGTCGAGCGGCGCGACGGTGGAGGGGTCGAGAGACATGGGGATCGGAAGGTGACCCTGCCGGTCCGGCGGTCCGGACCGGCAGCGGCGGTGGCTCAGGCGGCGACGACGCGCATCGTCCCCTGCATCATCATGTAGTGGCCGGGGAACGTGCAGACGTAGGTGTACTCGCCCTCGGCCGGGGCCGTGAACTCGACCGTCACCGTCTCGCCCGGGGCCGCCATCGCCGTGTGGGCCAAGATCTGGTCCGAGAACTCGGCCGGGATGTAGTCGGAGTCGGCCGCGCTCATGGCCGCCTGGCCGACGTCGTTCACGCTCGCGCCCTGGGCTAGGACGACGACGTTGTGGCTCATGGCCGGGTTGGTCGCCGTGTTCTGGAACGTGAGCCGGACGGTCTGGCCGGGGTGGACCGTGATCTCCTTCGTCTCGTACTCCATGGTCTCGCCGACGGGCGTGATCGTGGCCTCGAAGGCGGGCCCGTCGTACGGGGCGACCTCGGCGGCCACCTCGGCGGGCGGCGCCTCCGAGGCGGTCTGGGTGACGGCGGGGTCGGGAGCCGTGTCGGTCACGGCGGGCGCTTCGTCACCGCCGCAGGCGGAGAGGGCGAGGCCGAAGGCGAGGGCGAGGGTAGGGATGCGGGGGGTCTTCATGGGTGGGGGGTGAGGGTGGCCGGACGGCCGGGTTAGAGAGCGGTGTGGAGGGCGGCGACCGCCGGGGCGGGGTCGGTCCCGAGCCCCTCCTGCTGGGCGACGACGTCGCCGCCCGCGT
Organism: Bacteroidota bacterium; assembly: GCA_012960515.1. Classification (GTDB taxonomy): domain Bacteria; phylum Bacteroidota; class Rhodothermia; order Rhodothermales; family Rubricoccaceae; genus Rubricoccus. Next base: position 29,058 of record DUBD01000191.1, on the reverse strand, counting down.
CGAGGAGCGTGATGAGGTTGGAGTGGGCGATGGTGCCGTCGGCGTCGAACCGGTAGCGGACGCCCAGGACGGCCGCCAGCGTCCGGACGTCGTCGTCGGAGCCGCGCAGCATCGTCCAGTCGTCGCCGAGCTGGTGCATGGCGCGGAAGGACTGGAGGTGCTCGGGCGTGTCGCGCGCCGGGTCGAGCGTGACGAGCACGTAGCGGAGCGGCACGTCGGCCGCCTCGCCGATCTGCTTCATGTCGTGGACGATCATGGGGCAGGCCGTCCCGCAGTCGGCGTAGACCATCGCGAGGGCGACGGGCGCGCCGCGGAGGTCGGCGAGCGTGACCGTCTCGCCGCCGTCGGTCCCCCACGCCACGTCGACCTGGTAGACCGAGGCGTCGGAGAGCGGGGCGTCGAGGTCGGCGGGGTCCGAGGCGGGCGCCGCACAGGCCGCGAGCGACGCGGCGGCGAGGGTGAGAAGCAGGAGTCGGGGCATGGGAGGAAGGGTCAGGCGTCCGCGGCGAGGCGGAAGCCGAGGTTGGGGACGGCGAAGCGGGCCTCGAGGCCGCCGCGGAAGCCGTAGCGGAGGAAGGCCGCGTAGTCCTCGAAGTCCGACGCGCCGACGGCCCCGGCGGCGCAGTACCGCCGGCTGTTGGCGTCGCGGCTCTGACGGGAGTCGGCCGTCACGAGCGCGCTCGCCACGTCGTCGGTCCACTCCCACACGAGCCCGTGGAGGTCGCGGACGCCCCACACGTTGGGGTCGCCCTGGCCGGCGTCCGGGAGCGGGTTCGGGGTCGGGCGGGAGTAGCGGGCGAGGATCGTCCGGGCGTAGTCGGGGTCGGCGCGGCCGTCGGCCTGCGTCGCGCTGGCGGAGGCCGCGAACTCCCACTCGTCGGTCGTCGGGAGCCGCTTGCCGGCCCACTCGGCGTAGGCGCGGGCCGCGAACCACGACACGTTCACGACCGGCGCCTGCGGCGGGGCGTCGCCCAGGGCGAGGTCGCCCGCCCAGTGGCCCAGGTAGCCGTCCTCGGCGAAGAGCGGGCGGACGCGGGAGCGCCGCCAGTCGGGGTGGGCGCGGGCGAAGGCGAGGAACTCGGCGTTCGTCACCGGCCGGACGGCGAGCGCGAACGGGGCCACCTCGACCTCGGCCACGCCCGTCGCCGTCTGGTAGAGCGGCCGGTAGACGCCGCCCTGCACGGTCGCCATCTCCACCGCCGGCACCTCGGCCGGGAGCGCCTCGGCGGGCGCCTGGGCAGCCGACGGTACCTCGGCGACGACCCCAAGGTCGGGGCCGGCCGGCGGCTCGACGGTCGGCCCGAGGCGGGCGGCGACGAGCGCCGCCAGCGCGAGCGCGGAGGCCGAGAGCAGGACGGTGGAGAGGCGGGTCATGACCGTGGCGGACGGGGTGAGGGGCTCCGCGTCAGGCGTCGGGCGTGCTCCGGAGGATCTCCGGGTGCTCGTCGCCGGTCACCTCGAGGATGCCGACGGCGCCCTTGTTGAAGGCCCGGAAGAGGGCGTGGTCGACCAGCGTGTAGCGGCCCGGCGTGTCGAGCAGGAACTCGACGATGGTCGAGCCGCCGGCCGGGACGCCCGTCGTCTGGACGTTGCCCTGGTTCACGGCCGTCCCGCCCTCGCCGTAGACGCGGTCGAACATCTCGCCGATCACGTGGAAGCTGGACGTGAGGTTGGGGCCGCCGTTGCCGACGTACATCCGGACAGTCTCGCCGACCGACGCCCGGAGCGCGTTCTCACCGGTCATCGAGCCCACGCGGCCGTTGAAGACGACGTACTCGGGCTCCTCGTCGACGGCCTTCTCGAGGTCGAAGGGCTGGAGGCCCGGCTCGTTGAACCGGCCCGCGGTGTAGAACTCGCTCTGCATGATGTAGAACTCCTTGTCGACGGCCGGCAGGCCCTCGGCCGGCTCCACCAGGATCAGGCCGTACATGCCGTTCGCGACGTGCAGCCCGACGGGCGCCGTGGCGCAGTGGTAGACGTACAGGCCCGGCTTGATGGCCCGGAACTCGAACGCCGTCTCGTGGCCGGGCACGACGAGCGAGATCTCGGCCCCGCCACCGGTCCCGGTCACGGCGTGGAGGTCGATGTTGTGGGGGACCGTGCTGTCGTCGGCGTTCGCCAGGTGGAACTCCACGAGGTCGCCCTCGCGGACGCGGACGAACGGGCCGGGCACGTCGCCGCCGAACGTCCAGAACGTGTACTCGACGCCGTCGGCCAGCTCCTTCGTCAGCTCGACCGTCTCCATCTCGACGACCACGCGCGTCGCGTGGTCGCGCGTGATGGGCGGGGGGACGTTGGGCGCCTCCGTGAGCACGGCGACCTCCTGGCCCACGATCTCGGGGAGCGTGATCTCGGAGGCGAAGGCGTCCCCATCGGCGGGGGCGTCGCCGCCCGAGCGGAACGCGGCGAGGCCGAGGAGGGCCGTCAGCGCGACGGCCGCGATCGTCAAGAGGATGGGGCGGGTCATGGGAGTGGAGGGTTTATCAGGACCTTGTGGTCCTAATTAGGGTGAAAAAAACTCAGGCGGCCTCTCGCGCGAGGGCGAGCCTGAAGTCGCCGGCCAGGGTGCGGGCGGCGGTGTCGGCCAGCGTCGCGCCGGCGAACATGTCGTGGACCCGGGCGCGGGCCGGGGCCCACTGCTCGTGGAGCGGGCACGGCTTCCGGTCGCCGCAGCCCGGCAGTCCGAGGACGCACTCGGTGAAGATGTCGGCGCCGTCTACGGCGAGGACCACCTCTTTCAGCGTGATCTGACCGGCGGGGCGGGCGAGGGCGAGCCCCCCCGCCGGGCCCCGCATGGACGTGAACACGCCGGCGCCGGTAAGGTCCTGAACCGTCTTGGCCAGGAACGGCCGGGGGATGTTCAGCGCCTCGCTGATCTCGCGGACGGCGACGTAGCCTCCCCGGTCGGCCGCCGCCAGGTAGAGGGCGGTCCGGATGGCGTACTCGCAGCGCTGGGAGAGGAGCATGGCAGGTGAGAAAGCCTATTATGACCTTGTTGTCCTAAATGTACGGTGTCCCACTCCGCGCGCTACCCATTCGATCCCCCCTCACGCCGACTTCACGGATGTAGCGCTCCGCGGTGCGGTTCTAACCCCCACGACCTCGCTGGAATGATGCGGCTGCCAGCGCGGCGCTGAGCCGAGAATGGAACGGGGGAGGGGGCTCGGTCGATGCAGGCGTCCGCTCGATACAGGCGTCCGGTCGTGCAAGTCGGACGAGCCCTGGCTGATAGGCGAGGTTGAGCGGGTCGTCCCGGTCGGGTGCCGCTGGCCGCCCGGACCCGAAGGCGCCGGTCCTACCAGGACGATGGGCTCGCGCCCGGCTCCTTGTAGGCCAGCAGCCGGAGCGCGTTGAAGACCACGACGAGCGTGCTCCCCTCGTGGAGGGCCACGGCCGGGCCGATCCCCAGCCCGAAGAGCGTGGCCGGAACGAGGAAGGCGACCATCCCGATGCTCATCCACAGGTTCTGCCGGATGATCCCGCGCGTCTTGCGCGAGAGCCCGACGGCGAACGGGAGCTTCGAGAGGTCGTCGGCCATGAGCGCCACGTCGGCCGTCTCGAGCGCGACGTCCGAGCCGGCCGCGCCCATCGCGATCCCGACGGTCGCGTTGGCGAGCGCGGGCGCGTCGTTGACGCCGTCGCCGACCATCGCGACCTCGCCGGACTGGCGGAGCTGCTTGATGGCCTCGACCTTGTCGTCGGGGAGGAGGTCGCCGCGCGCCTCGTCGATCCCGACGGCCCGGCCGACCGACGAGGCGACGGCCTGGGCGTCGCCCGATATCATGATCGTCTTCTCGATGCCGAGCGCGTGGAGCCGACGGATCACGTCGCGGGCGGCCTCACGCGGGGTGTCCATGAGCCCGACAACGCCCAGGAAGCGGTCGCCCCGTCGGACGAGCATGGTCGAGCGGCCGTCGGCTTTGAGGGCGCGGTCGCGCTCCAGGAGCGCCTCGGGCGCGGCCGTGCCGCTGTCGAGCGTAAAGAGGTCGGGTTTGCCGACCTCGACGGGCTCGCCCGCCAGCGTCGCGCGGACGCCGTGGCCCGTCACGCTCTGCAGGTCCTCGGCGTCGGGCGCGCTCTCGGCGCGGCCTGCGAGGTCACGGACGACGGCGCGGGCGAGCGGGTGCTCGCTCAGCCGCTCGACGGCGACGACGGCCTCGACCAGCTCGGCCTCCGTCGCGCCGTCGGCGGGCACCACGTCGGTCACGCGCGGCTCGCCCTCGGTGAGCGTGCCCGTCTTGTCGAACGCGATGGCCGTGAGGCCGCCGAGGGCTTCGAGCGGCCCGCCGCCCTTGACGAGGACGCCGCCCCGCCCGGCGCGGGCGACGCCCGAGAGCACGGCCGAGGGCGTCGCGATGGCGAGCGCGCACGGGCTGGCGGCGACGAGGACGGCCATCGCGCGGTAGAACGAGACCGAGAACGGCTCCGACCAGACGTCCAGCATCCCCAGGACCGGCGGCACAACGACGAGCCCGACGACGAGCGCGAGGACCGACGGCACGAACACCCGCTCGAAGCGGTCGGTGAACTTCTGCGTCGGGCTCTTCTCCGTCTCGGCCTCGGCCACGAGCTGGACCACACGGGCCAATGTGGACTCCGACGACGTCCTCGTCACGACGACGTCGAGCGCGCCGGCTCCGTTGAGCGTCCCCGCGAACACGCGGTGCTCGGGCTCGACGTTCGCGGCGTCCGCCAGCGCGGCCTCGACGTCGTCCGCGGGCCGCTTGTCGACGGGCACGCTCTCGCCCGTGACCGGCGCCTGGTCGACCGCGCTCGTCCCCTTCACCACGACGCCGTCGGCCGCGATCCGCTCGTCGGGGCGGACGACGACGGTGTCGCCGACGCGGAGGTCCTCGACGGGCACCTCGGCCTCGGCGCCGTCGCGGCGGACCCTGGCCGTTGCGGGGGCCAGTTCCGCCAGCGCCTCGATGGCCCGGCGCGCCCGGCCCATCGCGTAGCCTTCCAGGGCGTGGCCGATCGAGAACAGGAAGAGCAGGAGCGCGCCCTCGAACCACTCGCCGAGCGCGGCGGCGCCGGCGGCGGCCACGATCATCAAGAAGTCGATCTCGAAGCGGCCCGCGCGGATGGAGTCGACCGCCTCGCGGACGGTGAACCAGCCTCCGAATAAGTACCCGCTGACGAAGAGCGCCGTCGGGACCCAGTCCACGACGTCGGTGAACGTATCGAGCGCCCACCCCAATCCGACCGCGACGCCCGAGAGGACGGCGAAGATCAGCTCGGTCCGCTCGCCGAAGATGCCGCCGTGCGAGTGACCGCCGTGCGCGCCCGGCGCGTGGTCGTGCCCGCTGTGGTCGTCCTCGCCCGAGGCGTGGCCCTCGCCGGGCGCGTGGTCGTGGCCCTCGTGCTCGCCGCGGCCCTCGGCGGCGGCCACCTCGGATGGCTCCGGCGCCGTGACGGTCACGCCGAGGTCGGCGAGCGCGCGGCGGAGGTCGGCCTCCGTCGTCGCTGTCCGGTCGAACTCGATCCGGATCGGTCCGGTCGCGTTGGCCTCGGCCTCGATCACGCCCGGCCGCTGGCGGAGCCGCTCGGCGACGGTCCGGGCGCGGCGCTGGCGGGGGAGCCCGGAGGCCGCCCAGAGCACGTGGCCGTACCGCTCGGTGATCTGGGCGCCGGCGCGCTCGGCCGCTCGCCGGAGGCGCGGGAGCGCGACGGCGTCGGGGTCGTAGTGGAGGCAGAGCTGGGCGGGGTGGCCGCCCTCGGGCGGGACCACGTGGGCGCGCTCGACGCCCGGCGTCGCCGCCAGCTCGTCGGTGAGCCGGGCGACGCAGGCGTCCTGGGCGTCGGGCGCGTCGGGGAGGAGGACGTCGAGGTCGAGGCGGAGCGGGTCGGGCATCGGAAGGGTCGGAGGGTGTAGAACGAGCGCTAGAGCGCCATTTCGAGCAGGAGGAGCGCGAGGAAGCCCGCGAAGAAGGTGGCCGTGGCGAGCGGGGTGTCCTCGGTCTCGTGGGCCTCGACCAAGAGCTCCTCGGTCACGAGGTAGAGGAGCGCCGCGACGCCGAAGGCGAGGAGCCCGGCGAGGGCGCCGCCGGAGAGCGCCCCGGCCGCGAGCGTCCCGCCCACGGCCCCGGCGAGGAGCAGCGCGGTCAGCCCGGCCGTCGTGGCGAGCACCCGGCCGCGCGAGGCCCCGGCCCCGACGAGGGCGGCGGCCGTCGCGAGGACCAGGAACAGGACCTCGAGCGAGAGAGCGATCGTGACGACGAGCCCGGCCTCGGCCCCAGCCGCGAACCCGACGCCGACCAGGAGCCCGTCGATCACCATGTCGATGGCGACCGTCGTGACGAGCCCGCGCGTGCCGTCGTCGTCGGCTCCCTCGGCGGGCCCCCCTTCTGTCAGCTTCTTGACCCCGAGCATCAGCCCGACGCCGACGGCGAACCCGATGATCGTCGGGATCGCCGCCGCCTCGTACATGAGTTCGGGGAGGAGCTCGCCGGCCACGGCCGCGAACACGACCCCGCCCGCGAAGTGCTGGATCACGCTCTGGAGCCGTCGGCCCGGCGGTCGGAACGCGGCCACGACGCCGCCGAGCACGGCGGCCACGGCGGGGATGGCGAGGAAGGGGAGGACGTCGGCGAGCTTGGTCAGGAGGCCGTGGCGAAGTGGAGGCCGAGGTCGGCCGTGAGGGCGGTGAACAGCCGCTGGACGTCGGCCTCCAAAGGGGGATCGCCGGGCGTCGTCGCCAGGCGGAAGCGGTCCCTGAACTCGGCCCCGTCCGAGACTGCGAGGGCGGCCCGCCCCGCCCCGGTCTCCGCCGAGAGGACGTAGCGCTTCTCGACGCCCCGAGCGACGCGGACCGTGACCGGGAGCGAGCACCGGGCGGGGCCGTCGGGGAGGGGCGCGTCCGGCCGGACATCGTTGATCCCGGTCCGCTGGGGGTATGGGAGCCCCCCGTTCAGCCGGGGCGCGGCCTCGCGGAGCGCCTCGACGAGGCCGAGCAGGAGGGGGCAGGGGTCGGGGTCCGTCACGGCTTCGGGGGTCGAGAGGGAGGGGCGTCGCCGTCTCGGACCCAGACCCACGCCTCGGCGAGCAGGACCTCGGAGAATGACCGGACGGCGTCCGGGGCGAGGAGCCGGTCGAGCCACGCCGTCCACGTGTGCCACTCGCCGTCGCCGACGAGGGCCAGCCGCCCCACGGCGACGGGCCGGGCCGGCGCGTCGGCGGGGTCGGCCCACGCCGCCCCGGGCTCGGCCGGGCCGTGGTGGTCGTCGGCGAGGACGAGGAGGTGGACCGGCCCGTCCCGGCTCGCCCGCTGGAGGGCCGCCTGGAGCGCCCGGAAGTCGTCGCCGGTGAGGGCGCCGCCGAGGCGGACGCCGAGGACGTCGTTCTGGGTCTGAGGAAGGAGCTCGTACATGGGGTAGTGGGGAACGGGGCCTACTTCGAGAGCGCGAGGATGCGCCGGGCGCCGTTCGCGACGATGACGAAGACCAGCGCGCCCGCGACCAAGTCCGGCGCGGCCGAGCCGGTCGCCCAGACGACCAGGGCCGAGAGGATGACCAGGCCGTTGACCTTGATGTCGTTCGAGGTAAAGATCCAGCTTGCCTCGACGTGGGCCTCGCCCGGGCTGCCCCCCCGTGCCCGGCGGAGCACCAGGAGCGTTGCGACGTTGCCCAAGAGTGTGAGCGACGCGACGACGATCATCGTCGCCACGTCGGGCGCCTCGCCGCCGACCGCGAACCGGCGGACCACCTCGGCGAGCCCGAACACGGCGAGCCCGCCCTGGAGGTAGGCGCTGTACCGAGCGAGCTGTTTCTTCCGGGCCACGGCCCCGCCGACGGCCGCGAGGCTGAGCGCGTAGACGAGGGCGTCGGCGAGGTTGTCGAGCGAGTCGGCGACGAGCCCCATCGAGCCCGCCAGCAACCCGGCCGTGAACTCGACCACGAAGAACGTGGCGTTGATGCCGAGCGCGATCCGGAGCGGGCCGCGCTCCTCGGTCCCGGTCGTCTCGGGGACGAGGTCCGCTTCGGTAGCGGACTCCGTCTCGCCCGACTGGCGGGCGCCGAGCCCGAGGCCCGTGAGCGCGTCCGTGACCGGCGCGGCGTCGCCCTCGTGGACCACGACCACGCGGCGAGCCGGGAGATCGAACCGGAGCGGGCCGACGCCCTCGACGTCGGCCAGCGCCATGCGGACGAGCCGCTCCTCGGCGGCGCAGTCCATCTTCTCGACGTGGTAGGCGGTCCGGTTCACGGGTGGAGGTGGGGTCAGAGGACCCACAGGAACATGACGGCGAGGTAGACGAGGTACGTGGCGTCGAGGGCGACGACCTGCCCCCTCGTGAACCCGTGCTCGTCGCTGCCCCAGTGGATGAGCGCGGCGTAGACCGCCGGGAGGAGGGCGACGAAGGCGAGGTTCACCGAGAAGAGCCGGAGGTCCTCGATCGGGAGCGTGACCAGGGCGAGCGGGACGAGGGCGACGGTCATCGTGACGGCGTGGTCGCCGATCACGCTCGACGTGGCCGCCGTGACCTGCCCGCTCCGGGCGATGCTCCACGCCCCGAACAGCTCCGGGAGCGCCGTGGCGAGGGCCGTGATGAACAGGCCCGTGACGATCTCGGAGAGCCCGAGGCCCGAGGCGATGTTCTCGCTGGCGCGGACGACGAAGTAGGCCCCCACGCCCATCGCGGCCACGCCGGCCACCGCCAGCGCGACCTCCTTGCGCGACCACGAGCCCTTCTCGCCCTCCTCCTTTCCGCGTTTGAGCGCCTGCGCGAGGTAGAGGGCGTACCCGGCGAGGAGGAACACGGCGTCGATGGGTTGGAGCCCGCGCCAGGGCGCCGGTAGCGTGAGCACGGCCACGAGCGCGAGCAGCCCGAAGTAGGGCAGCGTGAGCACAGTGACCGTCTCCTTCGCGACGGGGAGGAAGTGGTTTTCGACGTGGCGGCGGTGCTCGTCGGCACCCTCTCCCGCCTCGCTGCCTGAGCCCGAGTCGTCGGAGCCCGAGTCGTCGGAGCCCTCTTCCTCTCCGAGCCGCCGCTTGCGCGTCGCCAGGTAGACCACCGTCACGGTGAGCGGGATGGCGAGCACGTTGGACCCGAGCGACATCCCGAGCCCGATGTCGGTCACGTCGCGGAGCGCGCTCGTGGTGTTGATCCCGATCTCGGAGCCGGCCGTGACGAGGGCGACGAGCGCGCCGCCCGCCGCCGCCGTGAGCCCCCACTGGCGGGTCAGCTTGTGCAGCGGCTTGGCGAGGCGCTCGGCCCCCCAGTGAGAGACCGTCGCGGCCACCAGCAAGACGGTTCCCCAGACCCAGGTGCTCATGCGTACGGTTCGGGGTGTTGGCGGGGCGGACCGTCCGGAGACGGCGCCTCGCCGACGGAGAGGTAGACGGCGCCGAGCACGGCCTCGCGGTACGCGACCTCGCGGGCGTGGCGGCGGACGGCCTCCCACGGTCGGAACGACTCGTAGGCCCGGCTCACCCCGAACGGCCGGTTGACGAGCTCGCCGAGCCGGACGGCCCACTCGGGCCATCCGTCGGGCCGGCGGAGCCCGGAGACGGCGATCCGCCCGCCGGGCCGGAGCGCGGCGACGGCCCGCTCGACGACGGCGTCGTAGTCCGGGACCATCTCGAGCGCGAACACGGCGAGGACCCCGTCCAGCCCTTCGGGGAACGCGAACTCGCGGACGTCGGCCCGGACCAGCTCGACGTTATCGAGGCCGAGGCGGCGGACGCGGTCGCGGGCCTGAGCCAGCATCGCCGCCGAGAGGTCCACGCCGACGACGCGGCCGGTCAGGCCGACGGCGCGGGCGAGCGGTCCGAGGTTCGGGCCGGTCCCGCAGCCCAGGCTGACGGCGGTGTCGCCCGGCCGGAGGCGGAGCGCCCCGACGGCGCGGTTGTGGAGCCGCCGGGCGCCGAGGAGCGCGTAGGCGCCCGCGACGCCGTCGTAGACGGGCGCGAGGCGGTCGTAGAGCGCGCGGGCCTCGTCGGCGTCGAGGACGCCCCCGTCGGGGTCGTCGGCCGAGCGCCGGGCGCGGCGCCAGAGGAGCGCGCCGCCCGCGGCAGCCAGGAGGAGGGTGGTAGTCCGCTTCATCGGTTTAGTGGTCGTGTTCTGTGAGCTCGCCGCGGCTCTGGAAGCTCTTGAGCGCGAAGACCCCCGCCGTCACCACGGTCTCGCCGGGCTCGAGCCCCGAGAGGACCTCGACGCGGTCGCCGGTCGCCTCCCCGAGCCGGACGGCCCGGCGGGCGTACGTCCGGGGCTCGCCCTCGACCGGGACCCAGACGTAGGCGTCGCCGCCCTCGCGGTCGACGGCCTCCGTCGGGACGGTGATCGCCGTCCGCCCGGCCTCGGCGCCCTCGCCGGCCTCGACGTCGAACACGACCGTCACGAACGTCTCGGGCCGGAGCTCGGCCGTCGCGTTCGTCACGCGGAGCCGGACCGTCGCCGTCCGCGTCTCGCCCGCGACCTCGGCGCCGACGAACTGGACGACGCCGCGGAACCGCCGCCCGCCCGGCGCCTCGATGACGGCGGCGTCGCCGGAGCGGATGGACGAGGCGAGGTCGGGGTCCACGCTCGCGTCGGCGTAGACCTGGCCCGGCGCGACGACCTCGTAGAGCGGGGCGGCGGCCTGGACGAAGGCGCCCAGCTCGGCCTGGCGCTCGGAGACGACGCCCGAGATGGGCGACGTGACCGTGACGCGGCCCGAGACGGCGCCCGGATGGCCCGGCGCCGACCCGCCCTCGGCGCGGATCTCGCCCGCGAGCGCGGCAGCCTCCGCCTCCGCCGCCTGGGCGTCGGCGACGGCCTGTTCCAGGAGCGTCTGCGAGATGAGGTCCTCGGCGGCGAGCTGCTGGCTCCGGTCGCGCTGCTGGCGGGCCTGCGTGACGCGGGCCTGCGCCCGGAGGTACTCGCCCTGAAGCCGGGCCACCTCGGGGCTCTCGATGACGGCGACGGCCGCGCCGCGGCGGACGGCCTGGCCCTCGGCGGCGAGGAGCCGGACGACGCGGCCGTCCACGAGCGCGCCGACCTGGGCCTGGCCCGTCTCGGTTGGGACGATCCGAGCCGGGACGCGGACCTCGGCCGCGAGCGCCGAGGCCCGGACGGTCTCGGTCTCGATCTCGGTCGCGGCGGCCTGCTCGGCGGTCAGCGTGAGCTCGTCGCCGTGCTCGTCTTCGGCGCCTTCGCCAGCGCCCTCGTCGGCGTGGGCGCCTGGGGCCTCGCCCGCGTGGTCGTCCTCGCCGGAGGCCGCTTCGGAGTCCGAGCCGCAGCCCGCCAGCGGGGCGGCAAGGAGCAAGAGGAGGGAATAGAGAGGGAGTCGGTTCATCGGAGTTGGGGTCCCGTGGGTCGGGGAACGGGGCTAGTAAGAGCGGTCGGGCGACCCGTGGTCGTCGTCGGCGTGCTCGTCGGAGTGGTCGTCGGCGGTCCGGCCGGGGGCGACGCCCGCGGCGTGGTCGCCGACCTCGTGGTCGTCGTCGGCGTGCTCGTCGCCGGGGTGGGAGCCGTGGGCGGCGGCGGGCTCGCCCGCGTGCGCGTCGCCGCTATGGTCGGCGTCGGAGCCGCACCCGGCGAGCGGGGCGGCGAGAAGGGCGAGGAGCAGGAGGAAGCGGGGCATGGGTCTAGAAGTCGGGGTTGAGGAGGGCGTCGGCCTCGGTGCGGAAGCGGACGGCGTTCGCGCGGGCGTCGAGCGCGTCGGCCCGCGTCTCGATCAGGGCCGTCTGTGCTTGCAGGACCTCGAGGTAGCTCGCGGCCCCCTCGCGGCGGAGCCGGATGGCGATGGCGTAGGCCCGCTCGGCCTGGGGCACGAGCCGGTCGCGGTAGAGGGCGACCTGGGCGACGGCCGCCCGGAGCGAGGCCACGCGCTGGCGGAGGTCGGCCGCGAGCCCGACCAAGAGCCGATCGCGCTCGAAGCGGGCCACCTCGACGGCCGACTGGGCCGCCCGGTCGGGCGCGTCGTTGGCGAGCCGGGCGAGCGGGACGGCCACGCCGACGCGGCCCCCGAGGAAGCCGACGGCGCCGCCCTCGGTCTGGAGCGCGGCCTCGGCCCCGAACGACGGGAGCCGCTCGGTGCGGACGGCGCGGGCCTCGGCCTCGGCGACGCGGACGGCGGCCTCGGCCGCCTGGAGCCGGGGGTTGGCCGCGACGAGGAGCGAGTCGAGCGCGCCCGTCGCCGCGAGGGCGTCGAGGTCGGGGAGGTCGGCCGCCGTCGCCTCGGGGAGCGCGTCGGCGAGCGCGAGCGGGTCGGGCCGGGCGAGATAGGTCGCCAGGGCCGACCGCGCGCGGCGGACCTCGCCGGCGGCCTCGGCCTGGAGCCGGACGGCCTGGGCGAGGGCGACCTCGGCCTGCAAGGGCTCGAGCGCGCCGGCCGCGCCCAGCTCCTGCCGCCGGTTGGAGGCGGTCGCGAAGGTTTCGGCCACGGCCACCGACGAGTCGGCGAGGGCGAGCCGGGCGTCGGCGGCGACGGCCTCGACGTAGGCGAGCGCGGCCCGGAGCCGGACGCCCCGCCGGAGCGCGCTGCGCTCGACCTCGGCCTGGCGGAGGAGCGCGTCGGCCGCCCCGCGCTGGGCGCGGTAGTACTGCGGCAGCCGGAACGACTGGGCCGCGCCGAGGGCCGTCTCCGTCCCGCCGAACCCGCCGTCGATGGTGGGCACGCGGTCGACGCCGAGGAAGAACTCGGTCGCGGGCAGGATGCCCGCGCTCTCGCGCCGGGCCGCCTCACGGGCGACGGCGGCCGTCCCGAGCGAGAGCTCGGGCGCGACGGCCTCGGCCTGCTCTAGAGCCCCGGCGAGCGTGAGCGGCGTGGCCGGGCCGCCCACGTCCTGGGCGCGCGCGGACCCCGCCCCCAGTAGGAGCGCGAGGACCAGCCCGAGCGCCGGTCCGGCCCCCGGTCGGCGCCGGGTTTCGGACGGCTCCGGCGCGTCGTGGCCGTCGCCTGCGTGCCCGTCGTGGCCGTGCGCCTCCGCGTCGGCCTCGCGGACGGCGGGCGCGTTGGGCGCCCAGTCCGAACCGATCTCGGCGTCGATCGAGCGGTCGAGGTCGGCCTGGACGTCGTCTGCGCCAGGGAGCTTGTCGGGGGCGTTCCCCGAGCCGAACCAGGCGTAGACCGTCGGGAGCACGAAGAGCGTCAGGACCGTGCTCGTGACCAGCCCGCCGATCACGACCGCCGCGAGCGGCCGCTGGACCTCGGCGCCCGCGCCGCTGCCCAGGAGCATCGGCGTGAACCCGACGCCCGCGAGCGTGGCCGTGGTGACGACGGCGCGGAGCCGCTCGTCGGCGCCGGCGAGGACGGCCTCGCGGCGGGGGAGCCCGTGGATCTCGAACTTGCGGATGGCCCCGACCATCACGAGCCCGTTCAAGACGGCGATCCCGAAGAGGGCGATAAACCCGACGCCCGCCGAGATCGAGAACGGGAGGCCGAGGAGGTAGAGCATCCCCACCCCGCCCACGACCGAGAGCGGGACGCAGAGGTAGATGATGGCCGCCAGCCGCATCGACCCGAACGTCTGGAACAGCAAGACGAAGATGAGGACGAGCGCGAGCGGGACCACGAGCGAGAGCCGGGCCGTGGCCGCCTCGAGGTTCTCGAACTGGCCGCCGTAGTCGACCCGGTAGCCGGGCGGGAGTGCGACCTCGGCGGCCACGCGCTCCTGGACGTCCTCGACGAACGACGCCAGGTCGCGGCCGGTCACGTTCGACTGGACCGAGACGAACCGGCTGCCCTCCTCGCGCGAGACGGACACCGGCCCGGACGTGACCTCGACGGCCGCGAGCGCGCCGAGCGGGACCTGCGCCCCGGTCGGCGTCACGACCGGGAGGGCCTCGACGGCGGCCGGGCTCGACCGGGCGCCCTCGGCGAACCGGACGACGAGGTCGAACCGGCGCTCGCCCTCGTACACCTCGCTCGCGACGGCGCCGCCGACGGCCGTCTGGACGATCCGGTTCAGGGCCTCGACCGTGAGCCCGTAGCGGGCCAGCGCCGCGCGGTCGGGCCGGACGACGAGCTGGGGCGAGCCGGTCGTCTGGTCCATCGAGACCGACGTCGCGCCGGGCGTCTCCTGGACGATGGCCTGGACCTGCTCCGCGAGCGGCGTGAGCTCGTCGTAGCTCTCGCCGAAGATCTTCACCACGACGTCGCCGCGCGCCCCCGCGATGAGCTCGTTGGTGCGCATCTCGATGGGCTGGTAGAACTGGACGCCGGCCGGGACGTCCTCGACCGCCTCCTGCATCGCCTCCACCAGCTCGGGCTTCGTCCGGCGGTCGCCGTCCACCTCGGGCCACTCGTCCTTCGGTTTCAGGATCACGTAGGCGTCGGTGATCTCGACGCCCATCGGGTCGGTCGAGATCTCGGCCCGGCCCGTGTTGCCGACGACGGTCTCGACCTCGTCGAAGGCCATGAGGCGCTGCTCGACGTCGCCCGCGATCTCGACGGACTCGGTGAGCGACACGCTCGGGAGCCGGATGATCTGGACGGCGACGTCGCCCTCGTCCAGGCGCGGGACGAACTCGGCGCCCAGCCCGCCGAAGCTGGCGATGGCAATGGCGAAGAGGACGGCCGACCCGCCGACCACGACGGCCCGCATCGCGAGCGCGCGGTCGAGGAGCGGGCGGTACACCTTGTGGAGCCAGTCCACGATGGGCGAGTGCTTCACCGGCTTGCTCGGGTCGAACACCAGCGAGCACATGACGGGCACGTAGGTGATCGAGAGGATCACCGCGCCGATGAGGGCGAAGCTCACCGTCAGCGCCATCGGCGTGAACAGCTTGCCCTCGATGCCCCGGAGGAACAGGATCGGGAGGTAGACGACGAGGATGATGACCTCGCCGAACTGGGCCACCTTCCGGACCTCGAGCGTCCCCTCGTAGACGAGGTCGCGGAACGCCTCTTTCGAGAGCCTTCCGCCCTCCTTCTGCATCACCCCGATCCGCCGCAGGACGTTCTCGACGATGATGAGCGAGCCGTCGACGACGAGCCCGAAGTCGATGGCGCCGAGGCTCATGAGGTTCGCGCTGGTCCCGGTGATCCACATCCCGATAAAGGCGAACATCATGGCGAGCGGGATCACGCTCGCCAGCACGAGCCCGGCCCGGAGGTTCACGAGCAGGATCAGGAGCACCACGATGACCAGGAGCGCGCCCTCGGCGAGGTGCTTCCCGACCGTCTTGATGGTCCGGTTCACGAGGGCCGTCCGGTCGTAGTAGGGCACGATCTCGACGCCCTCGGGGAGCGCCCGCTGGATCTCGGCGATCCGGTCCTTCACGGCCGAGACCACGACGCGGGCGTTGGCCCCCTTGAGCTGCAAGGCGAACCCGGTTACGACCTCGCCCTCGCCGTCCTGGGTGGCGGCCCCGAACCGGATGGCCGGGCCGAGCTCGATCTCGGCCACGTCGCCGAGCGTGACCGGCGTGCCGCCGCGCGTGGCGACGACGGTGTTGCGGAGGTCGTCGAGGCTCTGGACGAGCCCGTCGGTCCGGACGGAGAGCTGCTCCGGGCCGGTCTCGATGTAGGCCGCGCCCGCGTTGCCCGACGCCTCGGCCGTCGCCTCGAACACCTCGCGGAGCGTGAGCGCGTAGCCCGCGAGCCGCTCGGGGTCGACGAGCACCTGGTACTGCTTGAGGTAGCCGCCGATGGAGTTGACCTCGGCGAGGCCGGGGACCCCGAGGAGCTGGCGGCGCACGATCCAGTCCTGGATCGTCCGGAGCTCCATCGGGGAGTACCGCCCGGTGGTGTCGCGGAGCGTGTACCGGAACACCTCGCCGAGGCCCGTCGAGACCGGCCCGAGCTCGGGCGTCTCGGTGCCAGGGGGCAGCTCGGACTCGATCCCCCTCAGCTGCTCCAGGATGAGCTGGCGCGCGAAGTAGGTGTCGACACCCTCCTCGAAGACGACGGTGATGACCGAGATCCCCTGGCGCGAGAGCGACCGGAGCTCGACGAGGTCGGGGAGCGACTTGAGCGCGAGCTCGACGGGGACCGTCACGAACCGCTCGACCTCGAGCGGGCTGAGGGCCGGGGCCTGCGTCAGGACCTGGACCTGGTTGTTGGTGACGTCGGGGACGGCGTCGACGGGCAGCCGGGTGGCGGCGTAGAGCCCGGCGGCGACGAGCCCGGCGGTGGCGAAGAGAACGAGGACCCGCTGGCGGAGCGAGAACGCGACGATGCGATCGAACAAGACGGAGGACCGGCTACGGAGGGGGGGACCCGACGGCCTCGGCGGGATCACCGGGGCGGGCGGGGCGGAGTAGCGGCCACGTCTCCAACAGACGTGGCGGTCCACACGGGGCGGCGCGAGCGGCTAGCTCGACGCGCCTACGTCAGGCGTGCGGACGGTCCTCAGGCGAGGGGGACGTGGTCGAGCCCCATCGGCTCGGCCTCGGGCGGGGCGTCCGCCACGTACGCGAATGCGGGCGTCCCAGCCGCCGGGCGGACGCCGACGGCAGGGACGATGTCCGTCGGCGCGAAGACGACGTGGCACAAGCAGTCGGCGAAGGTGCCGTCCTCGTGGTCGTGCCCGTGGCTGTCCCCCGGCGCGGGGACGGGGTGGCCACCGCCCGCGAGCACGTCGGCGTGCGTCTCGCTGGACTCGGCCGCGACCGACTCGTCGGCGCACGCGAGGAGGTCCGTCGTCTGGCCGACGATCAAGACCGCCAGGAGAGCGGCGAGCGGGGAAACGAAGCGGCGGAGCGTGCTCATGCGGAGGGGGCCAACGCAGTATCGGCCGGTCGCGTTTCACCCTCAACCACTCCTTCGGCGACGTGCTCGGCAGCGACATCCAGGAGGGCGGCCACGTGGTCGTCGTCGAGCCGGTGGTAGACCACGCGGCCGTCGCGGTCGCTCGCGACCAAGCGCAACGCGCGCAGGCCTCGGAGTTGGTGGCTCACGGCCGACTCGCTCACGTCGAGCGTGGCCGCGAGGTCGCAGGTGCAGAGCGGCCCGGCCTGGAGGGCTGCGAGGAGCCGGAGCCGGGTCGGGTCGCCGAGCGCGGCGAAGAGCGCACGAGCGCCGTCGAGGTCGCCCTCTCGTGCCGCCAGCGCGGCGCGCGCAGCATCGACCGCGTCAGGGTGGACACGGCGGACGTCGCAGGAGTCGGTGGTCGCTTGAGTCATGGCTCAATCGTAGGATACCCCACTCCCCTCCCCGTCGCCAGCCCTCCGTTGGTTGTTCCCTCCAGGTTCACGACTGGGTGCCGACCGCGCCTGGCCAGTCGTGGCCACTCTGGCGGACGACGGCCCGGAGGAGTCGGCGCTGGTCGTCGCGCTGGCGGGCCGCATCGGCGAGGTCTCGGTCGGCCTCGGGCGCCGTGCGGTCCAGACCCGCGGACGGCGGGGGCGGCGGGGCCTCCTCGGACGGGCTCGCGAGCGAGCCGCGGACGGTCGCGAGGTAGTCGTCGAGGGCGCCCTCGACCGAGCCGAGCGCGGTCGGGTCGGGCCGGTCGGCCTCGGGGAGCCCGTGGCGGAGGAGGAGGAGCCCGTCGCTGAGCGCGGCGAGGCGGGGGGCGAGGGCCGTCCGGGCCTCGTCGCTCGCGAAGTAGTGGAGGACGGGGTAGACGAGGTGGCGCTCGGCGTGGAGCGTGAGGTCGGCGGCGGCGGACTCGAGCTGACGCTCCAGGCTGGAGCCCGGTCCGCCCGCCTGGGCCGCAATCTCGACGCCCGTTGCCCCGAGCGAGTGGATCCGGCCCGCGAGCGACCTCTTCTCGGCGACGGCCTGGACGACGGGGAGGAGGTAGGTGATCGCGAGCGTGACGAGGAAGAGGCCCGTGAACGAGGCGACGGCGGTCAGAACCTGCCACGCGCCCCCGGACGGGACGTAGTCGCCGTTGCCGAGCGTGAAGAGCGTGAACCCGACGAAGTAGACGCGGGCGGGGAGGTCGGCGGGCGTCTGCGAGGAGGCGTCGACCACGGCGCCGTCGGCGCTGGCGAAGACGATGGTCCAGCCGGTCCACAAGAGGAGCGTCCAGGCGACGGGGACGGCCGTAAGGATGACGCCGCCCGCAGCGCGGCGCGGGAGGCCGTGGGCGGGCCCACGCCCGAGGATCGCCCACAGCCCGGCCGAGAGCGCGCTCGTGAGCGGCGCCCCGCCCTGAGCGGAGAGCGTCGTCTTGAGGACGTCGTAGAGCGCGACAGCGACGACGACCGCGCCGAGGGCCGCGAGGAGGATCGTCATGGGCTAGTCGACGGAGAGGCGGCGGGCGTTGACGGCGACGACGACGGTCGAGAGGCTCATCAGCACGGCCCCGACGGCGGGGCTGAGGATCACGCCCCACGGTGCGAGGACGCCAGCCGCGAGCGGGATGGCGACGACGTTGTAGCCGGCGGCCCACCAGAGGTTTTGGACCATCTTCCGGTAGGTCGCTCGCGCGAGGGCGATGACGCGGACGGCCGCGCGGGGGTCGGACTCGACCAGGACCACGTCGGCCGTCTCAACAGCCACGTCGGTCCCGGCCCCGACCGCCAGCCCGACGTCGGCGGTGGCGAGGGCGGGCGCGTCGTTGACGCCGTCGCCGGTCATGGCGACGACGCGGCCCTCGGCCTGGAGCTGCCGGATCACGTCGCTCTTGCCGTCGGGGAGCACCTCGGCGATGACGCGGTCGATGCCGAGCTGGCGGGCGACGTGCTCGGCGACCTGCTGGTTGTCGCCGGTGAGCATGACGGCGGTGAGGCCGAGCTCGTGGAGGCGGTCGATGGCTTCCTTGGATTCCGGCCGCAAGCGCGAGCGCGCCGAGGGGCCGGGCGCCAGTCCCCTCCCCTTCCACGACGTAGACGACGGTCTGGCCCTCGCGCCCGAGGCGGTCGGCGGACTGGCGGAGCGCGTCGGGGAAGGCGACGCCGGAGGCCTCGACGGCGCCGGGGCTCAGGATCTGGATGGTCCGGCCGCCGACGGTCGCGCGGACGCCCTTGCCGGTGATGGCCTGGAAGTCCTGGACATCGGGGAGCGCGAGCCCGCGGTCCTGGGCCGAGCGGACGACGCCGGCGGCGATGGGGTGCTCGCTGCCGCCCTCGACGGCGGCGGCCGTCGCGAGGAGGTCGGCCTCGTCGACGCCATCGGCCGGGAGGATCTCCGTCACGCCGAAGCGGCCTTCGGTGAGCGTCCCCGTCTTGTCGAACACGAGGGTGTCGAGGTCGCGGGCGCGCTCGAAGGCGGCGCGGTCGCGGACGAGGAGACCGTTGCGGGCGCTGATCGACGTGGAGACGGCGACGACGAGCGGGATCGCCAAGCCCAGCGCGTGGGGGCACGCGATGACCATGACGGTGACGGCCCGCTCGATCGCGAACGCGAGCGGCCCGTCGGACAGGAGCCACCACCCGAGGAACGTGAGCGCCCCGACGGTGATCGCCGTGATGGTCAGGTAGAAGGCGGCCCGGTTGGCGAGGTCCTGCGTCTTCGACTTCGAGGCCTGCGCCTCGCGGACGAGGGTGACGACCTGGTTGAGGTAGGCGTCGGCGCCGGTCTTCGTCACCTCGACGGTGAGCGCGCCCGAGCCATTGACGGAGCCGGCGATGAGCTCGTCGCCCTCGCCCTTCTCGACCGGCACGGACTCGCCGGTGAGGGCGGCCTGGTTGACGGCGGACCGGCCGTCGAGGACGGTCCCGTCGGCGGGGACCTTCTCGGACGCCTTGACAAGAATGCGGTCGCCGGGGCGGAGCGCGCTCGTGGGCACCTCCTCGGTCTCGCCCGTGGCCGTGAGCCGGTGGGCCTCGTCGGGCATGAGCCGCGCCAGCTCTTCGAGCGCGCGGCTGGCGCCCATCACGCTCCGCATCTCGACCCAGTGCCCGACGAGCATGAGGTCGACCAGGGTCGCGGTCTCCCAGAAGAAGAGGTTGCCGTCGAGGCCGAGGACGACGGCGACGGAGTAGACGAACGCGACCGTGATGGCGAGGGCCACGAGCGTCATCATGCCGGGCCGCCGTTTCGCCAGCTCGTCGCGCGCGCCGCTCAGAAACGGCTTGCCGCCGTAGAGGTAGACGACGGTGGCGAGCAGCGTGAGGACCCAGACGTCGCCGGGGAAGCGCCATTCGACGCCCGCCCAGCCTTGGAGCATGGGGCTGAGCGCGAGGATGGGCACGGTGAGCCCGAGGCAGACCCAGAAGCGCCGCTTGAAGTCCTCGACCATCATCGCGTGGTGGTCGTGGTGCCCACCTCCCCCGCTGCTGTGGTCCATCGTGGAAGGGTCCATCTTCGAGTGGTCCATCCCGGCGTGACCTGCCGCGCCAGAGGCGGCCGTTCCGTGGCCCATGGCGGCGTGATCGACGCCGTCGCCCGGGGCGGGGCCGTGGTCGGCGGCCCCGGCGTGCTCGTGGGCGTCGCGCCTCTCGACCGGTCCGGCGTGGCCGTCGTCGTGGGAGCCGTGGGGGCCCTCGTGGGCGGCCTCGCGGAGCTCGGCCTGTTTGAGGCCGGGGCGGTCCTGGGGGTCGTGATCGGGGTCCATCGTGCGCAGGTCGGCAGGAGAAGGGCCGTCGTCCAACGCCGACGCCGCTGGCAGGATCGGGACGCGACCTGAAATCCCGCTCAGGTCACGTGCCCCTCCCCCGCCCGAGAAGCGCGGAAAGTGCCCGGTTGGCCGCGACGACGCGGGGCCGCGGCGTCTCGCGTACCGCTCCGGCAGCCCCACGAACGCGGCACGAGCGACGAGGTCCGGCGTGGGCTCGGCGCCACGGCCCACGGCGGGCGGCATGTAGTCCCGGAGGCCGCCGTTCTCGGCCTCGTACCACGGCGACGGGAGCCGGAGCGCGTAGCGGTCCCCCTCTGGCTCGTAGAGCGGGTTGAGGGCGAGGCGGCCGGCGGCGTGGGGCCAGCCGTCGAGCGGTCCGTGGTCGCAGAGGAGGGGCGCGGGGTCGTGGCGCGTGGCCACGAGGGCGAGCCAGCGGGCGCCGTCCGGCTCGGGGTCGGCGAGGTCGGGGCCGAGGCCGTCCCGGTAGCGCCGGAAGAGGGCGTCGTCGGACGTGACGCGGACGTGCCAGCCCTCGAAGAGGGCGCGGTAGGCGTCGGGCGCCAACTCGTGGCCGTCGGGCTCGCCGACGAGGGCGTTGCCGACGGTCGGGAAGAGGAGCGGCCCGCCATTCGTGGTCCGGTCCAGCTCGGCGACCGCGCCCCTCTTGTCGCGGACGTAGTGGAAGGCGTCGGAGCAGACGGCGGCCCCGAACGCCCCGTCGGCGAAGGGGAGTGGGCGCGAGGCGTCGGCGCAGACGAAGGCCGCGTCGGGAGCGACGTAGTGGCGGGCCAGCCACGCCTGGTGGAGGTTCTGGTCGAGCCCGACGACGGCCCGCCCCTGAGCGGAGAGGGTGTGGGCGAGGTGGCCGTAGCCGCAGGCGAGGTCGAGGACGGGCGCGGCGGTGTCAGGAAGGGCCGAGACGAGGCCGAGCGTGGCGAGGTGGCGGGGCGTCCCGAATCGGAAAAAGAAGTAGTTGAACGGGTCGTAGACCTCGGGCGCGTGCCAGTAGAAGCTGGCGAGCCAGTCCTCGGCCGTGAGCGCGTCGCGGCTGCGGAGCATGGCGCGGACGCGCCGACGGCGGAGCGCGAGGCCGGCGGAGCGCGAGGCCGGCGGAGCGGAGCGGCTCGCGGAGGCTGAGGCGCCGGAGTGCGGCGACCTTGTGGAGCGGCCACGGGCAGAGGGGGGCCGCGAGGAGATCCACGAGAGCGCCGAGCGCCTCTCCGGCCTCGACCCGCGAGACGACGGCGGCCACGCTGGGGCCGGGCGCGAGGACGCGGTCGTCAGCGATGGAGCGGCGGTCGAGCGTGCCGGTGCGGAGGACGGGGACCCCGTCGAGAACGGGGTAGTCGGCGCTGCACGGGCACCGGAGGACGCCGCAGTCGCCCGCCTCGGGGTCGGGCTGGGGGGCGCGGTCGAGGGCGAGGGCTCCGCCGCACGCCGGGCAGCGGAGGAGAGGGACGAGCGCGTCGAGAATCACGGGGGCCGAGGGGTGGCCCCTTAACAACGCGGTTTTGCGGCCTTGCGACCCTTAAAAGACGCTCAGGTGGAGCCGGGCGAGGGCGGCCACGCCCAGAACGCCCAGGCTGCGAGCGGGAGGTCGACACCGAGGCAGAACGCGGGCCACCACGTGGGAACGCCGTCGCTCTCGGGGAGCACGAAAGGGTGCGCGATGTCCCAGAGGCCGTGGAGCGCGAGCCCGACGGCGAGGAGCGCGAAGGAGCGGCGTCGGAAGGCGACGACCGCCAGCGCGATGAATGAGAGCGCGACGACCGTCTCTGCAGCGACGGCCTCGGCGGCTCCGGATTCGACCCCGAACAGGACGTAAAGGAGTGCGATGACGACGAGGACCGTCGGATAAAACGAGCGCCCGCGGTCGAAACCAGACGCGCGCGCGGCGACGATGACCGCCAGTGCGGCCAAGAGGCCCGAGCCGAAGGCGATCAAACGTTCGGGACTAGCGGGCCGACGACCAGTGGACGGCGGCGACGCGCCAGCCCTCGGCCGTCCGCGTCATGACGAGGAGCTCGGCCATCTCAGCATCGCGGACGCGCTGGGTGGAGGCGACCCAGGCGGCGTCGCCCGCGACCGTCGTGCGGCGGAAGAGCGGCTCGGGCTGGGCGTCGGCGAGGAAGGCGGCGTCGCGGGCGAAGTGGCCGCTGAGGTACTCGTTGCGGGCCTCGGCGCGCCCGCCCTCCAGGACCACGGCGTCGGGAAGCAGGAGGGCCTCCATGGTAGCGCGGTCGCCCGAGGCGAGGGCGGCGTGGAACCGGTCGGCCGTGGCGGAGGCGTCGAACTCGGCCTGGCCGACAGTGGGCGTCGCGGGGCGCTCGTCGCCGTTGGGAGCGCCTGCGTTGCGCCGCTGCATGGCGACACCGGCGGCGTGGTCCATGCCCGAGTGATCCATGCCCTGCATTTGAGAATGATCCATCCCCTGCATCTGGCCATGATCCATGCCGTCCATCGAACCATGGTCCATCCCGCCTGGCATGGCCTCCATCATCCGGCGCATCTCGGGGTCGGCCATCATCCGCTGGTGGACGGCGGGCTCGGCCATGAGGCGGGTGTGGACGGCCTCCATCCGGGCCATGAACGCGGCGTGGGCCTCTGGCGTCATGGCCTGCATCCGCTCGCGCATCCGGGCCATCATGGCGGCCCGGGCGTCGGCGTCCATCGGCATCTCGTGCGGCGTCTCGCCGTGCTCCATCCCGCTCATCTGCGAGTGGTCCATGCCCGAGTGGTCCATCGCGGGCATCATCTCGGCCATGAGCGCCTGCATCTCGGGGTCGGCCTTCATGGCGGCGTGGACCTCGGGGTCGGCCATCATGCGCAGGTGGAGCGCCATCATGGCATCGTGGTGAATCGCGCCGTGGTCCGTCCCTTCCGTCTGTGAATGGTCCATGCCCGAGTGGTCCATGCCCTCGTGCTGTTGAGCGAGGGCGGAGGGCGCGGCCAGGAGGGCGGCTACGACAAGAAGCGTGCGGGTGGTGTTCATCGGTGTGAGGGTCGTAGAGGGATTGAGGGGGCTAGCGCCACAGGCGAAGGCCGAAGACGACGAGTGCCTCCGAGGTCGGCTCGCCCTCGGCGCGGGCGAAGTCGCGGGCCCCGCCGAAGCGGTTCAGCCACGAGACGCCGACGTAGGGGGCGACCTCTCGGCGGACCTCGTAGCGGAGGCGGAGGCCGACCTCGACATCGTTGAGGCCGGAGCCGACGCCCCAGTCCTCGACCTCCTGGAGCGCGAGCGTCACCTCGGCCTCGGGCTGGAGCACCAAGCGCTGCGTGAGGAGAAGGTCATAGGAGCCCTCCAGCCGGGCCGAGAGGTCGCCCTTGTAGCTCAGGAAGAGGAAGGGCTCGACCTCGAAGAAGTACGGCGCGAGCCCCTCGAGCCCGACGGCGAGCTGGGGCCGGGCGCGGAGCCCGCCGTCGCCGAACTCGGTGTCGAGGCGGAGGCCGGCCTGCGCCTCGAAGTAGGACGTGACGAGGCGGCTG
Source organism: Bacteroidota bacterium (assembly GCA_012960515.1). Classification (GTDB taxonomy): domain Bacteria; phylum Bacteroidota; class Rhodothermia; order Rhodothermales; family Rubricoccaceae; genus Rubricoccus. The sequence continues at coordinate 5,202 of DUBD01000191.1, read as the reverse complement.
TAGAGGGCCTGGACCTCGGCCTCCCCCTCGCCCTCGGCGATGAGCCCCTCGCCTTCGGCGCGGACGAAGAGCCGGTTGTAGTCGGTCCCGATGCGGTAGAACCCCTCCAGCCGCGCGGGGAGGCCGTCGGCGGCGGGCGCCAGCTCGAAGATGTCGAGGAGCGCGAGCGAGAAGAGGTCCTGGTCGGCCGCCGCGACGGCGCCCGGCCGGAAGGCAGGGTACTCGGGGAACGGGGGCGGGTCGCCCTGGGCGAGGGCCGGGCCGCTGGCGGCGAGCGCCAGCGCGGCAGCGAGGAGGGTCGGGAGGCGGGTCATGGTGGGGAGGTCGGGGGGAGGTCGGGGGCCGGCGTCCGCGCGCTAGCCGCGGGCGAGGTCGCGGCGCGGGAAGCCCGCCGGGAGCCCCGACGGGTACATCTCGGCGAGCGTCTCCGCGTCCCAGTCGTCGGGCCGCTGGACCATGGCGACCCTGAACATGCCGAGGTCCATGTGGTAGAGGATGTGGCAGTGGTAGGCCCACGGGCCGAGGGCGTCGACCTCGAGGAGGACCGAGACCCGCTCGGCCGGCTTCACCACGACCGTGTGGACGCGCGGGATGCGCTGGCCGTGGCCGTTCTCGAGCTCCATCCACATCCCGTGGATGTGCATCGGGTGGTTCATCATGGTGTCGTTGACCATGGTGAGCCGCAGGCGCTCGCCGTAGACCATCGGGATGAGGGGGTCCTCGGCGTAGGTCTTCCCGTTGATCCCCCACATGTAGCGCTCCATGTTGCCCGTGAGGTGGAGCTCGACCTCGCGGTCGGGCGCCCGGCGCGGCTCGGGGTGGAGCGCGCGGAGGTCGGTGTAGACCAGGACGCGGCGGCCGTCGTCGCCGAGCCCGATGCCGGGCTCGTGGAGCCGGGAGCGCGTCTGGTCCGGGGCCATGGCGTTCGCGATGCCGTGGTCGTCGGCGCCGTGGGGCGTGACGTCGGGGAGGGCGCCCGGAGGCCGGAGGCCGGCGTTGTCGACGCCGGGCATGGCGACCTCGTCGGCGCTCTGGGCGTGGTCGCCGTGGGCCATGATCGGGGCCGCGGCAGCGGGGTGGTCCGGGGCCGGGGGCTCGTGGCCCATCGCGCCGTGGTCCATGCCCTCCATCGGGGCGGCGGCCTCCCCGCCCATGTCCATGCCGGAGTGGTCGCCCATGCCCATCCCGGCGTGGTCCATGCCGGGGCCGCCGTGCGCCATCCCCATGTCCATCATGGTGAGGGAGGGGCGGTCCCGCATCTCCGGCACGGGCGCCGTCATGCCGGGACGGGGCGCGAGCGTGCCGCGGGCGTAGCCCGAGCGGTCCATGGCCTCGGCGAAGAGGGTGTAGGCCCGGTCGGCGGGCTCGACGACGACGTCGTAGGTCTCGGCCACGCCGATCCGGAACTCGTCGGTCTCGACCGGCTCGACGTGCTGGCCGCTCACCTGGACGACGGTCATCGGGAGGCCCGGGATGCGGACGTCGTAGAACGTCATGGCCGCCGCGTTGATGAACCGGAGCCGGACGCGCTCGCCGGGGCGGAACAGCCCGCTCCACCCCGGGTCCGGGGCCTGCCCGTTCATGAGGAACGTATAGGTGGCCCCCGTGATGTCCGAGATGTCGGTGGGGTCCATCCGCATCCGCTCCCAGTTCATGCGCTCTCGGGCGCCCATCCCCTCGCCCGCGAGGAGGCCCGCGACCGTCTGGCGCTGGAAGTTGTAGTAGTTCGGGCGGTTTTTGAGGTTGTCGAGGACGTCGTGGGGGTCCTCGAACGTCCAGTCCGAGAGCACGATCACGTACTCGCGGTCGAAGGCGTAGGGCTCCGGCCCGGCCGGGTCGATGACGAGCGCGGCGTAGTGGCCGAGCTGCTCCTGGAACGCCGAGTGGCTGTGGCACCAGTAGGTTCCGAACTGGCGGATCGGGTAGCGGTACTCGAACGTCGAGCGGGCCTCGATGCCGGGGAAGTTGACGTGGGGCACGCCGTCCTGGTCGTTGGGGAGGATGAGCCCGTGCCAGTGGACCGACGTCATCTCGTCGAGCCGGTTGTGGACGCGGATCACGGCCTCGTCGCCCTCGGTGAACCGCAAGAGCGGGCCGGGCACGCTCCCGTTCATGGTCACGGCCGAGCCCGTCCGCCCCCCGAAGGCGAGCGGCGTCCGGTCGATCGTGAGGTCGTACTCGACCAAGCCCCGGCGCCGGACGGTCGGCTGGAGGCCGGGCTGGCGGAGCGGGCCGTGCGTGAGGGGCGAGCGTGCCCAGGCGGGCGTGAGAGCGCTCAGGCCCGCGAGCGCTCCGAAGGCGGAGGCGTTGCGGATAAAGTGTCGACGGTCCATCGGAGGCGGAGTTGGATGCTGTCGTTCAAACGGGGCAGCGGTCCCGAAGTGCGGCTGTGCGCCTTAAAAGGCTCTCAGGTAGGGGGACAAGACGGGGTGAAGAGGCGGCGCTGGCTCCCAACCGGCCCGGCGCGGCCCCTCCCCTATTCGACGGGCGTGGCCGAGAGGGCGAGGACGCGGACGGCGCCCTGGCCGTCGAGGCGGAGCCCGACGCGGCCGGGCGGGGCGGCGTCGGCGTGGGGGTGCGTGAGCTGCTCGCCGCCGAGGTAGCCCCGGAAGTGGGTGCCAACGGCGTAGGCTCGGATCTCGGCGGGGCCGTCGAGCGGCGCGGTCCCGCTGTCCATCGTGGTCTCGTCGCCGCTCTCGACGCGGCCCTGGCGGAGGGTCACGGCGCCAGAGGCCGTGCGGTCGAGGGCGAGGAAGTCGTAGGTCTGGCCGTCCTGGAGGTGGTGGACGAGAGAGGCGGTGCCGGTGAAGCCGGAGAGGTCGAGCGTGGCCCGAGCTTCGAGGTCGCCGAGGGTGTCCGGCAGGACGGCGAGCGTCGGCTGGCCGGGCGTGACGGTAAAGACGGAGCCCTCGGCGGGGGCGCCCGCGAGCACGTCGAGGCGGGCTGCGACCGAGGTGTCGGGCGGTGCGCTGGACGGATCCCTCGTGTCCATGCCGTCGTGGTCGCCAGAGGCCGCGGCGACGGCGACGCCGTACTCGTAGACGAGCCGCCCCCCGCGCTCGGCGGTCTGCTGGACGAGCAGGAGGCCCGCCAGCCCGAGGAGCGCGACCGGGAGGTGAATGGCGAGACGGTACTCGCGCCGCCAGTACAGCACGGCCACTCGCAGGGCGGCGTAGAGGCTGGCGAACCACACGAGGTAGAGCGCCCAGTCGGCGTGGGCGTTCAGCGTCGTGAGCGCCCGGACGGGGAGGTCGACCTCGTCGGAGGCGTCGCGCCCGGTGAAGAAGGCGGCGACCGTGCCCAGCGCGCCGAGGGCGTAGAGCCCGACGGCGGAGGTGCGGACCCAGGGGTGTCGGTCGCGGACGACGAGCGCGACGGCGTCGACGAGCGCTCCGACGAAGAGGAGCGCGATGGGGAAGTGGACGACGAGGGGGTGGACGTTGGGCGCCCAGTCGGGGAGCATGGGGTCAGCGATGGAGGCCGAGGTGCCGGACCGAGGGTGGCGCGAGGGCGCGCCCGACGGCGACGGTGGCCGTGAGGAGCGCGGCGAACCAGAGGGCGACGAGGAGGGTCATGGGATCAGAGTCTGCGGGATGAGGAAACGGCGGGGCGGCTGAGATGGGGCTTTGCGGGACCTGAAAAGGCGTTAAGGTGCCGGTCTCCGCTGTTATCCGTCGGTATCCCATGTCCCCTGACCTCCCCTTCCCCGGCGCGCCCATGTGGATCCTGCTCATCGAAGACGAGGCCCGCCTGGCGGGCTCCATCCGCCGTGGGCTGGAGGAGGAGGGCTACCGCGTGGACGTGGCGAGCGACGCCGAGGCGGGCGAGGAGCGGGCGCTGGAGAACGCCTACGACGCCTTCGTGGTGGACTGGCGGCTACCGCGGGGCGACGGGAAGACGCTTGTCGAGCGCATCCGAGCCGCGGGCAAGGACCAGCCGGTCCTGATGCTGACGGCGCTCTCGGACGTCGAGCACCGCGTGGCCGGGCTCGACGCCGGAGCCGACGACTACCTCCCGAAGCCGTTCGCCTTCGAGGAGCTGGTGGCGCGCCTGCGAGCGCTGCTCCGCCGGCCGCCGCTCTCGGACCAGGAGCGGACGGTGACCGTGGGTCCGCTGACGCTGGACGGCGAGCGCCGGAAGGTGACGATGGTCGGCCCGAAGGGCGAGGCGGTCCTGAACCTCCGCCCGAAGGAGTACGCGATGCTGGAGGTGTTCATGCGGAGCGCCGACGCGGTTCTCTCGCGGACCGTCCTCGCCGAGCGCGTCTGGGGCGACGCGCTGTTCGTGACCGACAACGCGCTCGACGTGACGGTCAGCGGGCTCCGCCAGCGGCTCGCAGATGCCGAGAAGACGTCAGGGGCTGAGGAGGCACCGGGGATCGAGACGATCCGCGGCGTGGGCTACCGGCTTGTGCCGGGTGCAGAGTAGGCGCCTCGTCGCGTTCTTTGGTCATGGCCCGACTCCTCACGCTCCCCATCTCGGCCCGGCTCGCGCTGTGGTACGCGCTGACGCTCCTGCTCCTGTTGAGCGCGTTCGCCGTGTTTTGCTACGTCGGCTTCCACGCCGCAGCGCACCGGAGCTTCGACCGCCACCTCGATCATGAGATGGGCGTCGTCGCGCCGCTCGTACGTGTGGGACCGGACGGGGCCGACGCGGGCGCGCTGGAGCGGACGCCGGCGGCGGTCCGGCTGGACGGGCCGGACGGGACGTACGTCCGCCTCCTCTCGCCCGGGGGCGACGTGCTGTACCAGTCGCCGAACGTCGCGGGCCACCCCCCGCTCGGCGTGACGCTGCCCGAGGGGCGCGGGGCGCTCCGCCTCAGCCGGGAGTGGGACGGCGAGCCCGCGCGGTCGCTCGTCCAGCCCGTCGTTTCCGACGGGGGTCTGGCGGGCTACGTCGAGGTGACGGGGTTCGAGTGGAGCCGCCACGCCGAACTCGACGAGTTGGGCCGGATGCTCGTCCTGGGCGTGGCATTGAGCGTGCTGTTCGCGCTAGGGGCCGGGTGGTGGCTCGCGCGCCGGTCGCTCCGGCCGGTCGCCGTGCTGACGGAGGCTGCGGGGCGGATGGCGGCCGACGGGGGGCGGCTGGGCGGACGGCTACCGTCGGACTTCGAGACGCGAGACGAGCTGACGGACCTGGCGGAGACGTTCAACGGGCTGCTGGGGCGGCTGGAGGCGTCGGTCGAGCGCGAGCGGCGGTTCA
>DUBD01000190.1:16333-17362 GCA_012960515.1 Bacteroidota bacterium | reverse complement strand
TGCGTTCCAGTGTTACCCGCATATGTAACTCACCCAGGCCGCGCATGACTGTTTCGTTGAGCTCCTGGTTGTGTTCAACCACGAAACAGGGGTCTTCTTCGGTCAGTTTGTGGATCGACTGGGCCAGCTTCTGCGCGCCGAGGTTCTTCGCGATCTCGCGCGGGACGTGCCCGATCTGCTCGCGGAGCGTGCCCGGCGCCTTCCGGCCCTTGTAGCCCGAGCCGTGCGCGAACGCCGCCGCCGCCACCGAGAGCTCGCGGAGCGCGTCGGACTTGGCCTCGCGCGAGCCGCTGGCGGCCACGTTGAAGATGCCGACGACGAGCGGCGTGTACTCCGGCCCACGGAGCGGGAAACCGTAGGACGCCGCCACCTGCTGGATGAGGCGGAAGTTGACCGTAAACAGCACCGGGATGTCCGCCGCGAGGAGCAGCGCGCCGCCCAGTCCAGCCCCGCCACCCGAGAGCATGGAGAGGATCGTGTTCTGCGAGGTGAACCGCTTCGCCAGCGCGTCCAACTCCTCCAGCGAGTGATCCCGGAGGTCCCCGATGGCCGACGCCTCGATATCGAGATCCTCCGCCGCCTCCAGCACGTCGTTCTCGTTGAACGTCCAGGTGCTCGCGTCGTTGAGCGAGGAGAGCGCCTGCGTGAGCGCGTCCGTCAGCCCGTCCACGACGGAGTCCGGCACGAACCGGTCGAACGCCCAGTCCACGGGCTTCATCGCGAAGCCGAGGGCCTGGCCGAAGAGGCTCTCGCCGCGCTCCCAGCGTTCGATCTCGCGCTGGGCCTTTCGTTCGTAATCGGTGAGTCGCATGGGGGGCGGCGGACCGCGGGGTGTCAGAGAGCACAGACTACCGCCGGCGGGCCTTCGGTGTTGCGCCCCGCTGGCGGCCGCCGTCAGCGACGACTCACGGCCGGGGACGTCAGCCTCGCTCGACGAGCGCGAGAGACGGCCACCGGTCCCGGAGAACGCCCGCGAGGTAGCGGAGCCCCCACGTCTCCGCCCGCGCCTGGCCGACCGCGATCACGCGA
>DUBD01000190.1:0-16309 GCA_012960515.1 Bacteroidota bacterium | reverse complement strand
TCGGCCGCCTCTGCCGCCTCCCGCGCGGCCCCACGGATCTGCCCCGTGACGTAGTGCGAGACGCGCCGGTCCGCAGCGTCCGCGATCAGTTCTGGCGTCATCGCGCCGACGAGCGCGACCGTCTGCCCCTCGCGCGGCTCTCCGAGCGTCGCCTCCACGCCGCCAAAGACCTTCGCGACACAGGACTCCACGTCCGGCTGGCGGAGGCGCCCGACGAGCCCGATCGGCGTGCCGCCGCGACGCAACGGGTCGCCCTCTGTCTCCACGCCCATCGCGTCCGCCAGCGCAGGGCTGTGCCCGACCGAGAACCGCTCGTCCAGCGCGCGGTGAACGGCCAGCACGCCGAGACCCTCGGGCAGTTGGGCGGGCCACACGCCGAAGGGGCGGTGCAGGAAGACGGCGTCCAGCCCCTCGGCCCACTCGTACGGCGGGCGACCCGGCTCCAGGCGCAGCCCGAGCGTGCGAACCTCCCGGTCGGAGGCGACCCACACGCCCGCCGGATCGCCCTCGCGATGGTAGCGGTCGCGGTCCGTGAGCGGCGCGAGGTGGTCGGCGAGGTCGTGGACGGTGGGCATCGCGCGTGGCACGCGGCCCGGCCGCAGGGGTTCGCCCGCTGGCGGCCGCCCTCGCCGAGAGCAACCGCCAGCGGACGGCGGCTACCCGTCGATCTCGTACTTCTTGAGCATCCGGTACATCGTCGCCCGGCCGATGCCGAGCTCCTGCGCGGCGCGCTCCGCGCTCCCGTCGCACATCCGGTAGGCGTGCTCCACGGCCTGACGCTTGAGGTCCTCCAGCGGCACGATCGGGCGGTCGTCGTCCTCCACGGCCGGCGCGGCCACGTCCACGGGGACGGGCGTGCTCGCCGGAAGGCCGAGTTCCGCCGGCGTCGGGATGGAGGCGACGGGGTCTTCGAGCGGGCGCACCGGCGCCGGGGCCGCGGCGGGGACCGCAGGCGACGGCACGGGCGGGGCGCTGGAGGCGCCGTCTCCGCTGGGGCCCGCGCTCTTCCCCATCCGCTCGGCCCACGGCGCGATGGCGCTCGGCCCGTCGATGAGGAGATCGGGCGGCGTGATCTCGTCACCGTCCGAGATCATCATGGCCCGCTCCACGACGCTCTTGAGCTCGCGGACGTTGCCTGGCCAGGCGTACTCCATGAGCGCGCTCGCGGCCTCGGCGCCGATCCGCTTCTTCTTGAAGCGCGGGTAGCGCTCGGCGTAGGCGCGGAGGAACTCGTGCGCGAGGACGAGCACGTCCTGCCCCCGTTCTCGAAGCGGCGGGATGGAGACGGGGAACTGGAAGAGCCGGTAGTAGAGGTCCTCGCGGAAGGTGCCCTCGGCCACCATCTTGAGCACGTCGCGGTTGGTGGCGGAGATCACGCGGCATTCGAACCGGATCGTCTCCGAGCCGCCCACGCGAGTGATCTCGCGGTTCTGGAGCGCGCGGAGCAGCTTGGCCTGCAGCGCGAGGTCCAGCTCGCCCACCTCGTCCAGGAACAGCGTGCCGCCGTCCGCCTGCTCGAACTTGCCGATGTGGCGGGCGTGCGCGCCCGTGAACGAGCCTTTCTCGTGCCCGAAGAACTCGCTCTCCATGAGTTCCTTCGGGATGGCGGCACAGTTGACCACCACGAACGGACCGGGGCCGTCCTTCTCGCCGCCCATCGGGGGCGTGTTGAAGTGAATGGCGCGCGCCACGAGCTCTTTGCCCGTCCCACTCTCGCCCTGGATGGCGACGGTCAGGTTGCCTCGGAGCGTCTTCTGGATGAGCTGGTAGACGCGCTCCATCGCGGGGCTATCGCCCACGATCTCGTCCATGCCGTACTTCTGCGCGACCTCGCCGCGAAGCCGCTCCACCTCGCGCGCCAGCCGCACGCGCTCCTTGAGGTTCTTGACCACGATGTCCAGCTTGACGAGGTCGTCCTGGCCCTTCGTGATGTAGTCCGTCGCGCCGCCCTTCATGGCCTCCACGGCCACGTCCGCGGTGCCCTGCGCGGAGATCATGACGACGGGGAGATCCGGCCGGAAGAGTTGGAGCCGGCGGAGCGTCTCCATCCCCCCGATGCCCGGCATCATGATGTCGAGCAGGACGAGGTCCGGGGGCGTCTCGTCCAGCGCGTCCAACGCGTCTTCACCTGAGGCGAAGGTGCGGACCTCGTGCTCGGGGTCCTTGTCGAGCCGGTACGAGAGGAGGCGGGCGTAGTGGCGGTCGTCGTCGACGACGAAGAGCCGGAGCGTCATGGGGAGTGGAGGGTGGGAGGCCGTCGGTATCGGCGCGGCCCGCTGGCGGCTGAAACGGGCGGGCCGTCCGGCTCTTTTCCCGCGCCCATCGTCACCGCTAGCGGGACGGGCGCCGGGGTGATTCTCAGAATGGGACCCGAAGGCTCGCGACCGAGAGCCGAAGCGGCCGACCCCTGCTTCACACACATGACCCGGGGTCGTCACTGTCTCTTAACAGCTTGCTGGCAACCGGAAGCTCCGGGCTCCGTACTGACGCGCTAGTTTCGAAAGTGACCCGCCGGTCACCTTTTGACCAAACGACCACATTGGAAGCCATCCCCTCTCTCTCCCGCCGTGAACGCGAGCGCCTGATGCGCCGCAGCGCCATCCTGGACGCGGCCGAAGCCGTGTTCGCCGAACACGGGTACAACGGGGCCACGCTGGAGGAGATCGCCGAGCGCGCGGAGTTCGGGAAGGGCACCCTCTACAACTACTTCCCCGGTGGGAAGGAGGAGCTCTACGAGGTCCTCTTCGAGGAGCGCGTGGTGGGCGGCCTCTCCGCCGTCGTGGAGGCGGCGCTCCCGGACGCCCGCTCCCTCGCAACGCCGGACGAAGCCCGGGCTGCCTTCCACGACTTCGTGAGCGGGCTGCTCCACCACTTCGAGGCCAACCGATCCGTCCTCCGGCTCTACATCTCCGAAGCCCCACGCGCCTTCAACGACCCCGACCGGATGACCATGATGGTCCGCCTGTTCGAGGGCTTCATGGTGACCGTCACGCGCGCCATCGCGCGCGCCATGGACGCCGGGGCGCTCCGGCCGATGCCCGCGCTCCCTGTGGCCCACCTCCTCATCGGCAACGTGCGTGGGCTGCTCATGGCCCACATCGCCTCGGACTGCCTCCCGGCCGGCATCCACGAGTTGCCCCCGCTCGTGCCGGACGAGACCGCCGACTTCATCACGACCGTGCTCTTCGACGGGCTCCTCGCCCGCGACTGACATGCAACGACTCCTCCTCGCCGCCGGTGCGGCGCTCCTCCTCACCGCGCCCGCCAGCGCGCAGGTCGCCGGGCAGACCGCCGACCCCGCCGTCTCTCGGGTGCCCACCGCAGACGCGCCCGCTCCCGAGCCGGAGCCCGCGCCGCCCGCTGGCGCCATCCGCCTGTCACTAGACGAGGCCATCGAGATCGCGTTGGAGCGGAGCTACGCGATCCGTGGCGCCGCGCTGGACGTGGAGAACGCCCGCCTCCAGGTCCGCGAGGCCTACGGCGGCCTCTTTCCCCGCGCGGACGCGACCTCCTCGTATTCCCGCAACGTGGTGCAGGCCAACCCCTTCGCGGGATCCTCGGCCGGCAACATCTTCGGCGGGCTCGGCGCGATCGGGTGGCTCCAGTACAACGAGACCGCCCGCACGGACGGCGACCCGGCGACCATGCCGATCTCGTTCCAGGAGTACAACCAGAACATCGCGGAGGGCTACGACGCCATCGGGTACACCCCGGCGGACGGGAGCAACCCCTTCGGAACGGACAACTCCTTCCAGAACACCGTCGCCATCAGCCAGCCGCTCTACAGCGGAACGGCGTTCGCGGCCGTCCGTGGCGCGAAGGCGCTCGTGGACATCAACCGCGCCGCCGTGGACCAGACCGTAGACGAGGTCATCCACCAGACGCGGACGGCGTTCTACGACGCGCTCCTCGCGCAGGAGCAGGTCCGCGTCGTGGAGGCCAGCCGCCAGCGCGCCGACGAGACCGCCAGTGACTTCACCCAGCTCGTAGCGCAGGGCGTCAGCCCCAAGTTGGACCGCCTCAACGCGGAGGTGGACCTCGCCAACGCCGAGACGCAGCTCGCCACCGCGCGCGCCGCCGCCCAGACCATCACCGACCAGTTGCTCCTGACGATCGGGCTGCCGGTCAACGTGCCCGTCATCCTGGAGGGCACGCTGAACGTGCCGGACGACGATCTCTTCCGCACGGTCGCTACGCTGGAAGCGCTGGAGGAGGCCGTGGAGGGCCGCCCGGACCTGGAGCAGGCCCGGCTGGCGATCCGCCTCAACGAGGTCCAGCGGGACATCACGCAGGCCGCGGCCTACCCCAGCCTGAGCGCGTTCGCCAACCTCGGCTACAACGCGAACGTGCCGGACAACCGGACGAGCATCTTCGCGCCGGACCCCAACGACCCGTTCACCTTCGAGGAGAGCACGGAGGGCTTCTTCTCGGACGCCTACTGGCAGCCGTCCGTGACGGTCGGGCTGAGCCTCAACTGGACGCTCTTCGACGGCTTCCAGACGCGCCGCCGCGTCCAGCAGAACCAGATCGCCATCGACAAGGCGGAGCTCCAGTTGGAGCAGGCCACGCAGGCCGCCCGTCTGGAGGTCGCCGCCGCGCTCCGCCAGCTGGAGAGCGCTGAGCAGCGCCTCGCGGCGCAGGCACAGACCGTGACCACCGCCGAGACGGCCTACGCCTTCGCGCAGGAACGCCTGGACACCGGCGTCGCGAGCCTCGTGGACGTCCGCCTCGCCAGCCAGAACCTCGACACCGCCCGGCTCAACTTCCTCCAGGCCGTGCGCGATGCGCTCGTCGCCCGCTCGGACTACGAGCGCGCCACGGGCGCCATCGCGCCGGAGCCCGTCCGCCCCGCAGAGCCCACCCCGACCGTTCCGACGACCGCCACGCGGTCCACCGATCCCCGGTAACCCGGCCCGCGCGCCTCCCCTCGCGCTTCAGACCATGCCTCGCTTCTCCTCTTCCCTCCCCCTCGCCGCGCTGGCGCTCGCCCTCGCCGCTGCCGGCTGCCAGCCGCCCGGCGACGACGACGCCGCGGACGCCACCGCGCAGACCGACACCGCCGTTCCCGTGGAGGGGGTCCTCGCCGACCCGGACTTCTTCGAGGACGCCATCGAGTTGACCGGCACCGTGGACGCGCCCAACGACGCGACGCTCTCCCCGGACGTGCCTGGCACGCTCACCTACGTGGCGCCGCTCGGCGCGTATGTGGGCCGCGGCGGGACCGTCGCGCAGGTCCGCGCCGGGACGCAGCAGGCGGGCGTGGCCCAGGCCCGCGCCAGCGCTGCGACCGCCCGCGCCGGCATCCAGCAGGCCGAGGCCGGCATCGCGCAGGCGCAGGCCGGCGTGGAGGCCGCGCAGGCCCAGCGCCGCGCCGCCCAGGCGCAGTTGGAGCTAGCCGAGGACCAGTACAACCGCCAGCTCCCGCTCTTCCGCGACTCCATCCTCTCCGCGCTGGAGTTCCGGAACGTGGAGACGCAGCTGGCGGGCGCCCGCGCCCAGGTCGCCCAGGCCGATGCGGGCGTGGCCCAGGCACAGGGCCAGCTCCGCGCCTCGCGCGAGAACCTCAACGCCGCTCGCGCCCAGGCGGAGGCCGCCCAGGCCGGCGTCCAGAGCGCGCAGGCGCAGCTCGCCAACACGCGCATTGTGGCGCCCTTCGGGGGCGTCGTGGAGGCGCGGCTGCAAGAGCCCGGCGAGCTGGCGAGCCCCGGCCAGCCGGTGGTCCGGCTCGTCTCCTCGGGCGGCGTGACCGTTCGCGCGGGCGTCCCGGAGCGCTACGCCGGAGACATCGAGGTGGGCACGCAGGTCCGCATCGAGCCGACGGCCTACGAGGCAGAGCCGCGCGGCGGCCGGGTCACGTTCGTCGGCACGGCCGTGGACCCGCAGAGCCGCACGTTCCCCATCGAGATCGCCGTCGATAACAGCGACCGCCAGCTCAAGCCGGACATGGTGGTCCGCCTTCAGGTCGCCCGCGAGGTGCTGGAAGACGCCATCTCCGTCCCGCAGGAGGCCATCATCCGCGACGAGCGCGGCACGAGCGTCTTCGTCGCCGTCACGGACGCGGGCGGCACCACGGTCGTGGAGCGCCGCGTCGTGGAGCTCGGGCCGGACTCCGGCGATCAGGTGGTCCTCCTCGACGGCGTGGAGCCCGGGGACCGCGTCATCGTCTCCGGCCAGAGCGGCATCGCCGAGGGCGACCGCGTGAGCGAGCGCGAGCGCACCGCCGCCACGCGCGAGACCGCCAGCCGCTAGCCAGACCCGACCGCGCGGGGACGCCCCGCGCCGCACGCATCCCGCAGGGACATGAAAATCACCGACCTCGCGATCCAGAACCGGACGGCCATCGTCGTCCTCACGATCGCCCTCGTCATCGGCGGGCTCATCACGTACGTCGCGTTGCCCAAGGAGAGCCAGCCGCAGATCGAGTTCGCGACCATCGTCGTGACGACGATCTACCCCGGCGCCTCCCCAGACGACGTCGAGAGCATCATCACGCAAGAGGTGGAGCGCGAGGTCGCGGGCATCTCCGGCCTGGACGAGCTCCGCTCCACCAGCACGGAGGGCGTCTCCACCGTCATCGCGGAGTTCCTCCCAGACAAGGACACGGACGAGGCCTCCCGCGAGGTGCGCGAGGCCGTGGACCTCGCCAAGGCGGAGTTCCCGAGCGACGTGGAGGAGCCCATCGTCAGCGAGATCGACGTGAGCGAGTTCCCCGTGCTCACAGTCAACATGCTCTCCGGCGGGAGCCTCACGGCGCTCCGCGAGACCGCTGAGGAGTTGCAGGACGAGATCGAGGGCGTGCCCGGCGTCCTGGAGGTGGACCTCCTCGGCGGGCTGGAGCGCGAGGTGCAGGTCAACGTGGACCTCGCGGCGCTCCAGGGCTACAACCTCACCATCAACGATATCGTCGCCGCGGTCCAGACGGAGAACACCAACATCCCCGGCGGCTCCGTGGACATCGGGCCGGAGAACTACCTCGTCCGCATCAACGGCGAGTTCGACGACCCGAGCGAGATCGAGGACTTGGTGGTGAAGGCGCCCGGCGGCACGCCCATCTACGTCCGCGACGTGGCCGACGTCGTGTTCGGCTACAAGGACCGCACCAGCTACGCCCGCCTGGAGGTGCTCCAGCGCGAGACCGAGGACGGGGACTGGACCCCGGTCTCGGACGCGGAGAACCTGCAGGTCATCCGGCTCAACGTCAAGAAGCAGGCCGGCGAGAACATCATCGAGGTGGTGGACGAAGTGGAGGGCGTGATCGAGGCGTTCCCGCTCCCGACGGGCACGAGCTACGTGCTCACGGGCGACCAGTCCGAGCAGGTGGAGACGCTCGTGGCGGACCTCGAGAACAACATCATCGCGGGCCTCATCTTCGTGGTGGCGGTGCTGCTGTTCTTCCTCGGCGTGCGGAACGCGACGCTCGTCGGGCTGGCGATCCCGCTGAGCATGTTCGTCAGCTTCCTCGTCTTCGGCGCGATGGGGCAGACGCTCAACTTCATCATCCTCTTCAGCCTCATCATCGCGCTGGGCATGATGGTGGACAACGCGGTGGTGATCATCGAGAACATCTACCGCTACCGCGAGGAGGGCTACGGCCGGTGGGAGGCCGCCCGCGAGGCGACCAACGAGGTCGGGCTGGCGGTCGCCGCCAGCACCGCGACGACCGTCGCCGCCTTCGCGCCGATGCTCCTCTGGCCGGGCATCATCGGCAAGTTCATGAGCTACATGCCGCTGACGCTCATCGTGACGCTCTCGTCGTCGCTGTTCGTCGCGCTCATCATCAACCCCGTCATCACCGGCTACCTGATGAAGACGGAGGAGGAGAGCGGCCCGCGGCACACGGAGAACCCCGTCCGCCGGTGGCTCCGCCTCCGCGACGCCAGCGGCCGCATCTCCCGCGGGAAGATGCTCGGGCTCGGCGCGGTCGCGTTCACGGCGCTCATCGTGGGCATGGCGAACTGGAAGACACTGATCTTCCTCGCCGTCGCCATCCCGGCGCTCGTGCTGCTCTACTGGTACGTGCTCGGCCCCGCGCACGAGCGGTTCTCCAACGAGACCGTCCCGCGGATGACCGCGCGCTACCGCGAGTTCCTCGGCTGGATGCTCCAGCGGGACTACTCCGTGCGCCGCGCCATGCTGCGCAACACGCTCGTTCTGGGCGCCTTCACGGCGGGCTTCCTGCTCCTGATTGCCGGAGCCGCGCTCAACGCCGCGGTCTACCCAGCGGGCATGTTGCTCCTCGTGCCCGGCGGACTGGCGCTCCTCGTGGGCGTGCTCGGGATGCTCTTCCACGCGCTGGAGAGCGCGTACCTGGGCGGCCGGACCACGGTCAAGGCCGGGCTCATCTTCGCCGCCATCGTGGGCGGCCTCTCCGTCCTGCTGATGCTCTCGGGCCGGATCGAGGACCCGGCCATCCTCGTGGAGCTGATGTCGCTGCCGGTGGTGATCGTGCTCGCCGGGCTGGCGGGCGCGACGTTCGGCAACAAGCGGGACCGGAAGACGACCTCGTTCGGCCAGGCGTACATCGTGCTGACGGACAACCGCGCGCGGCTGCTGACGGGCACGCTGGGCCTGCTGATCGCCATCTTCGCGCTGTTCGCCGCGGCCCCCACCGGCGTCGTCTTCTTCCCGACGACGGACCCCAACCTCATCCAGATCACCGCCGAGGCGCCCATCGGGACCACGATCGAGCGCTCGGACGAGGTGGCCAACGAGGTCTTCGGCCGTGTGCAGACCCTCCTCGGGGAGAACGAGGCGACGGCCGCCAACACCCGCGACATCTCCACGTCGGTCGGCGTGGGGGGTGACGTGATGTTCGGCGGCGGCTCCGCCTCCGCGGAGCGCTCCAACGTCACGCTCAACATGGTGGACTACGAGGACCGCGCCGAGCCGTCCTCCGAGACCATCCGCCGCATCCGCCAGTCGCTGGCGGGGCTCCCGGGCGTGGACCTCCAGGTGGAGCAGGACCAGAACGGCCCGCCCACCGGCGCCGCGGTCAACATCGAGGTCACCGGCGACGAGTTCGAACAGATCCGCACCATCGCGGACAACCTCAAGACCACGCTGGAGGAGGCCGTGGAGGCCGGCGAGATCGAGGGCCTCGTGGACATCCGCGACAACCTCAACGCCGGCCGCCCGGAGTACCGCGTCGAGATCGACCGCGAGCGCGCGGCGGCCTTCGGGCTGAGCACGCAGCAGATCGCCTTCGCGGTCCGCGGCGCGGTCAACGGCGTAGAGGCCAGCAAGTGGCGCGATGGCAAGGACGAGTACGACATCACCGTCCGCCTCCGCGAGGAGGACCGTGAGACGCTCCGCGAACTGGAGAGCCTCACCATCACGAAGGACGGCGGCTTCGCCGTCCCGCTCGTCTCGGTCGCGGAGATCGTGCCCGCCAGCGGGCTGGGCTCGGTCACGCGCCTGGACCAGGAGCGCGTGGTGACCGTCATGGGCGACGCCGCCCCGGGCGCGAACGCCGCCGCCGTGCTCCAGCAGGTGCAGGCCGCGCTCCAGGACCAGGTCGCGAACATCCCGCCGGGCTACGCCGTGGCCTACACCGGCGAGAACGAGGAGCAGGCGGAGAGCTTCGGCTTCCTGACCACGGCGCTCCTCATCGGCGTCTTCCTCATCACGATCATCCTCATCGCGCAGTTCAACTCGATCAAGAACCCCTTCATCATCATGGTGGCGGTGGGCCTGAGCCTGATCGGCGTGCTCCTCGGGCTGATCCTCACGCGGACGCCGTTCGGCCTCATGACGTTCATCGGCGTCATCTCGCTGGCGGGCATCGTGGTGAACAACGCGATCGTGCTCGTGGACTACATCGAGCAGCTCCGCGACCGCGGCGAGGACAAGCAGGAGGCCATCATCGACGGCGGCGCGACGCGCCTCCGCCCGGTGCTCCTGACGGCGTTCACGACGGTCATCGGCCTGATCCCGCTCACGTTCGGCATCAACATCGACTTCGTGGGCCTGATCGTGGACCTGGACCCGGCGTTCTCCTTCGGCTCCGAGAACACGCAGTTCTGGGGCCCGATGGGCACGGCCATCATCTCCGGCCTCACCTTCGCGACGTTCCTGACGCTCGTGATCGTGCCGGTGATGTACTCCGCGTTCGACTCCCTCGCGATGCGCATCAGCGCCGCCCGCGCCACCCCCGACGAGCCGGCGACGGCAACCGGTGCCGTCGCCGTGGCCCGGACCGCGGACGGCCGCACGGCGCACGTCCCGATGGACGGCACGCTGCCCGACGGCGACGGCGCCCCGGACGGCACGCACCCGCTCGAGCGTCCCTTCGAGGACCGCAGCTAGCCCGCGCCCGGCTGGCGGCCGGTCTCGCCGAGAGCCCCCGCCAGCCGGACGCGCCCCTCTCCCATGCTCCGTCTCCACCCCGACACCCCGCCGCACGTCGTCGCCTTCGAGATCGACGGGAGCGTGACGGCGCCCGACATGGACGACCTCTACGCCGCCGTCGAGAAGACGATGGACGGGAAGGGGCCGGTCCACCTCTACGGAGAGATCCACGGCATCGGCGGACTCACGCTGGAGGCGGTGGGCGCCAACGTCAAGCGCGGCCTGGGCCTGCTGCCCAAGCTGGGCCGCGTGGCGCGCTACGCCGTCGTGAGCGACCGGAGCTGGATCCGCACGCTCGCGGAGTTGGAGGGCGCGTTTGTGCCTGGCCTGGAGGTCCGCACGTACCCCGTCGCCGAGCGCGAGGACGCCTTGGCGTGGGCCTCGGAGCCCGCCGACGCCTGAGCGCTGGCGGTCTGCCTCGGGGGGACTCTGCACGCGCCCGCGCGTTCGTGGCCTGCACCTGCCCCTCCCGACCATGCTCGAACTCCTCCCCTCCCCCGGCCCCGACGTCGTCGCCTACCGCGCGGGCGGCACCATCACCGAGCGCGACATCGAGCGCGCGTGGGCGGCGATGGACGCCGCGATCGACGAGTCCCACCGCATCGGGCTGTACGTGGAAGTCGTGGACCTGAGCGGCGTCACGCTCGCGGGTCTCGTCAAAGACCTCACGCTGGGGCTCAAGAACCTCGGCAAGCTCAAGTACTTCCGGCGCGTCGCCGTGGTCACGGACGCGGCGTGGATCCGCACCGCCGCCGGGATCGAGGACAAGCTGTTCCCGAGCATCGAGATCCGCACGTTCGAGACGGCGGAAGACGGCGCCGCGATGGCGTGGCTCACGGCCCACGCCGCCCCCGCCGCTTGATGGACGGCCTCGCGCCTCTCTCCCTGTTCCGCACCCTCGGCCAGCGCCCCGATGGCGACCGCCAGCGCCGGATGGAGGCCTCGCCGCAGTGGCGCGACGGCCAGTTCCGCAACCCCGAGGGGGCCGCGATGCAGATGGACCCCCGCACGATGTGGGCGTTCGTCGCCGGCGGGAGCCCACACCGCAAACCGAGCACCTCCATCCCGACGGTCAACCCCGCCGAGGCGCTCCGCCAGCGGGCCGAGGGCGTGCGCGTGACGTGGCTCGGCCACGGCTCCTCGCTCATCGAGATCGAGGGCGTGACGGTGCTCGTGGACCCCGTCTGGGGCGAGTTCGCCTCGCCCAACCGGATCGCGGGCGTGCGGCGGTTCTTCGCGCCGCCCCTCGCGCTGGACGACCTCCCCTCGCTGGACGCCGTCCTCCTCACGCACGACCACTACGACCACCTCTGCGCGCCCACCGTCGCCCGGCTGGCGGAGCGTGTGGGCGCGTGGATCGTGCCGCTGGGCGTCGGCGCGCGGCTGGAAGGCTGGGGCGTCCCGCCCGAGCACATCCGCGAGTTCGACTGGTGGGAGGAGACGGCCCTCGGCGGCGTGCGCGTGGTCGCCACGCCCGCCCGGCACTTCTCTGGCCGCGGTCTCCGCGACCGCAACACCACGCTCTGGTGCGGCTGGGCGCTCCTCGGCGAGACCCACCGCGTCCTCGCGGGCGGCGACGGCGGCTACTCCGCGGCGTTCCGCCAGATCGGCGAGCGGCTCGGCCCGTTCGACGTGGCGCTGATGGAGATCGGCGCGTACCACCGGACGTGGGCGGACATCCACATGGGGCCGGAGCAGGCGGTCCGGGCCGCGCAGGACGTCGGCGCGAGGCTGCTGATCCCGGTCCACTGGGCCACGTTCGACCTCGCGCTGCACGGCTGGACCGAGCCGGGCGAGCGCATCGTCCGCGCCGCCGAGGCCGCCCGCCAGCCGCTGGCGGTGCCCCGCCCCGGCGAGCCCGTGGATCCGGCGGCTCCGCCCGATGTGGAGCGCTGGTGGCCGGACCTGGAGTGGGAAAGCGCCGAAGCTGCGCCCATCGTGGCGTCCGGGGCGGGCGGGGAGTAGGAAAGGGGCGCGGCCCCCACCACGAGACCGCGCCCCCCCGGCACCCCGCGCAATCGAGCCACCGAAGGACGCACGGGCGGCGGGGGCGAAGCCCCGCACCCCTCCATTCGAGATTCGGCCGCAGATCGGCTCACCGGCGCTCGTTTTTTTCCCTACGCGACCAGCGCGAGCCCGTCGGTCGCGAGCCCCCCTCGCGCGAAGAACTCCCGCAGTTCGGCGCGGGTGGCGGCGGTGGAGGGCGTGTCCCGCACGAGCCGTCCGTCCGCGAGCACGAGCACGCGCGAACACACGCCCACGACGTGGTCCAGGTCGTGGCTGGAAACGAGGACCGTGGCGCCGCGCCGCTCGGACTCCTCGCGCAGCAGCGCCTCCAGCGCGATCCGCGCGCCGGGGTCGAGGTTGGCGAACGGCTCGTCCAGCACGATCAGGTCTGGCTCCGGCAGCATCGCGCCCACGATGCCCACCTTCGCGGCGTTGCCCAGCGAGAGATCGCGGATGAGCCCGGCTTCCAGCGCGGGGCCGAGGAAGCGCTCGAACCGCGCGAGGCGTGCGTCACAGTCGGCTGCGGACACGCCGTAGGCGCCCGTTACGAACCGGAAGTACTCGCGCGGGCGGAGGTAGTCCACGAGGAACCGCGCGTCCAGGAACGCGCCCACCTGCGCCTTCCACGCCTCGTCCCGCCCGCCGACGCGGACGCCCGCCAGCTCGACGTGCCCGGTCGTGGGCCGGATGAGGTCCAGCGCGAGGCGGAGCAGCGTGGTCTTCCCCGCCCCGTTGTTGCCCACGAGGCCGACGCGCTCGCCGGCCTCCACCCGGAGGTCGCCGAGGTCCAGCGCGAGGTGATCGCCGTAGCGTTTCGAGAGAGCGGAAGTGGAGAGCATGGCCGGCTGGCGGAAACGATGAGCGAGCGCGAGGTAATCAGAGCGCGCCCCGGAACCGGGCGGCGACGGCGTGGCGGGTGCGGCGCACGCGGCGTTCGAGCGCGCGGAGCCAGAGCGGGGCCGCCGCCACGCCTGCGGCGCCGAGGACGGCGGCGAGCGCGGCCCCTCGCGCGGGTCCCGCGAGCGCGATCAACGCGCCGGCGGCGATCGCCGTGGACGCCACCGCCACCTGCGCACCGAACGACTGCGCCTTGTAGTTGAACGCGAGGCGCTCGGCCACGTCCACGGGTTTCGGCGCGAGCGTGGAGCCCCAGAGTGCCGCCGGCGCCAGCACGCCGAGGCTGAACAGGACGGAGACGCCCACGAGCCACGCCTTCTCCGGCGCGAGGACCAGCACCACCGCCAACTGCGCCGCGCCCAGCGCGAATGTCCCCACGCCGACCGTCATCCACTTCGCGCGGACGAACGACGTCAGCGCGCCGGGGAGCGTCAGCAGCCGGTCCCAGTGGCCGCTCGCGAACGGGAGCGCGTACTGCCCGAGCGAGCCCGCCAGCGTACCGGTCGAGAAAACGAGCACGAGGTCTGGGGAGACGCCCACGTCCACGAGAAGCGCCACGATGGTCAGCGCCACGCTCACCACGGCCGCGTTGCCCACGATGCCGCGGGGGAACGTCGTCCGCGCGATGAGCTGGCGGTCGAGCTCGGCGAACGCGGACACGCCGGGCCGCTCGAACCCGAGGCGCAAGGTGCCGGGCTGTCGGAGGCGCCGGAACGGCCGCGCGTGGTCCAGATAGAGCGAGGTGAGCAGCGCCCGGTACGTCACGCCCCCCGAGACACCCACCGCCAGCGCCCCACCGACGAGCCAGCCCCATGCGCCTTCGCGAACGGCCCCGAGCATCCCGCCCGAAACGACCTCCGCGGCGGCCACCGCTCCCATCGCGCCGAGGACGCCGAGCGTGGTGGAAATGGGACGCGCGCCGAGCCGCGTCTTCCAGATCGTGAACAGGAAGTGGGAGAGCGCCACGAGCAGGACGGCTCCTCCACCGACCGCCCACGCCGCCCCGGGGCCATCCGCCAGCCGCACAGCGCGGCCCGCGAACGGCATGAGGAACGCCAGGGGCACGAGGTTCAACGGCGACGCGAGGGACCGCGCGAGGACCGCCGCCGCCACGCGCCGCCGCGAGACGGGCAGGAGGAGGAACGCCTCCGCCGCTCGCGTCGGGACCTCCTGAAAGAGGAAGCGGAGGACGGTCAGCGCCGCTAGGGCGGGGAGCACGAAGGCCTCCACCGTCGTCACCGGGTCCATCGCGGGGAGGACCACGCCCATCAGGTCCGGCCACACGAACCCGATGATGGCGAGCGACCCTACTGCGTATGCCACCCCGATCCCCTTCGCCGCGCCCAGCGCGAGCCGCCCGCCCAGGTACGGCGCGCGCCAGAACGCGAGGAGTTGCAGCCGGGCCAGGGAGAGGATCATCCCCTCGGGTATCAGCGGGGCGCCCCCCGGCCTTTACCCCCGGCGTTCCGCTCTCGCCGGCCGCGACCGCCAGCCGGGCGAGCGCTACCGCACAGCTATCCCCGCCGCGCGGGCGGAGGCCCTCGTCGGGAGCGACCGCCAGCCGGGCGGCGCTACTCCGCCGTCTCCACCCAGTGGACGCTGTACATCTTGCTCAGCGACGACCCGCCGATCCGGCGCGGCGTGAGGTACTCATAGCGCGGCTCGTGATCCATCGCGCTGCGGGCGTGGGCCGCCGGGCCGCTGGCGGTCGCCTCGAACGGGTATTCGCGGATCGTCTCGCCGGTGTCGAGGTGCGTGACGCGCATCACGTAGCGCCCCGGCGTGAAGTCCTGGATGGTGAAGAAGGTGGAGTTCGTAGCCTCGCGCGTGTCGGGCGTCACGAGGAACGTGGAGGCCGTGCCCCAGTCGCCCTCGGTGCTGACGTGCGGGTCCAGGTTTTTGCGCGAGGTCGCGACGGACTGCCCGTCGCGGTAGAGCGTGAAGCGGACGCGGCCGTTGTCCGCGCCGAGGTCCTCCGCAGAGACCCACGCGTTGAACGTGAGGTGGTAGTCCGGCTTCTCGGTCTCGTGCTCGAAGTACGCGAGACGGCTCCATGGGCCGCTCCGCCGGTAGACCGTCTTCGGATCGAAGGGGTCGCCGGACTCGTGCGCGGTGATGCCGAACGGGATCCGCCCCGCGAGGTGGCCGCGGAAGACGAGATCCAGCGTGTACTCCCCGGGCGCGAGGGTCTCCACTCCGGTGGGCCCGGCGTAGGTCCCCATGCGGACGAGCGCCGCCGACGCGGTCGTCGTGAGGCTGCCGAGCTTCTGGCCCGCGACGGCCTCGCCGGAGGCATCGCGGATGACGTACGCGCCATGATCCGTGGCGTACGCGTCGATCCCCTCGGGCGGAAAGAGGAGGTGATCCGTGCCGGCGCCCAGGTAGTACATCCCGCGAAGCGGCCAGTACTTCAGGTCCAGGAACCGGGTGAAGTCCATCGCCGGAGCCGGACGGCCATCCACCGCTGCCGGTGCTGCTGCCGCAGATGCTTCCGACGCCTCCGCCGCGGCTGGCGCCTCGGATGGGGAGTGGCCGGTGACGGCGGCGCGGGCGCGGTTCAGCAGCCCGCCGACCTGCGCGCTGGCGGTGAGCGTGGGCGCCGCCAGCGCGGCGAGGAGAAGGAGGGCGCGGACCATGACGGACGGGGGAAGGTGGCTGCCTCCCCATACGCTGCCGCGGTTCGCGAGGGACCACGGCCCTTGCCGCTCCCGCTCTCAGGCCGGGATGAGGCCCTGCTGGCGGGCGTACTCGAACACGCCGCCCGCCTCCAGAATGCCCGCCACGTCGCCGAGAGGCTGGAGCGCCCAGCTCTCGCCCGTCGTCACGTTCGTGAGCGTGCCGGCCTTCGTGTCCAGTTCCACCTCGTCGCCGGTGCGGACCTTGTCGTTCAGCTTCTCGGGCGTCTCGAAGGGCGCGAGGAAGCCGCCGTCCACGGAGTTCCGGTAGAAGATCCGCGCGTAGCTCTCCGCCACGACGGCCTGGATGCCGGCCTCGCGGAGCGCGAAGGGCGCGTGCTCGCGCGAGGACCCGCACCCGAAATTTCCGCCGCCGATGATCA
>DUBD01000189.1 GCA_012960515.1 Bacteroidota bacterium | reverse complement strand
GCACAGACCGACGAGCACGCCCTCGAGCTCATGCGGCTCATGGGTTTCCCCTTCCTCGACCTCCCGGTCGTAGTGATCGGACAGACGAAGGAGGCCAACTAGTCATGGCCAAGACTTCCCTCAAGGCGCGCAACCGCGCGCGCATCCGTCGCCGGATCCGGGCCAAGGTGTCCGGCACGGCCGAGCGCCCGCGCCTCGCGGTGTTCCGCTCCAACAAGTACATCTACGCCCAGCTCATCGACGACGCAGCCGGCCACACGCTGGCGGCCGCTTCCAGCCGCGAGTCCGACGTGACCGTGACCGGCGTCGAGGCGGGCAAGGCCGTCGGCCAGAAGTTGGCTGAGCGCGCGAAGGAGGCCGGCGTCGAGACCGTCGTCTTCGACCGCGGTGGCTACCGCTACCACGGCCGCGTGCAGGCCCTCGCCGAAGGCGCCCGTGAGGGTGGCCTCCGCTTCTAACCCAGCCGAGAACTCCACCATGGCACAGCAGCAGAACCGGCGTCGCAACGATCGCCGCCGCAACCGCGAGGACTCGGCGAACCAGTCGAACCTCATCGAGCGCCTCGTCGAGGTCAACCGCGTCGCGAAGGTCGTCAAGGGCGGCCGTCGCTTCTCGTTCAATGCCGTCGTCGTCGTCGGCGATGGCAACGGGAAGGTGGGCTCCGGCCTCGGCAAGGCCAACGAGGTCGCCGACGCGATCTCGAAGGGCACGGAGGCCGCCAAGAAGGCGATGTTCTCCGTCCCGGTCACCAAGACCGGCACCATCCCGCACGCCGTCCGCGGCCGTCAGGATGCGGGCATCGTCCTCCTCAAGCCCGCATCTGAGGGTACCGGCGTGATCGCCGGTGGCGGCGTCCGCGCCGTCCTCGAGTGCGCCGGCATCCGGAACGTGCTCTCGAAGAGCCAGGGCTCGTCGAACCCGCACAACGTCGTCGCGGCGACCATCGACGCGCTCGCCAACCTCCAGGACCCGGGTGAGGTCGCGGCGCGCCGCGGCATCTCGGTCAAGCGCGTGTTCGAGGGTTAACGGCTATGGGCTGGCGGTTGCCGCCGCCAGCCTCGCGCCCGTTCCCTCCAAGCCCCCCGACTCATGAGCAAGATCAAGATCACGCAGGTCCGTAGCGCCATCAACCGGACGGAGAAGCAGAAGCGTACGCTGAAGGCTCTCGGCATCCGGAAGATGAACCAGACCGTCGAGCACGAGGTGACCCCCCAGATCGAAGGGATGGTCCGCGTCGTGAACCACCTCGTCACGGTCGAGGACGCGTAGCGCCTCCCGCTTTCGCTGGTGGTCTCCGCCAGCGCGCAAGCGTGCGCCCCGCTCGGTTCCGGCCGGGTGGGGCGCTTCACGTAAAACACGCCCGTCCCGCACGAGGGCCACAGACGCGCCCCTCTATCTTCTGCGTCTGCCGTGCCGCACCGACGCGCGCCACGGTCCCGCGAGTCCGCTCCGGCCTCCTCTGGCGAGTCGCCACTGGTACGGTCCGGCGCGGGCGTCTCTAGCCAACCTCTTTACGATGGATCTCAGCACGCTCAAGCCCGCTACGGGCTCGACGAAGAACAAGAAGCGCATCGGCCGCGGCGAAGGCTCCGGCAAGGGCGGTACCGCCACGAAGGGCCACAAGGGCCAGAAGAGCCGCTCCGGCGCCAGCATTCCGGCGTGGTTCGAAGGCGGTCAGATGCCGCTCCAGCGCCGCGTCCCGAAGTTCGGCTTCAAGAACCGGTTCCGCGTCGCGTACGACGCGCTCAACGTCGGCCGGCTGGCGGCGCTCGTCGAGGCCGGCGCGATCGAAGAAGGCGCAACGGTCACCCCCGAGACGCTCAAGGGCCTCGGCATCGGCGGCAAGAATGGCCGCGTCAAGGTGCTCGGCGATGGCGACCTTTCGGTCAAGCTGGACGTCCACGCTCACGCGTTCTCGAAGTCCGCTCGTGAGAAGATCGAGGCCGCTGGCGGTTCTGCCACCCTCGTCGCGTAACCCACCCCGTCTGCCTCGGGCGTCCCGGTTGGGGCCCCGAGGCGGTCGCACGTAGAAGCCCATGCCTTCGGTCGCCGAAAGCCTCCGCAACATCTGGCGCATCCATGAGCTGCGCCAGCGGATCCTCTTCACCCTGGGGATCCTCATCGTCTATCGCCTCGGCTCGTACATCACGCTGCCTGGCATCGACCCCGCTATCCTCGAGCAGATCAACGCGCAGAGCGATCAGGGCGGCCTCTTCGGGCTGTTCAACCTGTTCGTCGGCGGCGCGTTCTTCCGCGCGGGGGTGTTCGCGCTGGGCATCATGCCCTACATCACCGCGAGCATCATCTTCCAGCTCCTGGGGGCGGTCACGCCGACCATCCAGAAGCTCCAGCGCGAAGGCGACGAGGGACGGCGCAAGATCACGCAATGGACGCGCTACGCGACGGTGCTGATCACGAGCGTCCAGGCCATCGGCTACGCCATCACGCTCCGCAGCACCAGCGGCGACGCGATCGTGGTGCCGGAGTGGCTGTTCTTCGCCTCCGCCGTCATCTCGCTCACGGCGGGCACCGTCTTCGTGATGTGGCTCGGTGAGCGGATCACGGAGAAGGGCATCGGCAATGGGATCTCGCTCATCATCATGATCGGGATCATCGCCTTCCTGCCGGCCTCGCTGTACAACGAGATCGACCAGGGCGCGAACCTCTTCGTCTTCCTGATCGAACTCGGCGCGCTCTTCCTCGTGACGATGGGGGTCGTGTTCGTGACGCAGGGGACGCGGCGGATCCCGGTGCAGTACGCGAAGCGGGTCGTCGGCCGGAAGGTCTACGGCGGCACCACACAGTACCTCCCGCTCCGCGTCAACGCGGCGGGCGTCATGCCGATCATCTTCGCGCAGTCGATCATGTTCATCCCGAGCAC
>DUBD01000188.1 GCA_012960515.1 Bacteroidota bacterium | reverse complement strand
TGTACGTGATGAAGTTGCGGTCGAAGTGCCCCTCGCTGACGGGGTGGATCATGATGTACTCCGCGTCCACGCCTGCTTCGGAAAGCAGTGCGTTTGCGAGGCTCGTCTTCATGGGACCGCTCGCCTTGCGGTCGCGGATCACCTCCGCGATGTCGTCAGCGTCACCGCCGCTCTCGATTTCGTCCTGCACCCACGCCACGATGGTGGCCACCTTCGCGGAGTCCGTCTCCAGACCCGCCGTCAGCGTCTCCGCCAGTTCCCGGACCTCGCGGTAGCGCCGCCGGCTGCCCCGGTCGAAGGCGTACTTGCCAAAGTTGGAGGCGAGTTGGTCCCACGAGGTCGGCGTCTCGTAGAGCGGCATGAGGTTGTCGAACGGGTTCTCGATCCGCGTCACCTGCATCTCCAGGTACGGAGCGACCTCCTTGAAGTACGGTGAGAACGGCTCGTCCGGGAAGCCTGGGATGTTGCGGCCGTTGAACGTGACGACGGAGCGGCCCTCGTACGACTGGCGGTCCAGCTCGTAGGCCGGCACGCGGCGCGGGCCGATGGCCTTGATCTTCAGCGCCCAGTACTCGGGGAAGACGTAGCGGAAGGCGAGTCGGCCGACCGGCACCTCGCGCTGGAGCGGCATGTCCAGGTAGAGCGGCGGCTGATAATCGTCTCGCGCCACCCGACTCGTGCGGTACGACTCTTCGATGATGGTGCCGCGCTCGACGGCCGGGTAGGCGAAGCTGAGCACCGTCCGGTCGCCGTCCTGGTCTCGCACGAGGTCCGCCTCGGTGAACACGCGGACCTCGCCGGAGGGAGAGGTCGTCCGGAGGAAGACGCCGTCCAGGATCTCGCGGTCACCCAGCACGATTCGGAACGTGGCGTACCGCTCCTCGTCCGGGTCGATGACGACGTAGGAGTGGCGCGTGTCGTCCACGTAGGACCAGTCGTTGCTGACCGGGAGCAGGAAGACGTGCTCCACCGTCCGGTCGATGTCGAAGAAGTACGCGGGCTGGCCCTCGTGCTCCTCCATGAGCGCGTCGAGGTTGGCGACGGTGATCTGGGGGAGGTCGTCGAGCTTCTTGCGGGTGAGGTCGGTTCGGTAGCTCGCCAGGGGGTCAACGGAACCACAGCCGGTAACCAACAGGGCGAGAAGCGTGAACAGGGCGATACGGGAGGTCATTCCTGGGTAGGAGAACGGAAGGTGACGACGTCCCGACGGGCCCCGAGGTACTCCTCGGCGAGACGGAGGTAGGCGTCGCGGTCGGTCCCGAGAAACCGGCGCGTGCGCTGATCGAAGTGGTAGGTAACCGAGGCGGATTCCGGACCGCCCGCGGCCTGAGCCGTGAACCAGACCGGGCCGTCCGTCTCCCCCATCGTGAGATCGATGGCGTCCGGCCGCCAGCTGGCGGCGGGGACGTGGAGGCGGAGGCGCGCCGTCGGGCGGCTCGCGGTGTAGATGCCGAGCCCGTCCTCGCGGCGGTCCGAGACATCGGGATCCACGGCGCGGAAGGGCGTCAGAGGGAGGTAGCGCTTGGTGGGGCTGGCGATGACGAACTCGGAGAGGTCCGCCCGCGCGCGGTAGGTCCGCTCCCGCGGGGTGTCCGAAAGCAGGGTGAACCCGCTCAGCCGCACCTTGTAGAGCAGGTCACCCGCCCAACTGGAGAGCGCGTTCCGCGACTCCTGCTCCGAGTGGCGGTCTTCGACGGCCCGCACGTTGGCGAGCATCGCGCCCCGGATCGTCACCTCGGCCTGGGCGGCGTCCGGCGCATCCAGGTCCACGGCCATCGCGATATCGAGCGTGGGCTCCGCGTCCTGCGCCTGCACGAAGAGGCGCTCCGAGCCATCGGGCCCCATCCGGAGCGCGTGGCCGTCCACGTCGGACTCCGGGAGGTCGCCGAAGGTGGAGTACGGATCCGTCGGGTCGAAGTACGTCCGCGTGCCGTCTGGCTGTTCGAAGGCGCAGATCACGTGGTTGAAGAGTCCGATGTGGACGCGGTCGAACTCCGGCTCCGGCTTCGTCGTGATGAGAACGGGGTCCACGCGCAACCCGAGCGACTCCGCCAGCGCGGCGATGAGGAACGCGCGGTCTTTGCAGTCTCCGTAGGTCCGGTCCAGCACGAGGTCCGGCGCGCGCGGCACGAAAGCGCCCGCGTCCCGCTCATCCGCGATGTAGCGGATGGACTGGCGGACGTAGTCGTGGAAGGCGGCGATGGTCGCGGAGTCCGTGTCGGCCCGCATCCCCTCGGCGACGGGAAGGATCGTCGGCGGCGGCTCGGCCACGTTCACGAGGGAGGCGTACCACGTGGCGAACTCGTCGGGGTCGGTCGGGGTCAGCACGTGGTCTCCGGCGCGGATGTCGAGCAGGACGTACGCGTGGGCGCCGTTGTGCGCGAAGAGCGGGAGGTCGTCCAGGGGCTCCAGGTCGCGGAACGCGATGGACGTGCGCGTGCCTTCCGCGAGCGTCTCGTAGTCCACCTCGCCTCGCGGCGCGAACACGTCGAACTCCACGACGGTCCCGGCCGGGTGCTCCACGACGACCTCGAACGTCCCCATCCGGTCCACGTCCGGGACGCGAAGCACGGGCGCGTAGGCGGGCGACAGGTAGTCGCGCTCGTAGGTGTAGCGGAACTCGTCCCCTACCTCGGGGGAGTCCGGCAGGTCGATGAGGTGCAGCGTGCTGTTGCTGAGGAAGATGTCCTCGTGCTGCGGCGTGATGGACTGGAACGCATCGCCGCGAAGCCTCCGCCCGTTCAGCTCTGCGCGGAGGTTGTCCACCGGCCCGAAGTACTGCTCGCCGACGTAGAACTCGTCGAGCCCCGTGGACCGAGGCGATAGATACCGGACCGAGATCTCGGTTGCCTGCCGGAAGGAGGGCGTCAGCCCCTCTCCGACCGTGAACACGTGACGTTCCGAACGGATCACGTCCTGCGCAGCGCCGGTGCCGGCCCACGCGAAAAGGGCGAGCCCAAGCGCTAAGAGATTGCGAACCATACCTGTACGTCTCGTCAAAAACACAGCCGTCCCTCAACGGCGTAGCGGGAAGGTAGGCACCTCCCGATTCAGATGCCCGGCCTGCCGAACTGTGGATCCGGATCTGCCCTTTTGTGGACGCTACGCGGCCTGGTCCAGCGGGACCGCCAGCGTGTGGCGCGGACGACCGTGCATGGCCTCGCGGAGCGCGAACGAGAGCGTCGTGAGGACCAGCGCGGACGGCGTGTTGCCGGAAATGAGCGCGATGGCGTCGTCCACGAGCGCGCTCATGGCGTCTAGATCCGCGCCGGGTACGTGCGCGACGAATTTCTGCGTGATGTCCTGCACGTCCACGTAGACGAGAGGCGCGGCGTCTCCGGCGGCGCGCGCGAGCACGAGGTCCCGCACCCACGTCCCGACGAGCCCCAGCCAGTTCTTGACGCCCTCGCGCCCCCGCTTCGAGACGTCCTCGATGATGGGCTGGAGGGCGCTGGCGCGGCCCACGTACGACTGGCGGACGAAATCGACGGCCTGTTTCCGCTGCGCGTCTAGCTCGTCGCCGCTCACGAGGCGGCGGGCGAGCGTGTACGATCCGTCGGCCATGCGGGCGGCGACGGCGGCTTTGTCGGGCGCCGCGTGCTGCCGCTCGCGCAACGCGGCCTCGACGACCTCGGGCGCCAGCCGGTCGAGCCGGACGCGCTGGCACCGCGAGACGATCGTGGGCAGCACGTTCTCCACGCGCTCCGCGATCAGGACGAGCACGACGCTCGGCGGCGGCTCTTCGAGCAGCTTCAGGATCGCGTTGGCCGCCTCTTTTCGCACGCGGTCTGCGTCCGTCAGAATCCCGACGATGTGCCGGCCCTCCACCGGGTGGCGGCTCATGGCCTCGCGGACGTGGTCGTTGATCGGGACTTTCCTATGCTCGACCTGCTTGTTGTTGGGCGCGTCGCCGTCCAGCTTGGCGCGGCTGCGGTAGTCATAGGCGCCGTACGGGTCCGTGCCCGCGGCGCGGATCCGGTCGGCGTAGTCCGACGGGCGCGGGTCCTGACCCGGCGCGGACTTCTGCTTGGGGTACGGCAGAAACAGGTGCACGTCCGGGTGCAGCATCCGCGCCACCTTCGTGCACGGAAGGCACGTGCCGCAGGCGTCGGCCTCGGGGCCACCCGGACGCCCGCGGCGCTCGCACTGGAGCGCCTGTGCGAAGGCCAGCGCCAGCGCCAGTCGCCCGGAGCCGGCGGGCCCGTGGAGCAGAAGCGCGTGCGGGATCCGCCCCGAGGAGAGAGCGCGGGACAGCGAGGCTTTGGCTCGCGATTGATCAAGGACCTGACTCCAGGGCACGGGCTTCGGCGGGGGGACGACCGGGGACGCCGGAAGCTACGCGGCCCGCCCGGCGTCCGTCCGCGCCTGCTCCGCGGCGAACCGCGCCAGCGACAGTTCCGCCGAGCCCAGCCACCGGTCGCTCGCCCGCTGGAAGGAGCGGTAGCTCTCCAGCGCCTCGCGGTAGGCTGGGCCCTCCGCGCTGGCGGTCTCTTCCATCAAGGCCGAGGACTCGCGAGAAGCCGCCCGCATCACGTCCTCCGGGAACGGCACGAGGCGCACGCCCCCGCTCAGCAGGTCCGCCAGCGCGGCGGGGTTGCGCGCGTCGTAGCGGTGGAGCATCGTCGCGTTGGCGTCGGCGGCGGCGAGGCGGATGGCAGCCTGATACTCTGAGGGCAGCGCGTCCCACCTCGCGCGGTTGACGTACAGCGAGAGCGTCGCGCTCGGCTCCCACCAGCCGGGGAAGTGGTACGTCTGCACGACCTCGTGGAAGCCGAGCTTGGAATCGTCGTAGGGCCCCACCCACTCCGTCGCGTCGATCGCGCCGCGCTCCAGCGCCTGGTAGATCTCGCCGCCGGGGATCGTCTGCGCGATGGCCCCGAGCCGCTCCATCACGCGCGCACCGAGCCCAGGAATCCGCATCCGGAGGCCGCGCAGGTCCGCGAGCGACCCGACCGGCTGGCGGAACCACCCGCCCATCTGAGCCCCCGTGTTGCCCGCCGGGAACCCGACGACGCCAAAATCCGCGAGCGCCCGGTCGATCAATGGACCGCCGCCGCCTTCGCGCACCCACGCATCGTGCTGGCGGGCGCTCATCCCAAACGGCAGGACCGTATCGAACACGAGCGCCGGATTCTTGCCGAGGTAGTAATAGCCGGCCGAGTGGCCCAGCTCCACGGACCCGCTCTGGACCGCGTCCAGCACCTGAAACGCCGGCACGATCTCGCCCGCCTCGAACACCTCCACCTCGAACCGGCCATCGGTCAGCTGGCGGAGGCGGTCGGCGAAGGTGACGGCGCCTCCGTGGATCACGTCCAGCGCGCCCGGGAACGACGAGGCGAGCCGCCAGCGGAGCCGCGGCCGGGTGACGATCCCCGGCCCGGTCTCGCGCGAGTCGCCCGTGTTGCGCCGGCCGTTGCCCGGGCCGGGGCCGCATGCGGCGAGCCCCGCGACGGACGCGGCGGCGGCGGACTGAGCGAGGAATCGGCGGCGGTCCATGCCGGAACCTACGGGCGCTCCACCTCTCCCCGGCCCGCCGTCGCCTCTACGAACTGCGCCGCCAGCGCGTCGGCCTGCGACTGGCGGACGGCGAGCGCGAGCGTGGTGCCGTCGGCGGTGTAAGCCTGATCGCGGATCTCGGCGTCGAACTGTTCTACGGTGCGCATGGCGGCGGAGGTGTCCGCGAACGCGAAGCGGAGCGTGACCGGAGCGCGGACGGTCCGCCGCTCCACGAGCCGCTGCTCTGCGGCGGTGTCCAGCGCGAGCGCGGCGGCCTCGCCGTAGGCCCGCGCCAGCCCGCCCGTCCCGAGCTTCGTCCCGCCGTAGTACCGCGTCACCACAACGACCACATCGGTCAGCTCGCGCGACTCAATTTCCTGGAGCAGCGGCCGGCCGCCGGTGCCGTTCGGCTCGCCGTCGTCGTTGCCACGCCACACCGATCCGTCCGCGGTCAGCCGGAACGCCCAGACGTGGTGCCGCGCGGCGTGGTGCTCCTTCCGCACGTCCGCGACGACCGCCAGCGCCTCCTCCTCGGACCCCGCCGGAGCCACGTAGCCGATGAATCGCGAGCCTTTGCTCTTGGGCGGCTCCGCCTCGGCGGCTCCGCGAAGGGTGAGGTAGTGATCGGGCATGGCGGGAATCTCGCGACGCCCGCCGCCCGGTGCGAAGTGGCCTCCCCTTCACAGCTCCATCCGCCTCCGGCGAGGCACCTTTCGCCGACCTCATTCCACGACATGACGTTCCTCCTCGCCCTTCTCCTCGCGACCGGCCCCACGCCCGACGTGCCCCGGCTGGCGGCCGCTCCCGCCACGGACATCCGCGTGGACGGGGACCTCTCCGAATCCGATTGGGACGCCGCTGAGGTGGCGTCGGACTTCGTGCAGTTCGAGCCCGTGGAAGGGGCGCCCGCCTCGCAGCGGACCCGCGTCCGCGTCCTCGTCTCCGGCGACGCGCTCTACGTCGGCGCGGAGATGGATGACGACGCGCCCGAGGCCGTCCGCCAGACGCTCTCCCGGCGCGATGACACCGGCGGCGCGGACCACATCGCGGTCTACGTGGACGGGTACAACGACGGGTTGCCCGCCCGCCTCTTCGGCGTCACCGCCGCCGGCGTCCAGTTCGATGGCATCACCGAGGGAAGCAACACGGACGAATCGTGGGACGCGGTCTGGACCTCCGCCGTCCGCGTCACCCCCACCGGCTGGACCGCCGAGTTCCGCATCCCCTTCTCCCAGCTCCGCTTCACCGGCGACGAGACGACCTGGGGCATCAACTTCCTCCGCGTCATCCCGCGCACCGGCGAGGAAGCCTACTGGTCGCCCATCCCGCGCGAGCAGGCAGACTCCGGCATCGTGCAGTTCTTCGGCGATCTGGACGGCATCGCGGGCGTCCGGCCGCGCCGGCTGATCCAGGCCGTGCCCTACACCCTGGCCGGCGCCCGCCGCTACGAGAACCCCGGCGTGCCCGGCGACCCCGTCTACGACGACCGGTTCGACGCCGGCGCGGACGTCAAGGTGGGCATCACCCCGAGCGTGATCCTGGACGCGACGGTCAACCCGGACTTCGGGCAGGTGGAGGCCGACCCCGCCGAGCTCAACCTCTCCACCTTCGAGACCTTCTTCGAAGAGCGGCGCCCGTTCTTCCTGGAAGGCACCCAGATCTTCGACGACGGGTTCTCGCGCGATGGCGCGCTCGTCTACACCCGCCGCATCGGCGCGCACGCCCCGATCTTCGCGGCATCGAAGGTGACCGGCCGGACCTCTGGCGGCCTCTCGTTCGGCGCGCTGGCGGCCGCCAGCGGCAGGGACGAAACCCCGGGCGAGTGGTACGGCGTCGCGCGCGTCAAGCAGGAGTTGGGCAGCCAGAACTACGTCGGCCTGACGGCGACCGGCTACGACGAGACCGGTGCGGGGCCGTGCGCTGGCGGCGTGTGCCGGCAGAGCGCCGTCGGCGCCGTGGACTGGCAGTATCGGGTGGGGCGGAACGAGGCGTTTCAGGCCGAGGGCGTGCTGGCAGGATCGGTGCGGCGCGAGCCGGGCGAGACGGCCCGCGGCCTCGCGCTCTACGCGGGCTTCGATCAGGTCAAGGGCTTCCAGCGCCTCGCGAGCGGGTTCCGGGTCTTCATGCCGGGCTTCCGCAACAACGATGTCGGCCGCTTCCGCGAGACGGACCTCGTCCGCGCCAACGGCGCGTACATCACGGACTGGAACAGCGCCCGCCCGTTCGGCCCGTTCCGCCGGCTCACCTCGTTCTTCTCCGGTACGACGACCTGGACCTACTCCGACCGCACCTTCCGCGGCGGCGAGGTGAGCGCGTCCGCCAGCGGGCAGCTTCGGGGGTTCCAAGACATCAGCCTCAGCGCCAGCCTGAACGGGATCGGCGGCAACGACGTGCGCGAGACGCGCGGGCTCGGGCCCGTCGTGAACATCCTCCAGCTTTCCGGTAGCGCGGGTGCCTCCACGGACACGCGCCGCCAGTTCGTGGCATCGGCGGATCTCGGCTACCGCTTTGATGAGGAGGGCGGCCACGGCGTGAGCCCGGGCCTTGGCGTGGAGTGGGCCGTGAGCGACCGCTTCCAGTTCGAGGTCAGTGGCGAGATGGAGGTGGCGCGCGGCTTCCGCGCGTGGGCCGCGAACGAGGGGCTGGTCCGCGCGCCGACGGGCGAGCTGTTCGTGGGTGCCGAGGCCGCGGCCCCCGCCGACCTGCTGGCGGACGACCTCGTCGCGCTCGACCTCGGCCCCGCGGCGGTGGACGGCCTGCTGGCGGGCGCCGTGCCCGTGGACGGCCCCGTCCCCGCGCTGGCGGACGGCGTGGGCTACTACCTCCCGCTCTTCGGTGCGCGGGACTACACCAGCGCCGACGTGCTCGCACGCGCCAACGTCATCCTCCGCCCGACGCTCTCGTTCCAGTTCTACGGCCAGCTGTTCGCCGCGCGAGGCCGCTACCGGGACTTCCAGCTCCTCACCGCCCCCGACGACTTCCGCCCGCTCGACGCCTACCCGAAGCGCCGCGACTTCTCCGTCGCCTCGTTCCGCACGAACGCGGTCATGCGCTGGGAGTACCGGCCCGGCTCGGCCCTCTTCGTGGTCTGGCAGCGCGCCGTGGGCGACGACCTCTTCGAGGAAGTGCTGCTCAACGAGGCGGGTGACTCGCCGTTCGACCGGGGCACGCCCGCGCTCGTGGACGACCTGTTCGCCACCTTCGCGGACGACGTGGTGCTCGTCAAGCTGAGCTACCTGCTCTCTCGCTAGAGCTCACGGCGGCAGGCTGCCGCGGACAGGCTCGCCACGCGCCTGGATCGTGTCGCCGACGTGCAGCGTTCCCGCCGTGAGGATCCGGGCGCGGAGGCCGCCGCGCCGCACGAGGGCGTCGAAGATGCGGTCCTGGCCGGTCACGCGCACGAGGTACTTGCACGGCGCGCACACCCGAACGCCCTCCATTTCGACGTCGCCAACCCGAAACCGCCGCTTGAGCAACGCCCGCAGGTCCACGCCCTCCGTCACGAGGTTTCGGCGGTGCTCCCCTGCCTGCACGGCCACACCGAACTCGGACGCAGCCTCCGCCAGTGCCTCGCGTGCGATCAGCGTCACCTCGCGGAGCGGGCCGGGCCAGCGGCTGAACGCGCCCGTCCCGCTCCAGTACCGGTCGCCCTCCAGCCCTCGCCCGGGGACTGCGCGCACGCTCTCGCGGGATTGCATGGGCGCCTTCGCTTCCGGCGCGATGTAGATGGAGACCAGACGACCCGGCATGGCGTAGGAACGCGGCATCCCCGCCCCTGCTCCATGTCTCGAACGGTCTGTCTCCTCGGCGCCACCGGCCTCGTCGGAGGCCACGTGCTCCGGCTCCTCGCCGCTGATCCCACGTGGTCGCGCGTCGTCACGCTCGGCCGCCGCCCGATGCCCCTGGCGGGCGACACGCACGAGCACCACGTCGTGGACTTCGACCGGCTGGCGGACGAGCCGGGCGCGCTCGAATGCGACGACCTCGCGATCTGCCTCGGCACGACGATCAAGGCCGCGGGCTCTCAGGCCGCCTTCCGCCGCGTGGACCTGGAGATCCCGCAAGAGGCCGCCGAGATCGCCCGCCAGCGGGGCGCGACCCGCCTCGCGATGGTGAGCGCCTACGGGGCCGATCCGACCTCGCGGATCTTCTACAACCGCGTCAAGGGCGAAGCCGAGGTCTCCGTCCAGACCCTCGGATACGAGAGCGTCACGCTGCTCCGGCCGTCGCTGCTGGACGGGGAGCGCGAGGAGAACCGGCCGGCGGAGCGGATCGGGCTGGCCGTGCTCCGCCCGCTGGCGCCGCTACTCGTCGGGCCGCTGCGGCCGCTCCGGCCGACCGCCGCGACCGACGTGACGCGCGCTCTCGTGGCCGCCCTCCGGTCCGGAGACGCGGGCGTCCACGTGCTGGGCCCGGAGGCGATCCGAGACATCGGGTAGCCGGAACAGCACACGCGCCGAGTGCGCTCAACCCGTCCCCTCTCCCCTCTACCCATGCCCGAGCACGACCTCCCCAATCCCCAGGACGCTTCCGCCGACGAGCCCGTCACCGACGCCAAACAGGAGACCCCGCCTACCCCGCAAGGCCGCGCCGACGACGACACCGACGTGCGCGATGACGACGGCGACACGGACCTCCCGTCCTGACGCCGACCGTAGCCGCCAGCCGCTCGCTCCCCCTCCGCCCCGATGCCCCGCGAGGAACGCTTCGCCATCGAGAATGCCGACGGCCACGCGCTGGCGGCCCGTCTCGTCCTGCCCGACGAGCCGCCCCGTGCCTTCGCGCTGTTCGCTCACTGCTTCACCTGCACGAAGGACCTCCACGCCGTCCGCCGCGTCGCGAAGGCACTGACCGCGCACGGCATCGGCGTCATCTCGTTCGATTTCACAGGGTTGGGCGAGAGCGAGGGCGAGTTCGCCGAGACGAGCTTTTCCACGAGCGTCGCTGATCTGGTCCACGCCGCGGAGCACCTCGCGAGCCAATACGGCGCGCCGCAGTTGCTCATCGGGCACTCGCTCGGGGGCGCGGCCGTGCTCGTGGCCGCGGGCGCGCTGCCGGACGTGCGCGCGGTCGCCACGATCGGAGCGCCGTGCGATCCGGACCACGTCCGCCACCTGTTCACG
The DNA here is from genome assembly GCA_012960515.1 of Bacteroidota bacterium. Taxonomy (GTDB): domain Bacteria; phylum Bacteroidota; class Rhodothermia; order Rhodothermales; family Rubricoccaceae; genus Rubricoccus. Next base: position 6,815 of record DUBD01000188.1, on the reverse strand, counting down.
GACCACGAGGCCGACATCCTCCAACTCGGCGAGGCCGAGGTCAGCATCGGCGGCCGCCCCTTCCGCATCCGCCGCGAGTTTCTGGACGACCTCGACTCGCACGACACCATGCGCGAGCGGATCGCGGCACTCGGCCGCCCGCTCCTCGTCTTCCACAGCCCGACCGACGCGACGGTCGGCATCGAGCAGGCGCGGCACCTCTACGAGGCAGCCCGGCACCCCAAGAGCTTCGTCTCGCTGGACGGCGCCGACCACCTCCTCACGCGCCCCGAGGACGCCCGCTTCGTGGCCGATGTGCTCGCGGCCTGGGCCTCGCGCTACCTCGACGCGCCCGCTTCAGAGGATCCGCCAGCCGACGGCGCGACGTACGACGACCCGGCGCTCACCGCCCGCATCGGAGCCGAGGGGTTCCGCACCGAGATGGACGTGCGCGGCTTCCACTTCGCCGCGGACGAGCCCGCGAGCATCGGCGGGACGGAGACCGCGCCCACGCCGTACGACTACCTCTCCGCCGCGCTGGCGGCGTGCACCGCCATGACGCTGCGGATGTATGCCGGTCGGAAAGGACTGCCGCTCGAAGGCGTAGACGTGACCGTCACGCACGAGAAGATCCACGCGACGGATTGCGCGACCTGCGACGCGAAGACCGTCAAGCTGGACCAGCTCACCCGCACGGTTTCGATCCGCGGTGACCTGACGGAGGCACAGCGCGAGCGGATGCTGGAGATCGCCGACCGTTGCCCGGTCCACCGGACGCTCGAATCCGAGATCCGCGTTGTGACCGTCGCGGCGTAGGACCCGCGCACTAACGCCTGCGTACTGCCCGCCCGCCCCCCTCCGCCATGTCCGTTCTCTCCCCGTCTCCGCCAGCCGTCGGCACGCTCGCCGCGCGATTCCGTGAGGTCCGCGCCCAGACCGAGCGGCTGTGCGAGCCCCTCGCGACCGAGGACTACGTCGTCCAGGCCATGACGGACGTCTCGCCGACGAAGTGGCACCTCGCGCACACCACGTGGTTCTGGGAGACCTTCGTGCTGAGCGAGTACGCGCCGGGCTACACGCTCCACGACGAGCGCTACCCGTTCCTCTTCAACTCGTACTACGTGCAGGCGGGCGAGCGGCACTGCCGGGCGCAGCGCGGCTACCTCTCGCGGCCCACGGTGGAGCAGGTCTACGCCTACCGCGAGGCCGTGGACCGCGCGATGGAGGCGTTCCTGGACGCACTCGACGAAGCCGAGCACCCGGCCATCGCCGACGTGATCGAGGTCGGGTTGCACCACGAGCAGCAGCACCAGGAGCTGATGGTGACGGACATCAAGTACGTCTTCTCCGTCAACCCGCTGCGTCCCGCCTACCGCGAACGCCTCCGCCAGCCCGCGGCGGACCCCGGCCCGCTCCGCTGGATCGACGGGCCCTCGGGCGTCCAGACGGTCGGCTTCGCGCCGGATGGGAACGCCACGAGCCGCGAACGCTTCCACTTCGACAACGAGGGCCCGCAGCACCGCGTCTACCTCGAGCCCTACGCGCTGGCGGACCGCCTCGTCACGGTCGGGGAGATGATGCGGTTCGTAGAAGACGGCGGCTACGAGCGCCCGGAGCTCTGGCTGAGCGAGGGCTGGGCGACGGTACAGGAAGAAGGCTGGACGTGCCCGTTCTACTGGGAGCCCCCGGGCGTCAACTCTGACCGGTGGGAGCACTTCACGCTCGCGGGGATGCGGGACCTGGACCCGCACGAGCCCGTCACCCACGTCTCGTTCTACGAGGCCGATGCCTTCGCGCGATGGGCGCACCACTCCGGTCTCGCGCCCGGCGCCCGCCTCCCCACCGAGGCCGAGTGGGAGGCCGCCGCCCGCACCGTCTGGTCCGGCACCACCGCCGACGGCACCGCGCCCGGCTCGTTCGTAGACGCCGGCCGGCTGCATCCCGCGCCCGCCGCGCCGCCCGCTGGCGGTGACGGTGCGCCTGCACCGCCGAGCCTCCGCCAGATGTACGGCGAGGCATGGCAGTGGACCGCCAGCGCGTACCGCCCCTACCCCGGCTACCACGCCGCGCCCGGCGCCCTCGGGGAGTACAACGGCAAGTTCATGATCAACCAGATGGTGCTCCGCGGCGGCAGCGTGGCCACGCCGAAGAGCCACATCCGGCCGTCCTACCGCAACTTCTTCCACCCCCCGGCCACCTGGCAGTTCACGGGCATCCGCCTCGCGGTGTCTATCTAACGCGAGGCGATCCCCGCTGCGGCGCAGCGGACTCGCTCCGGTCCCCTCTCCGCAGCCTCTCTCCCCGTGACCTCTTTCCGCGACGACGTACTCCGTGGCCTCCGCCAGCCGCAGAAGGCGATTCCCAGCAAGTACCTCTATGATGCGGAGGGCTCGCGCCTGTTCGACCAGATCACGACGCTGGACACGTATTACCCCACCCGCACGGAACGCACGATCCTGGAGACGAACGTCGCAGCCATCGCGGACGCGCTGCGGCCCTCGCCCGTCGTGGTGGAGTACGGGAGCGGGTCGAGCGACAAGACGCGGATCCTGCTCGACGCGCTGCATGGCGAGATCTCCGCGTACGTCCCCATCGACATTTCCGGCGAGCACCTCCACGCGGCCGCCGACCGCCTCCGCCAGCGCTACGAGGGGATGCCCGTTCTGCCGGTCGTCGCGGACTACACGCAGTCGTTCGACCTGCCGGAGCTTCCGCCGCACGACCACATCGTCGTGTTCTTCCCGGGCTCGACGGTCGGCAACTTCGAGCCGGAGGAGGCGGAGGCGTTCTTCCACGGCGCCGCCGCGGTCGCGGGCCAGTCCCCACACGGCGGGTTGCTGATCGGCGCGGACCAGCGGAAGCCACTCGACGTGCTCCTCCCGGCCTACGACGACCCCGATGGCATCACGGCGCGATTCAACCTCAACCTCCTCGCGCGGATCAACCGCGAGCTGGCGGGCACGTTCAGGCTGGAGGACTGGGCGCACGAGGCGCGATGGAACGAGACGGAGAGCCGGATCGAGATGCACCTCGTAAGCCAGGTCGCGCAGACCGCCGAGGTCGCAGGCGAGCGGTTCGCGTTCGCCGAGGGCGAGACCATCCACACCGAGATCTCGACCAAGTACGGCCCGGACAGCCTCGCGGAGCTGGCGGCCGGCGCGGGCTGGATCCGCCGCGACCGCTGGACCGATGCGCGCGGCTGGTTCGCCGTGGAGCGCTACAGCCTCGGGTAGCGCCCGGCCGAGGCTCCGGCGACGTGCGATCTTGCGACGACCGACTCCCTTCTCCCCATGCCTGTCTCCCCGTCCAAAAACAAGCTCTTCGGCGTCGACATCGGCGGGTCCGGCATCAAAGGCGCGCCCGTGGACGTGAAGCGCGGTCGCCTCCTCGCCGACCGCCACCGCATCCCGACGCCCAAACCTGCGACGCCCAAGGCGGTCGCGGCGACGGTCGCCGCGGTGATGGAGGCGCACGAATGGAGCGGACCGCTCGGCTGCACGATTCCGGCGCGCGTCGTCAAAGGCGTGACGCAAACCGCCGTCAACATCGACGCCAGCTGGCGGGGGACGAACGCGGCCAAGGTGATCGGCAAAGCCACGGGCCACAAGGTGGCGGTCCTCAATGACGCCGACGCGGCCGGCATCGCGGAGATGCGGTTCGGGGCCGGGCGGAAGAAGAAGGGCACCGTCCTCCTCCTCACGTTCGGGACCGGCATCGGCAGCGCGCTCTTCCGCGATGGCGTCCTCGTGCCCAACGTGGAGCTGGGCAGCGCGCGGTGGAAGAAGAACCAGATCCTGGAGCGGTTCGCCGCGGACAGCGCCCGCTCGCGCGATCACCTCACGTGGGAGCGGTGGGCGAAACGCCGCGTGCAGCCGGCGTTGGAGTACCTGGAGTTCCTCTTCGCGCCCGACCTGATCATTGTCGGTGGCGGCGTGAGCAAGCCGGAAAAGTGGGGCCGGTTCTCGCACCTGCTCTCGACGAACGCGAAGCTTCGTCCCGCGGAGCTTGGCAACGAGGCCGGGATCGTGGGCGCCGCGCTCGTCGCGAAGGAGACGCTTGGCTAAGCGCCCGGCGCGGGATTAGCGGCGTCAGCGTAGCCGGTCATCTCGAGGTAGCCCACGCCCGTCGCGGATCCGCTCACGTCCACCGCGCCCTCCCAGTAGCGCACCGAGACCGGCAGTTCCTGATCCGGAAGCGCCGCCTCCACGACGAGGTCGATGTCTTCTGCCGGGATCTGCACCCGCCAGCGGGTCGGGTATGAACCGCCGAGAGGGCTCGTCCACGTCTCCAGCGGCTCCAGCGTGTACTCCGAGGCATCGAGGTGCTGCTTGACGCCCCGGGCGCTCACGAGCGAGCCCTTCGAGAGCGGGTCCTTCGCGCCGTCCGTCTGGCGGAGTTGGTAGATCATCAGGTCGCGCCCATCGTCCAGATGGAGCGCGAACCAGTCCCAGCCCACCTGCCCCGGCCCGAGCGCCGAGGTGCTCCACTCGCGGTCGAGCCACGTAAACCCCTCCACCGGCACCCGCTCACCGTCTGGCAGCGTCACCACACCCTCGGTGGCCATGCGCGTCTGAGCGTAGTAGTAGCTGGCGTTCCCCTCGCCCGGCCCCTTCTGGCTCAGGCCGCGCTCTCCCTGGAGCACGAGCGGCTTGATCGGCACAGCGCGAAGCTCGTACCCCGCGCCTTCATCCGTCTGAGCGACGATCCGCATCGGCATCGCGCCGTTCTGGACGAGCGGGGACTCGGAGCGGAGTTCGATGGCACCGAGCCAGACGCGGAGGCTGTCGCCGTCCGTCGCGCCCGCCAGCCCGGCGGCCCCTCGCGCGAACGTCTCGCCGGAGTAGAACCGCCCGGCGTCCACGTTGGACAGCCCGACGTGCGCCATGTAGAGCTGGTTCGCGGCCCAACTGCTCGCTCGGCTGGCGGCGGTATCGGGCGTGAGCGCGGAGCGGAAGACGGTGAACTGGAGGCCGAAGCGGCGGTCTGTGCCGTCGGTCGCGCGGAGGTTGCCGGTGACGTACCACCACTCCGTTTTGAACGCGGGGTGCGGGCCGTGGTCCTCTGGAAAGACGAACGGGCGGACCGTGGTGGCGCGGGCGTATCCCGTCGTGTCGCCACTCATGGCCTCCGCGACCGCCAGCGAGGCGGAGACGTCGGAGGTGGAACCGCCGCAGGCCACGAACGCCAGCGCGAGGGGAAGCAGAAAGAGGGAACGTCTCATGGAGGCTGAACGCCCGACCGCGAGCGGGGTGCCGGGCGCTACACCTCCGCGGTAAGCCCACACGTCACAGACACATGACGCAGGGCCGGCAGCGCCACGGCGTAGCCTGGGCGTCCACTCCTCCATCATCTGTATGACCCTGCACGACCACGCCACCCGACTCCAAGAACTCGCCGCCGGCCCGGCTATCCTCGATGCCGTCGATCAGTTCTACGCCGATGACGTAGTCATCGTCGAGGCGACCGGCGAGTCCTTCACCGGGAAGGAGACTCAGAAAGAGCGCGTCCGCGAGTTCATGGGCTCCGTCGCCGAGATGCACGATGGCGGCATCCGCTCCATCGCGGCCCACGAGACCGCGCCGGGTACTGGTATCGCGTTCGCCGAGACGTGGACCGACATGACCTTCCAGGACGGCTCCCGCCTCATGCTCGAAGAGGTCGCCGTTCAGACCTGGGAAAACGGCAAGGTGGTCCGCGAGCGGTTCTACTACGACACCGCCCCCGGCGCCGACGCGTAACGCCTCCCCGCCCGTCTCGGTCGGTCCTCGGGACTCCCGGGACGGGCGGTGCTACAGCAGCGCGTCCAGCGGCGGGAGCGTAGCGCCGTCCGCGACGAAGAAGTAGCGCGTGACGTGGAAGAACAGCGGCGCCGCGAAGCAGACCGAATCGATCCGGTCCAGCACACCGCCGTGGCCGGGGATGGCCTCGCCGAAGTCCTTGACTGCGCGGTCCCGCTTCACGGCCGACATCACAAGCCCGCCGGCTACACCCGCCAGCGCGAGGAGCAGCGATACCAGCGCGGCCTGCCACGGCGCGTACGGCGTCAGCCACCACAGCGCCGTGCCGAGCGCGGTCGCCCCGAAGACACCACCAGCGAACCCTTCCCAGGTCTTGTTCGGGCTCACGCGCGGCGCCATCGGCCGCTTGCCGAACAACTTGCCCACGACGTACTGCAGCACGTCCGAAAGCTGCACGACCACGATGAGGAACACGAGCAGCTTGACGTTCTCGCTCTCGTAGCCGGGGATCTCCAGCATGAGCAGTGCGGGGGCGTAGCTCACGCAGTAAACCGTCACCATCAACCCGAAGTGGATCGTCGCGGTCCGCGCGAGGAAATCGCGGGTGTCGCCTGCCATCGCGCTGCGGACGGGCGCGAAGAGGAAGGCGTAGACGGGGATGAAGATGGCCACCATCCCGTACCACTGCAGCGCGACGAAGAGGTATTGCAGCGGGATGACGACGAAGAAGGCCCACACGAGCGTGCTGTGGTCCGTCGTCCGGGTGGGCGAGAGCGTGGCGAACTCGCGGAAGGCAAAAAACGATGTCGCGCCGAAGAGGAGCACCGACCCGATGCCGCCCGTCGCGAGGGTTAGCGCGAGGACGGCGACCATCGCCCACCACGCGTTGATCCGCCGCGTGAGGTTGGTGACCACGCTCCGCCCTGGTTCCTCCGTCACGCGCCGCCTGAGCACCGCTGCGATCAAGCTGCTCACCGCCAGAAGCCCGATCACGCCCGCGACGACGCCAGCCAACTCGGGGTCTGAAAAGAAGTCTCTCATGACGTGCCGCCGAGAGCGGCGACGGACTGGCGGGCGCGCTCTAAGAACGTGTCGCGC
>DUBD01000187.1 GCA_012960515.1 Bacteroidota bacterium | reverse complement strand
GCATGCAGCGTGTTCGCGCGAGGGACGCCGTCGTTCCAGCCGTTTGGGTGGGGGCGGGATAGGGCGTATGATGAAGCGCAACTCGGCCATGGATCTATGTCCTTTCGATACACCCTCGCCGCGCTGGCGGCCGTCTTCGTCCTCTCGCTCACCGCGCCCGCCAGCGCGCAGGAGGTGGTGGAGGACACGACCTCGGCGTGGCGGTATTTCCCACTTCACGTTGGCAACGCGTGGGAGTACGCAGGGGTGAGCGATTTTGGTGGGCCTGAGTCCCCCGAGCCGTACACGTTGACGCGCCTCATTCGGAAGGATACCCTGGTTGGGCAGCAAGACTACGTGGTCGTCGAGACGAGGCGCTATGATGACGACGGGGCGACGATTGAGATAAGCCGTCGGCTGGTTCGATTCGATACGACATCCTCGACGGTCGTGTCCCGCGGGTTTTTCGGAGGCGGCGAGAACCCGGAGGTTTGTCCCCTAGATCTGCCGTTTGGGCTACTGTACCCCGAGGAGGTGCTATGCCGGGAGCAAATAGACTTGTGGACGGAGGGGGGGTATGATCAGTCGATCTCCATTGGAGACGAGACGCTCGTACAGACGTACAAAGAGATATATACTTCGAGTGTTATAGATATGACTACGGCGTACGCTTCTGATATCGGTATTGTCGCATTCGGGTGGGGAGAAGCGGGGACGGGCAGCACCCATACGCTGGTTACTGCCAGGATTCAGGACGAGGTCTACGGAGACCCGCCGAGCACGCGCTTCCCCGGCATCCCGGACCCGGTGGACCCGGCGCGGTACGCCCCACTCGCAACGGGAGACGAGTGGCACTACCGATGGGAAGGCGCCCAGACCTTCGAAGAGGGCTGGACCTACCGCCGCGTCGTCCGGGACGACAGCCTCCGAAATGGGCGCGCCTACGCGGTCGTGAGAGATTCCACGTTCTCGCGGACTCCCGAGGGCAGCATCGTCTTCAATGGGACCACGGACCTGCTCTGGCGGTGGGCTCCTGATCTCGGGCGCGTCATGGACGGGCGCCCGCCAGAAGAAGTCCCCGCCTCGCCGTGGCTCGACGCAGGCTTCGGCACCTACGAGGACGACCTGTGGTCAGGCCCTTTCGCGGTGGACTCGCTAGAGACGCCGTACGGCATCGCGAAAGCATTCGAGGGGTTGCAGGGCTTCGCGTACGTCCCGGACATCGGACTCGTACAGGAGACGGGCGACTTCTACGTCCAGAGCCTGGAGTACTACCGCGTCGGCGGGGCGGAGGGCGGCACGCCGCTCGTCGTCGTGGCCGGGGAAGAAAAGCCGGAGCGGGTCGCGCTATCGCTGACGGCCCGCCCGAACCCCGCGACCGACCGGCTGGCGCTCGCGCTCGTCGGGGGCTTCCGCCAGCCCGGGGGTGCGGTCCGCGTCTCGGTCTTCGATGCGCGGGGGCGGCGCGTACTGGACCGCGAGATGGCGGGCGACGCCGACCTGTCGCTCGATGTGCGGGGCTGGTCGCCGGGGGTGTACCTCGCTCGCGCGGATGCCGGCGGGGACTTCGCGACGGCGCGGTTCGTGGTGCACTAGAGGCCGCGTGCCGGCGAGGCGGGCCGTTACCTTTCGGCGCTCCTCTCCCGCACCTCATGGCTGGCACCTCGCTCGACAAAGACAAGATTCGCGTCCTCCTGCTGGAAGGCATCCACGAGACGGCCGCGGAGACCTTTCGCGAGGCCGGCTACACGAACGTGGAGCGCCGTTCGACGGCCGTGCAGGGGGACGACCTGATCGCCGCGCTGGAAGGCGTCCACTTCCTCGGCATCCGCTCGCGGACCCAGCTCACGGCGGAGGTGATCGCTGCGTCCGACCGCCTCGTGGGCGTCGGGTGCTTCTGCATCGGGACGGATCAGGTAGACCTAGCGGCGGCCTCCCAGCGGGGCATCGCGGTGTTCAACGCGCCGTACTCCAACACGCGCTCCGTCGCGGAGCTTGTGCTCGCGGAGGCGATTCTGCTGCTTCGCGGCGTACCCGAGAAGAACGCCCTCGCGCACCGCGGGGTGTGGGCGAAGAGCGCCGTTGGCTCCAACGAGGTGCGGGGCAAGACGCTCGGCGTCGTTGGCTACGGCAACATCGGCGCGCAGCTCTCGGTCCTCGCGGAAGCGCTCGGGATGCGCGTCCTGTTCTACGACGTGGGCGCGAAACTCCCGCTCGGCAACGCCGCCTCCGCCGATTCTCTCGCCGACCTCCTCCGCCAGTCGGACGTGGTCACGCTCCACGTGCCGGACACGGAGGCGACGCGCGGGATGATCGGCGAGGACGAGATCGCGGCGATGCGCGAGGGCGCGGTGCTGATCAACGCCTCGCGAGGTAAGGTGGTCGACCTCGACGCGCTGGCGGAGGCGCTGCGCGAGGAGAAGCTGCGCGGCGCCGCGGTGGACGTCTTTCCCGTGGAGCCGAAGTCCAAGACCGAGCCCTTCGAGAGCCCGCTTCAGGGCATCGACCGGGCGGTGTTGACGCCACACATCGGGGGGAGCACGGAAGAGGCGCAGGAGAACATCGGGCGCGAGGTGGCGGGGAAGCTCGTGCGCTACTCGGACAACGGCAGCACGCAGTCGTCCGTGAACGTTCCGGAGGTCTCGTTGCCGGCGCACGAAGGCGCGCACCGCATTCTTCACGTCCACGAGAACCGGCCCGGCGTGCTCAGCGCCATCAACGCGACCGTCAGCGAGGCCGGCGCGAACGTGGTCGGGCAGTACCTGCAAACTCGTGGCCCGCTCGGGTACGTCGTGACGGACGTGGACGACGAGGGGGCACCGGCATCGGAGGCGTTGCTGGATGCCCTGCGTGCCATCTCCGGGACGATCCGGGCGCGTGTCCTGTTCTAGGGTCCGTCCTGTTCGTCGGCTCGCAGGCGAGCGGGAGCCGCTGGTGAGGCC
>DUBD01000186.1:11152-17624 GCA_012960515.1 Bacteroidota bacterium | reverse complement strand
ATCGACATTCGGTGGCGTGTTAGCCTTATCAGTATTGACGCTGGTGCCATTTCATTTCTTTCGCAGTTTGGGGGAAATTGAACCGGTTACCCGTTGGCTGCGTTGGTTGTCTCCCATACCCGCCATGCAGGAGCTGATGGGACACTTGCACGTCGGCATGAGCGCGGCTGAGCAGGAGACGGATTTACTCCCCAAGTACTTGGTCGCCGCCGTACTCTCTTCGCTTCTTTTTTCAGCGTTGACGATCCGACGTCTGAGCCACCGAATTCTCGACCGTTCCCGCGCTCAGGGTGTTATGACGCATGACCGAACGACTGCCGCACAGTGGGGGCGCCGACTTCTCTACCTTGTCGACCCCCAGCGACGCGCTATCGGGATCCCGCCGTTCGTTAACCCGGTCTTGATCAAAGAGTTTCGTTGCAGGAGGTTCGGACGGTCTTATTGGCTGATTCGCGTGATGATGACCTGCTCGATCATTTCGCTATTACTCACGTTTCTCACGGTGCAAGAGTCGATAGAACAAGGGGTTGCCCGCATCGCCGTATTGCTGGCTATTCTGCAATTCTGTTTGGTGTTGCTTTTGACGCCAAGTTTGGCGAGCAGTTTGATTAGCTCAGAGAGAGAAAGTGGTGGCTGGGTGTTGTTGCAGACGACTCCCCTTCGCGGTTACACCATTCTGTCCGGCAAGCTGATGAGTGTGGTGTGGACACTGTTACTGGTTATTATTTCAACGATGCCAGGCTATTGGGTGATGGTCTATCTGAAACCCGATTTGTGGCTCAGTATTAACCGTGTGACGATTTCACTCGCGTTGGCTTGTGTGCTTGCGATTTCCGTGAGCGCTGCCGTGAGCAGCCTGTTCCGCCGAGCTGCGGCTTCGACGTCGGTTACCTATGGGATCTTGCTAGCCGTGTATGCCGGCACTTTTCTTATCTGGATGGCGCGGGACGCACCATTTGGTCATGAAATCGTCGAAGGAGCTCTGCGGTTGAATTTGTTGGCCGCTTCACTCCAAATTCTGAACGTTCAAGGGTTTACTGCCTACGATCTTGTGCCACAGGCCTGGTGGTTTGCCGGTGTAACCTCGGTAATCTTGCTTGTTTTTGTAGTGATACGTACTCAATGGCTCCTTCGCCCAAGCTAAGGCCTCCCGCGACCCGTTCGATGGCCTGGAAAGACCACGTCACAAAATGTTGATTCAACGAATTGTCAATACGTTAGTTGTTGTTGGAGTGGTTTTCATGGCCATCTCGGCGACAACGGCTCTCGCATTTGAACGACCGTTCGGTCTGGATAGTCGTGCCGACTTGGACCCATACTTGCCGATCGACGACCTCAAATACGAGTATGCTGCCGATTTGATCCCGGTATGGAAGTTGGCCCTCGAGCACGATGAACCAGAACTTCAGCGGCGGACGGCCGAAGTTGTTTTTGCGGTAGCTCGCCAGGGAATGAAAGGCTTGGAAGTATTGACTCCCAGTCTGCGAAAATTGATGGAGGGCCCTGTTGTGGACCGCAAGGTTCACCTGGCGGCACTTCGCGCATTGACGGCGATTGGCGACAAGCAGTCTGCAAGCAGATTATACGATTTGAGTGGGCAACTTGGTTGCGACGCTGCCGAGGTACTTGAGCCGGCGTTAGCCCAATGGAAATACGAGGCGATCTATCCGGCGTGGCGTGCGCGACTGGAGGACGAATCGTTAGAAAGACGCTATCGGGTATTCGCGATCCGCGGCTTGACTGTCGTGCGGGATGAACAATCGGCAGCCGCCGTCATCAGATTGGCAACCAACTCAGCCACATCGAGCGTGCTGCGTATTGAGGCTGCCCGAGCGGCTGCCCAACTGCAGACGTCCGGGTCGGAAACCGTCGTCGAGGAAATGCTCCAAGATGAACCTAGCCTGGTCGACAGGTTGGCTGCAGCAGCTTTGTTATTGCTTCACGACGGGGATCGTACGACCGACATCCTGCTCCGCCTTGCCCTTGACGCTTCGCCGGCCGTACAGCGAATTGCGATCGAAGAACTTCAGAAGATCGCTCCAGCTCAATTGCTGACACTCCAATCGCAACTTTTCGACAGTCATGACGCGAAAATTCGTGAACTTGCCGTACTAAGCCTTCATCCTTACCCGACGAGCGAGCACGCGGCGATCTTGTCCCCCATGCTAAATGACCACCACCCAGAAGTCCGGAACGCAGCGAGGCGGACGCTCGTTTCATTTTTTGCTTCGAGTGACGAGATGAGAGTTGCCGTAATCAAAGCTGCAGTGGAGCAATTGAACGGCGACTCGTGGAGAGGCTTGCAGCAAGCGGCGCGTCTTGTCGGCCAAATTGACCATGAGCCGAGTGCTAGCCGTTGTGTCGAATTGCTCGTTTTCGACCGTCGAGAAGTGCACACAACCGCAGCTTGGGCATTGCGTAAATTGCAAGTCAAAAAGAGTCTTGCCACAGCATTTGAGTATGCGTCGAATCGCACGCAGGAGATTCGATCTGGAAGAGTCGATCCACAACTTTACACTGAGCAGTTGTCACAGCTCTTTCAGTTGTTTGGAATCTTGCGTTATCAAGAATCAGTCCCCTTGTTACGCTTGTACGTACCTAAGAATTCGGCAACCGAGGATCCTCGGGTGGGGGCGATTTGGGCGCTCGGGTATATCTATCAAGATGCGGCACCCAACGACCTGGTTCGAGAGTTAACTGGCCGACTGAATGACACGAATCCAATGGCACCTGAAGCAGACTCTGTTCGTGCCGCCAGCGCCGTGTCACTTGGGCGGATGAAAGCGCAGACTTCACTGCCCAGTTTACGAGAGTTCTACGGCCTGGAATCGACGATGTATCCCGTGGGCTACGCTTGTGGTTGGGCCATCGAGCAGTTAACTGGGGAAGCAATCGTCATCACTCACCTGCCACCGCAGCAGCGAATGTCGTTCTTCCTTACGACCTATCGGGATTAGGTGTCAGGCCACCAAACGGCACAACATGGCGGCTAGGTACGCGGCATAGTTTCCGAGGGCGTAGCCGACAATAGCCATCACGATGCTCATCGGGACCAGCCGTTCGTTATGAAATGCGGCGACAATCGGAGCGGATGCCGCACCGCCAATGTTCGCAGCGCTGGCAATGGCAGCTGTGTGGACATCGACCCGAAAGAGCTTGGCGCCTAATAGGCAGAAACAGCCGTGCACCATGATCCACAAAAATGCGCCGATCAGGAACGGGACAGCCTGTGTTGCGACGTCCGATAGCTGTGCTCCGGCGCCCATTCTCGCGACGAACAGGTAGACCAGGGCCATCGCTAGTTGGTGACTCCCTGCGATCGAGCGCAAGGGAGTGAACGAGAGCGAAATGCCGCAGGAGGTTACCAATAGAATTCGCCAAGTAGATTCACTGACAACCGGCCGCAGTGCGGGAAGGTACCGTGCGACGACGTCGGCAAGCCGCGGTGCGACGAGGTCGGCAAAAAAAGCGACACCGCAGGCAATCGCCAGCAAGTACAAATAGTCGCTGCTGGTTGCTACACGGTCTTCCGATTTCAGTGATTCAGCCGCAGTTTTTAGTTTCGCACTCTGTTCGTCAGAAATGCCCGTGAATCTCGCGAATTGCTTCGAAAACCGTTTCGATCCCAGTAGAATCGGCAGCCAGATGACGTAGATAATTGTATCGGCCAACACGGCCAACCCGAAGTGCGTTTCGCTGGCACCGATCATGTCACTGACCGCTGCCATATTTCCCGTCCCGCCGATCCAGCTCCCGCTCAGCGCCGCGAGCCCCTTCCAGGCCTCCGGGTCGCCGATGAGTTGGCCGGCCGTGAGGAACGCGATGGGCCCGCCGATCACGATCCCCAGCGTGCCGACGAGCAACATGATGAGTGCCATCTTGCCCAGGCTGGCGATCGCCTTCAGGTCGATGGTCAGCATGAGGAGGAAGAGCGCCATCGGGAGGAGGACGTACCCGAAGAGGTCATAGGCCGGGTTCGTGTACCCGTCCGCGTAGGGCTGTGTGACGCCGACCGTGGTCAGCACCATCGGCACGAAGTAGGCCCAGATCACCGGGGGCACGAACTCGAAGAGTTTGGAGAGCGCCTTCACGCGCGAGAGCGCGAACACCCCGGCCAGCACCGCGCACAGCACGGCGGCGGTCTGAACGGGGTCGGTGACGAGGGCGTCGGGGCCGAGGGGGGCGTCTTGCATGGGGCGTGGGATGGGAGGCGCGCGAAGATAGACGGACCGCCCGGCGGTCCCCTCGCGCCCCCGCCGTTCTACCGCCCACCGTACCCGCCAGCGGGACGAACGCGAACTCCCCAGACCCGCTCGGCACCGGTCCGGGCCGTCTCGGCACGAGCGCGCACCCGCGCCCCCCGCATCGTCGTAATCCGACGCTGTCTCACTCTGCATACTCCCAACCGCTTTCATGACTCGACGCTCGCTCGTCCTCGCCGCGCTGGCGGCGGTCGCCAGCCCCGCGCTGGCCCAGACCGCCCCGCTCGGGCTCGGCGTGGACACCACCGCCATGGACCGGTCCGTCCGCCCCCAGGACGACCTCTTCCGCTACACCAACGGCGCCTGGCTGGAGACGCTCCAGATCCCGGACGACAAGAGCCGCTACGGCTCCTTCGACATCCTCCGCGAGAAGGCCGAGCGCGACGTCCGCGCCATCATCGAGGACGCCGCCGCCGGCCGCGTCTCGGACCCGGACGCCGCCAAGATCGGCGCGATCTACACCGCCTACATGGACTCCGCTCGCGTGGAGCAGTTGGGCGTCTCCCCCCTCGCGCCGGACTTCGCCCGCATCGACGCGGTCGCCTCGCGCGACGACCTCGCGCGGTACTTCGCCGGCAACACGCGGAGCTTCGGCCCCAGCCCGCTGGCGGCGTTCGTGACCGTGGACGCCCGCAACTCCAGCCAGCACATCACCGCGATCTGGCAGACCGGCACCGGCCTCCCGGACCGGAGCTACTACCTGGAGGACGGCTTCGCGGACGAGCGCGCCGCCTACCTGGACTACCTGGAGCGGATCCACACCCTCGCCGGCCTCCCCGGCGACGCCCGCCAGTCCGCCGAGACCGTCCTGGACCTGGAGACGCAGATCGCCCGCGCGCAGTGGACCCGCGTGGAGAACCGCAACCCCGAGGCCCGCTACAACAAGATGGGCTGGCGCGAGCTCGCGGTCACCTACCCGCACGTCCGCTTCCCGATCCTCATGAGCGCGTCGGGCTTCCCGGCCGTGGACTCGGTGATCGTCAACCAGCCCTCGTACGTGGCGGCGCTGGACCGGCTCATGCAGACGGTCCCGCTGGAGGATTGGAAGACGTGGGCCCGCGTCCGCACCGTCTCCGAAGCCGCCGGGCTCCTCTCTTCGGACTTCGCCGACGCCTCGTTCGACTTCTACGGCCGCACGCTCTCCGGCCAGCAGGCCGACCGCGTCCGCTGGAAGAAGGCCGTCTCCGCCGCCAGCGGCGCGATGGGCGAGAGCGTGGGGCGGATCTACGTCGCGCGGCACTTCCCGCCCGCGGCCAAGGCCCGCATGGACGAGATGATCCGCAACCTCCAGACCGCCATGCGCCAGTCCATCTCCGAGTTGGAGTGGATGAGCGCCGCCACGAAGGAGGCCGCCCTCGCGAAGCTGGACGACTACACGTTCAAGATTGGCTACCCGGACGAGTGGGAGGACTACTCCGCGCTGGAGGTCCGCCCGGACGACCTCGTGGGCAACAGCCGCCGCATCTCGGAGTGGAGATGGAACGACATGCTCGCGGACCTCGGCCAGGCACCGGACCGCGGCGAGTGGGGCATGACGCCGCAGACCGTCAACGCCTACTACAACCCGTCCTTCAACGAGATCGTCTTCCCGGCCGCCATCCTCCAGCCGCCGTTCTTCAACGTGGAGGCGGACGACGCCGTCAACTACGGTCATCGGCCACGAGTTCTCGCACGGGTTCGACGACCAGGGCAGCCAGTACGACGGCCAGGGCAACCTCCGCAACTGGTGGACGGACGAGGACCGCGCCGCCTTCGAGGCGCTGGCGGATCGTCTCGTGGCGCAGTACGACGCATACGAGCCGCTGGAGGGCGAGACGGTCAACGGCCGGCTCACGCTCGGCGAGAACATCGCGGACCTCGCCGGCCTCACGATGGCGCACCGCGCCTACCGCCTCTCCCTCGGCGACGAGGAGGCGCCCGTGATCGACGGGTTCACCGGCGACCAGCGGTTCTTCCTCGGCTGGGCGCAGGTCTGGCGGACGGCCTACCGGGATGCGTACCTCACGCAGGCGCTCAAGACGGACTCCCACTCGCCGGGCATGTACCGCGCCGTGGGTCCGCTCTCGCACATTCCCGGCTTCTACTCCGCATTCGACGTTCAGGAGGGCGACGGCCTCTACCTCGCGCCCTCGGACCGGATCAAGCTCTGGTAGCGCACGCTCCGCTGGCGGCTCCGGCCGCCGGGCTCGCGGCCCGCTCCGGTCTCCGGG
>DUBD01000186.1:10298-11110 GCA_012960515.1 Bacteroidota bacterium | reverse complement strand
GCTTCTGTAGGCGCTCAGCGGAACGTCCCGAGGTAGACGGTCCCCTCGGGGAAGCCCGCGCGGAGGTCCGCCGCCAGCCGCTGGCGGAACGGCTCGGGGTAGACGCGGCGCGAGGCCAGAGTGTCCAGCGGGACCCACTCCACGCCACGCAGCATCTGGTCGGCGCCGAGTTCCGGGTCGGTGCCGAGGCGGGCCGTTTCCGATGCGCCTTCGGGGAGGGCGCACTCGAAGTAGAACGAGACCGCGTGGAGCGGCGGGCGGACGAAGTCCAGCACGTACCGCAGCGCGCCCACCCCCACGCGCAGGCCGGTCTCCTCCTCCACCTCGCGCACGAGCGCCTCGCGCAGTCCTTCGCCGAACTCCACGCCACCGCCGGGCGGCGTCCAGAACGTATCCGCCTCGTGCTCCGCCCCCGAACCATCGGATTCTGCCGCGCCCGAGCCGTTTTCTCCGTGCTCCCGCCAGAGCGCGTCGTGCTCCACGAGAAGCACGCGCCCGCGCGAACGGTCCGCCAGCAGCGCGCCGACGCGCACGCGGAGCTTGCCGCCGTAGTGGCTCAGCGCCCCTCCCGACAGTGTGGACTCCGGCGTACTCCCGCTCACTCCTCGGTGAGCACGCTGGCGCGCGCGCGGCGCACCTTCCGCGTCTTGCTCGGCGCCTTGGGAGCATCCAGCCCACCGGCCGCCTTCGCGTGGACCTTCGCGGCCTCCAGGAAGTGGACGAAGAGCGGGTGCGGGTCCGCGACGGTGGAGCGGTACTCCGGGTGGAACTGCACGCCGACGAACCACGGGTGCGTGGGCCCGTCCGGCTGG
>DUBD01000186.1:0-10255 GCA_012960515.1 Bacteroidota bacterium | reverse complement strand
GGCGGGCGCTCTCGTCCGCGGTGGGGCGCGGGAGCTCGATGATCTCCACGAGGTCCTTTTCCGGGTTGACGCCGGAGAACGTCAGGCCGCCCTCGCGGAGCGCGTAGCGGAGGTCGTTGGTGACCTCGTAGCGGTGGCGGTGGCGCTCCTGCACGAGCTCGGCGCCGTAGACCTCGCGCGCGATGGTGTCCTCCTTGACCTCGCACGGCCACGCGCCGAGGCGCATGGTGCCGCCCTTGTCCGTGACCGTCTTCTGCTCCTCCATGAGCGAGATGATCGGGAAGGGGCTGTCCGGCTCGAACTCCGTGGAGTGCGCGCCCTCCTTGCCGCAGACGTTCCGCGCGAACTCGATGCAGGCGACCTGCATCCCGAGGCAGATGCCGAGGAACGGCACACCGTTTTCCCGCGCCCACGTCACCGCCTCGATCTTGCCGTCGATGCCGCGGTCGCCGAAGCCGGGCGCGACGAGCACGCCGCTCACGCCCGCCAGCCGCTCGCCCACGTTCTCGCACGTGAGGTCATCGGAGAGGACGCTCTTGACCTCCACCTGCACGCCGCTGGCGGCGCCCGCCAGCAGGAAGCTCTCGGAGATGGACTTGTAGGCGTCCTGGTGCTCCACGTACTTCCCGACGAGCGCGACGGTCACCTTCCCCTCGGGGAACTTGAGCCGGCGCACGGACTCCACCCACGGCGCCAGCTCGGCGTCCGCTTCCGGGCGGGCGTCCAGGCGGAGGCGGTCCAGGACCACGCGGTCCAGCCCGCGCTCGCGGAGGATGAGCGGCACCTCGTAGATGCTCTCCGCGTCGCGGCTCTCGATGACGGCCTCGGACTCCACGTTGCAGAACAGCGCAATCTTGCGGCGCACGTCGTCCGGGAGCGGGTGCTCCGTGCGGCAGACGAGCACGTCCGGCTGGAGCCCGTAGCTCTGGAGCGTCTTGACGGAGTGCTGCGTGGGCTTGGTCTTGAGCTCGCCGGCGGCGGCGAGGTACGGCACGAGCGTGAGGTGCACGAGCGCGGTGTTCGCGCGGCCCTGCTCGAGGGAGAACTGGCGGATGGCCTCCAGGTACGGCAGGCTCTCGATGTCGCCGGCGGTGCCGCCCACCTCCATGAGGATGACGTCGTAGTCGCCGGTCTCCGCCAGCCGGTGCATCCACCCCTTGATCTCGTCGATCACGTGGGGCACCACCTGCACGGTCTTGCCGAGGTACGCGCCCGCGCGCTCCTTCGCGATCACGCCGGAGTAGATCCGGCCCGTGGTCACGTTGTTGGCCTGGCTCATCGGCACGCCGAGGAAGCGCTCGTAGTGGCCGAGGTCGAGGTCCGTCTCCGCGCCGTCGTCGGTGACGTAGACCTCGCCGTGCTCGAACGGGTTCATCGTGCCCGCGTCCACGTTGAGGTACGGGTCGAACTTCTGGACCGTGGTCCGGAGGCCGTGGGCTTCGAGCAGCCGCCCCAGCGAGGCGGAGACGATGCCCTTGCCGAGCGATGACGTGACCCCACCGGTCACGAAGATGAACTTGGTCGGCGACGGTGCGGAGGCTTTGGGCATCGGGGTAGGGGGCGCGTCCGCCCGGCAAAGTACGGGGCGGGGTCCCCGGGACATGCCGCGAATGTGCCCCGCGCCGGGCTTTCACACGACGGAGGCGTCGCCATCGGACGACGGGAGGTCAGGCGATGCCAATCCCCTTGTTCCCCAAGCGGTTCCACCGCTTCTTGTCTCCACACCGCCGGACCCGCCCATGCGCGCGCTTCTCCTCTCGCTCCTCCTCGCCCCCGCCGCCCTCGCGCAGCAGACGCTCTGCGAGACCTCCGCCGCCGACGGCCTGGACTTCTGGGTCGGCTCGTGGGACCTCGCGTGGACCTCCGCCAGCGGGCCGGCCACGGGCACCAACACCATCACGCGGGACCTCGGCGGGTGCGTGATCCACGAGCGGTTCGCCGCCACGACGGGCTTCAAGGGCGAGAGCGTCTCCGTCTACACCCCGAGCGGCTGGCGGCAGACGTGGGTGGACAACTCGGGCGGCTACCTGCTCTTCGAGGGCCAGACGTACGACGATGGGACGGTTCGCGAGATGCGGATGGCGCCGTTCGAGAATGCCAGCGGTGAGATGCAGATCAACCGCATGATCTGGGAAGACGTCACCGCCAACACTCTGACGTGGCGCTGGCAGGCCTCTACGGACGGCGGCGACTCGTGGACGGACACCTGGGTCATCTACTACACCCGCGCGGAGTAGCGCCCGGACGTAGCGCGGGCCCGCCAGCCTCCGCCAGCGGGCCCGCAGGTGCCTGTCAGACGGCGCGCGGCGCTACGGCTGCGCCGGCGTCTCGGCGAGGGTCTCCATCGCACGGGCGACCTGATCCGTCGTGAAGAACACGACGTGGATCTCGTCCTCCGCGGGCTGGGTGACGGCCACGTCCTCCTGCTCCAGGATCACGTCCACGATGGACGGGTCCAGCGCGTACGCGGCGCCGTTGGAGAAGTCCACGGCGAAGCCGATGAGACCGCCGAAGAGGAGGTTGAGCACGAGGGAGGTCGCGTCGATCTCCTTGTCCAGCTCCACGCGGACGTCTTCGTAGCCGTCCAGGCGGAAGGTGAGGAGGTGGTCATCGCCGCGCTTGAAGCGGAGCTGCGTCGGCGTGGTGCCGATGACCTGGCCGTTCTCGAGGATCTGCGCGCCCTCGGGCGTGGAGTTGAGCGTGATCGTCTGGCGCGTGCCGTGGATGATGGTCCCGCAGCCGGCCGAGATGAACGGCACGGCGAGGGCCGCGAGGAGCACGAGAGCGCGAACGCGTTTCTGCATGGAATCGGGGAAAGCGTGTGTGTGGGTGAGGGGTCCAACCCCGTAGCTGGACGCCGCGAAATACACATCCCGCGTCACACCCGCAACCACTTTTCCGGTCACCCCAGCGGCCAACCGAACCTCATCCGGTACAAAACCAGCGCGTTACCTACCGAAGCTTTCGCGCCGTCGCGACGAGGCCGGTTCCGGCTTCGTTCTCCGCTTCCAGATCCGCGCGGTTGAGCGCGAGGCCGAGCGGCCCCGCCACCGCGTAGTAGGGCGCGAGGAGCGGGGCCGTGGCCCACGTCGTGTTGAGCGCCGCGATGGGCCACTTCACGAGCAGCCGCCACGCCGCGGAGCCCCAGGCGCCGTACGCGTACTCGGTGCGGACGTCCGCCAGCCCGGCGGTCTCCAGCTTCTCGCGGAGGTCGTCCGCGTTGTACCCGTCCCGCACGTGCTCGCCGATCCACGACTCGTCGCCCTCGTCCGTGACGCCGCTCCCGCCGAGGTCGCTCGGCGTGTTGATGAGCACCCAGCCGCCGGGCTTGAGCACCCGCGCGAAGTTGCGGAAGACCGCCCGGTCGTCCTCGATGTGCTCCATCACGTCCACGCTCAGGCAGAGGTCGAACGCGTCCTCGTCGGACATGGGGTACGTGAGGTCGCGGACGCCGAGCGTGACGCGGTCGCCATGCGGGGTCGCGTCCAGGAAGGCGCGGGCGCGCAGGAGGTAGTCCTCCTTCACGTCCACCGCGACCACCTCCACGTGCGGGAAGGTGTCCACGAGCCAGTAGGCGTACTGCCCGAACCCGGTCCCGGCGTCCAGCACGCGGAACGGCCGGTCCGCCGGCGCGGAGGCGACGATCTCGCGCAGCTGGCGGCGCACGTACCACGAGCGCAGGAAGACGGCGTCGAGCGCGCGGTAGAAGGCTTTGGTCCGGGCGGGCGTCTTCCAGAAGAAGCGCCCCATCCGGTCTTTGACGGGATCGTAGTCCATAGCGCCGCGAAGGTAGCGGGAGCCGCGCGGCCGCGGGGTGAGAGATGCAGGAAAGGGGACTGGGGACTGGGGACTGGAAGCAAACCGC
The DNA here is from genome assembly GCA_012960515.1 of Bacteroidota bacterium. Classification (GTDB taxonomy): domain Bacteria; phylum Bacteroidota; class Rhodothermia; order Rhodothermales; family Rubricoccaceae; genus Rubricoccus. The sequence goes on along the minus strand of DUBD01000186.1, from coordinate 6,390 downwards.
GCCCCGCTGGCGGAACCTTTCAGGCGCCCCTCATCCCTCATCCCTCATCCCTCACCCCTCATCCCTCATCCCTCATCCCTCATCCCTCATCCCTCCCGCTCCAGCATCAGCGTGACCGGGCCGTCGTTGACGAGCCGCACCTCCATGTGCGCGCCGAAGACGCCCGTCGGGACCTCGCGCCCGAGCGTCGCCGCCAGCCGCCCGACGACCCGCCGGTAGAGCCGGTCCGCCTCCGCCGGTGCCGCCGCCTTCGAGAAGCTGGGCCGCGTCCCCTTCTTCAGCGACCCGTACAGCGTGAACTGGCTCACGACGAGCGCCTCGCCGCCCGTGTCCACGAGCGACCGGTTCATCCGGCCATCGGCATCGGGGAAGACGCGGAGCGCCGCCAGCTTGTCCGCGATCCAGTCGGCCTCGGTCTCCGTGTCGCCCTCGCGCACGCCCAGGAGGACGAGCAGTCCCGAACCGATCGCGCCGACCGTCTCGCCGTCCACGAGGACGGAGGCTTCGCTCACCCGTTGGACCAGCGCCCTCATCGTGCCGAGAGCCAGGTGGTGAACGCCTCCAGCGCGCGGCCGCGGTGCGAGATCACGTTCTTCTCCGCCTTGCCCATCTCCGCGAACGTCCGCCCGTCGCCATCGGCGGGGACAAAGAGCGCGTCGTAGCCGAAGCCGCCGCTGCCGCGTTCCTCGGAAAGGAGGGTCCCCTCGCAGACGCCGTCGAAGAACTCGGCGCCGGCGCCGTCCACGAACGCGAGGACCGTGCGGAAACGAGCCGAGCGGTCGTCCGCGCCTTCCAGCTGGCGGACGAGGTGCGCGCGGTTCTGAGCATCATCGGCGTCCGGTCCGGCGAAGCGGGCGGAGTGGACGCCGGGCGCGCCGCCGAGCGCGTCCACCTCCAGGCCCGTGTCGTCTGCGAGAGCCGCCAGCCCGGTGTGCGCGTGGAGCGCGCGGGCCTTCTTCTCGGCGTTGCCGCGGAGCGTCTCGCGGTCCTCGTCCACCTCCGGCGCGCCGTCCACGTCGGCCGCGGAGATCAACTCGACGGGGAGGCCCGCCAGCCGGGCGCGGAGCTCGGCGACTTTGCCGGGGTTTCGGGTGGCGAGGACGAGGCGCATGGCAGAGGAAGGGAGAGCGGACGACAAGCAAACGCCGCCGAGCGCACGGCGCCCGTGAGGCGCGTGAGGACTCTGCAAGAGACCCGGAGTGCCTGAAATCCAGGAACCTGCGGCCGCTTCGGCGGGTTTTCACCAATCCCCCCCACCGGGTTCGTTGGTTCCGAGGCAGGCCCCCTCTACCTTCTTCGGCCGCGCGATCCCGCGCACGTCTACCCCTCACCCAGCCTGTACTTCGGTTTGGCCATCGGTATCAAAGTCCGCGACAAGGAGTCCATCGACCGCGCGCTGCGCCGCTTCAAGCGCAAGGTGAACCGCGCTCGCGTCCTCCGCGAGTATCGCGAGAGCCTCGCCTTCAACAAGCCCTCTGACGTCCGCCGCGAGGCGCGGAAGGAGGCTGCCAAGAAGGCCCGCCGCGCGTCCCGCCGCTACTACTAGCCGGCGAGCGGCCCTGCGCCGCACCCCGACTCCGTCGCCCGCTCGCGTGTAGCGAGCGCCCCCGACCGACGAAAGCCCGCCCCGGTTGCCGGAGCGGGCTTTTCGTGCACCCCTCCTCCAGACCCGCGCTCACCCCGCCGCCGATCGCGCGGGCGAAGCGGGAGCGAACGTGTCCAGCACGCGCGAGATCTGGTCCAGCCGCGCCGGCTTCGCGATGAAGGCGTTCATCCCAGCCGCCAGGCACTTCTCGCGCGACTCCGTCATCGCGGTCAGCCCTACCACGGCAGGCGCCAGCCCGTGGCGCTGGCGGAGGAGCCGCGTGGCCTCGATGCCGTCGATGCCGGGCATCATGACGTCCATCAGGATGAGGTCGAAGGTCTTCCGCTCCACCGCGTCGAGCATCTCCTCGCCGGAGGCGACGGCCTCGGCCTCTACTCCCAGGACGCCGAGCATGGTCACCGTGACGTAGCGGTTGGTCTCCTCGTCTTCCACCACGAGCACGCGGAGGGCCTGCGCGCGCTCGCCCACGCCCGGCTGGCGGGCGCTGATGGCGGGTGCGGTCTCGTGCGTCAGCAACTCCGTCGTGTCGATGGCCTCTTCCATCGCGCAATCCAGGCGGGCTTTCTGGAGGCGCGAGAGGGGGCTCTGTCGCAGAATCTCCAGGTGGCCGATCAACGCATTGATGTGGGAGCGGACGGCGTGTAGCGTCTCCCGATCCGCATCGGCCTGGGGTTCGGCCGAAGTAGAGGCGGGCCCGACGGCCATGGCCGCCAGCACCCCGTAGATCTCGCCACGCACGCGAATGGGCCGGATCACCCACGTCTTCTGCTCTCCGGACTCCCACGGCGGAAACGCCCGCAGAGTAGAAGGCCGTCCGAGCCGCAGGGCGTCGGAGGCCGCCTCTCGGAGCGCACCGAACGCGCGGGCCTGCTCGGGCGCCTCCATCCAGTGGGCCGTCCGCTCCTTGACCTGGAGGTCCAGATCGAACAGCAGAGCAGGAACAGGGATGGAGGCCATCATGGCCTCACACGTAGAGCGATCGATCATCCGACAACAGAGAGGGTGTCGCAGACGGCCGGGTCCGCGGACGGAAGCCGCCCACGCCGCGCACGGACAGGAATCGTGTGCCCCAGGATAGGAGAGGGAGTTTTTCTGCTGCAAGTCCGTCACAACACTCCGCCCCCCACTGGCTCACCCCCGGCCCGTTACCCTATCCTTTCCCCTCCTATCGCGGGCACCCCAGCCCCTACCTCCAGGGTTTCCCCCATACGTAACGCGCCCCCGCCAATCTCTTAGCGGGGGCGCGTAGTCGGGATGGCGGGATTTGAACCCACGACCTCCTCGTCCCGAACGAGGCGCGCTACCGGGCTGCGCCACATCCCGAAGGGAGACGGAATCTAGGCCGCGGCCGGAGCCTTCCGCAACACGGACCTGCCGGAGATGATGTGAAGGGGAGAGCGGTGCAAGCCTTTTCTTCGCGGCGGCTCCGTGAATACCATTACTCCACGAGCAAACAGGCGTTTAAATATTGCACGTCTGGTGCCGATATCCGAACATGAGGCCCGCGCTCGGTTTCGGTATGCCTTCACCTCCCCCCGGCAGCGAGGGACCCTCGTCTCTTCAGGTCCTCCACGCTGTTCTCCGCCATGCCCCTCTCTCCGTCTTCGGATTCGACGCCGAAGGAACGCTGACCTTTCACCAGGGGGCAGCACAGCCAGCGGAACCGCCAGCGGCTGGCGGAGACGATACGCCAGCGGAGGCCCCGCCCGCGCCCCCCGTCGCACCCGAGCAGATCCGCCAGGTGCTCCAGGGCGAGACGATCTCCCGCACCACCCGCGAGGACGGCCGCTACGTCCGCACGACGTGTGAACCGGTCTATGACGCGGAGGGGACGGTGATCGGCGGAGTGGGCGTGGCGGTAGACGCGACGGCGGAGCACCACATGGAGCACGGGCGCAACGCGCTCCGCGCGGCGGCGAACGCCTCGGACCTGACGGTCTGGGCGTTCGACTCCCACCCCCGGATGACCTACCACGTCGGGTCGCCGCTGGAGGCGCTCGGTGTAGGCCAGGACTGGAACGTCGGGGCCGACGTCTTCGAAGCCTACGCGGACCTCCCCGAAGTCATAGGCGGCGTGCGCCGTGCACTGGAGGGGGAGCCCTCTGCCTGGAGCGTGACCCTTCAGGGTCGGTCATTCGAGAGCGTCCTCAGCCCCATGTTCGACGAGACCGGCGCCGTCGTCGGCGGCGTCGGCATCAGCCTGGACGTGACCGACCGCGAGGACGCGCGGGAGGCGCTGGAGACCCACGCGCAACGGCTCCGGCGGCTTCTGACGGCGACCTCCCAGGTGGGAGACTTCGAACCCGTCGCCGAACACGTGCTGGCGGAGGTCGCCGACGTGCTCGGCCTCGACGGCGGCCTCCTCGCCACCACCCACGACGGCGTGTACACCTGCCTCGCGTCGTACGCCCGGACCGGCACGCCCATGCAACCGGGCGACACGATGCCGCTGGCAGACACCTACTGCGCGATCACCATCGAGGCCGACGATCTCGTGTTCATCGAGAACATGGCCGAGAGCGAGCACCGCGACCACCGGTGCTACAGCACCGTGGGACTGGAGGCCTATGTGGGCGCCCCCATCCGCGTGCGCGGAGTGACCGTCGGCGCCATCAGCTTCTCCTCGGAAGCCCCCGCGCGCCGCTCCTTCACCGAGGCCGACGCCGACCTTCTCCAACTCGTAGCCCGCTGGGCCGCCGCGCACCTCGAGCGTACCGAGCGCGAGGCCATCCTGCGGCACACCCGCGCGGAAGCCCAGGCCCACGCCGACCGCCTCCGCACGCTAGCGAGCGTGTTCGGCGAGCGCGGGCTCCAGATCCGGGAGCACCTCTCGAGGGTCCTGGAGGCCGGGCGCGAGTTGCTCGGCGCCGAAGTCGCCATCTGCAGCCACGTGCAGGAGGACACCTACACCATCAGAAGCTGCATCTCGCCGGACACCGTCGATCTCGCCCCCGGTGACCACTTCCCACTCGCGACCACGTACTGCAGTCTCGCCCTCGCCGCGGGCGACGTAGTCTCGATCGACTCCGCGACGGACTCGCCGTACCGTCGGCACCCCGCCTACGAGGCGTTCGGGCTGGAGAGCTACATCGGGGCCCCCATCGTGGTGGACGGCGCTACGATCGGGACGCTCAACTTCTCCTCCGCCGAGCGGCGCACGGCCCCCTTCACCGAGAGCGACCGCGACCTCGTCCGCCTCATGGCCGACTGGGTCGGCGCGCTCATTGAGCGCGAAGCCAACCGCCGCCAGCGCGCGGCCGCGGAGCAGCGCTTCCGGGGCATCTTCAACTCGCAGTACCAGTTCCAGGGCCTCCTCCGCCCAGACGGCACGCTGCTGGAGGTCAACGAGGCGGCGCTGGACCATGCGGGCGTCTCCCGAGACGCGCTCATCGGACGGAAGTTCTGGGAGGGGTCCTGGTGGGCGGGCGCCCCGGAGACGCAGGCGCGGCTTCGCGAGGCCATCCGCCAGGCGGCGGAAGGAGAGTTCGTACGGTTCACGGTCGAGCTACGTGGCGCGAGCGGCGCGCTCATCCCGTTCGACTTCTCGCTCAAGCCGCTCGTCCACGAGGAGACGGGGGACGTGGTGCTCCTCATCCCAGAAGGGCGCGACATCTCAGAGATGGTGGAGTCCCAAAAGCAGCTGCACCAGACGGTGGAGGCGCTCGGACTCGCCAAGGCCGAGGCCGAGGCGGGCAACCGCGCCAAGAGCGCGTTCCTCGCCGCGATGAGCCACGAGATCCGGACCCCGATGAACGCCGTCGTCGGCTTCGGGGACCTACTCAAGACCACACCGCTCACGCCACAGCAAGAGAGCTACGTGCGCACCATCCAGCGCGCTGGCGACCGCCTCCTCGCCCTCATCGACGACATCCTGGACTTCTCCAAGATCGAGGCCGGGCACCTCCACATCGAGGCGGAAGCGGTCGAGACCGAACCCCTCATCGTCAGCGCGATGGAGGAGGTCGCCACCCAGGCTGCCAAGAAAGGCCTGGAGCTGGCGTACGTGATCGGCGACGACGTGCCCTCCCGCGTCATGGCCGACCCCCATCGCGTGAGGCAGATCCTCGCCAACCTCCTCTCCAACGCCGTGAAGTTCACCGAGGCGGGGAGCGTCGAGATCCACGTCCGGCGCGAGGGAGACGGCGCCATCGCCATCGGCGTCCGCGACACCGGCATCGGGATTGAGCCCGCGCGGCTGGAGCGGGTCTTCGACGCCTTCGTGCAGGCCGACGGCTCCACCTCGCGGCGCTTCGGCGGGACCGGCCTCGGGCTGGCCATCTCCCGCCGGCTGGCGGAGGCGATGGACGGCTCGCTCACCGCCACGAGCACGCCCGGCCGGGGCAGCACCTTCACCCTCCGGCTGCCCGCCGCCGCGGCGTCCGCCCCGGACCGCGTGGTCCTGCGCACCGCCACGACGACCCTCCAGGGCGCCCGCGTCCTCCTCCTGGACGACGACGACGACGCCCGCGCAGCCCTCGCCGAGCGGCTGGAGTCCTGGGGCATGGTCGTCACGCACACCGCGGACCCGAAGATCGCGCTGGCGCTGCTGGACGACGGCTCCCGCTTCGATATCGGTGTGCTGGACATGGTGATGCCCGGCACGGACGGCCTCCAGGTGGCCGCCGCCATCCGCGAGCGCCGGAGCGCTGCCGACCTCCCGCTCGTTGTGCTCTCGTCTGAGCCGGAGGCCCGGCACGCCCCCTCCCTCGTCGTCTCGACGGTCCGGAAGCCCGTCGCGCCGGTCCAGCTCCACGACTTGCTCACGCGCGCGCTCGCCACCCGCG
>DUBD01000185.1:4878-17661 GCA_012960515.1 Bacteroidota bacterium | reverse complement strand
AAAACGCCGGTCAGGTCGTTCTCATAGGTGTACAGCCGCGCGTCGAAGCCATCGGTGGAGAACAGCGTGAGGCGGGCGTCCAGCCGGAGTCCGTCCGCCAGCGCGACGCGGAGGTCGTTGAACAGCAGGCCGCCAGTCTGCGTCGGCTCGTCTGCCTCACGCGGGTCAAAGCGGACGACCTCAGCGCGGGTGCGGAAGCGGAGCGAGTTGGTGGCGGCCCACTCCCCTTGCACGCGGACCGTCTGGCGGGTCTCGGGCGCAACGCCTTCGAGCACGCTCGCCGGGACGGTCCCGGTCACGTCCAGGTCGCGCTCGCGGGTTTCCGTCCGTGCCTGGAGGTAGAACCGGAGCCATCGCCGAGGGCGGTGCTCTACGAACAGCAACGCCTCGTGTCCGGTCGTCGGGCGCGGGACGGAGAAGCGGAGCCAGGGGAACCGGTACTGGTCGAGGTAGGCCTGGACGGTCCATGCCCGTGACGGCCGGAGCCGGACGCCGGTGTAGAGCCCGGTCTCGTTCTGACCGACGCCGTTCTGCTCGCCGAAGGCGTACCCATGCAGCGAGGTAAAGTCTCGCGGGTAATGCCGCCCCACCACCAGCACATCGGCCCCGCCGCCGAGGTCCGCCAGCAGGCCGGCGATCCCACCGATGGCGCCGCCGGGCGCTCGCGCGACCTCGGTGAATGCCTGGCCGGCCCGCGTCTTGGCATCCGCGTAGACCGAGAGCATCGTGGCCTCGTCCCCTGCAAAGTCGAACTGCTCGTCGGGTCGGTCTCCGGCGTCCAGAGGGGCGTCGAACGTCGCGCGGTATCCCACCACGCCGACTCGCGCCTCCAACCGGCTGGAGGTCTCTCGCAGTTCGAGACCGCCGCCCACGAGCGTTTCGCCGAGCGCGTCTTTCCGCGCGATCTCGGTATCGGTCCGGTGAAGGCCATCGATGCTCAGCCCCGTCACGAGGGCGCCGTCGATGGCCTCGGCCGGGAGGTCCGGATCGGCCAGCCCGAGCGTGTCGGGCGTGAATACGCTGGCGTCGAGCGTCCGTCGCGAGGCGAACCCGCTGGCGACCACGCCCGGGACCACGCTCACCGCCAGCGCGGCGCCGCGGAAGAACTGGTTCTCGTTGACGGACCCGTAGGGCCGGAGCCCCCGTCCGCTCCGCACCGGCCCACCGACCGCGTCCGGCCCCTTCCCGAAACCGGAGGCCCGCCACAGGGCCACGCCCTGCCCGTATTCCGCCACGTAGTCCCCGATCACGAGCGCGTCGATGCGGCCAGCGTCCAGGAGAGCGGCGTGACCGGAGAGGTAATCGTAGCCGTAGGTCTGAGTCTCGGGGTCCCACCGGAACTGCTCACCAGGGTCCTTCTCCATCGTCAGGTTGAGGCTCACCTGGCGCCGGTAGGTAGCCTGTACGCGCGTGTAGATCCGATCGCGCGAGCCCGGGTACGCCCGCGACGAATCCGGCCCCAGATAACCGGCGGGCGTGTTCAGCCGCCGCTGCACCCGTTGCGTCACGCGAGGCGAGAGGTCGCGGAGCACGGTGCGAGCCGACGGCGCGGCAGGGAACCGGGGCGCCACGGCCGCGGATGCCGCCAGCCGCGGACCGATGGTGAGGTACGGCCGCGCGGCGAGGAACACCTCAGGCGTCACCCCCTCAACGGACTGAAGCTCCGGGAGGGACCGGAACGCCCCCGCCTCTGCCCGCTGGCGGACGATGGCGGCGGCGGTGAACGGGTCCAGCGCGGGGATCTGTGCGAGCTCGTCTGCCGTGGCCGTGTTGACATCGAGCGGGTCCTCAAGCAGCGACTCCAGGAGTTCGAGTAGTTCCGTCGGGTCTCCCGCGGCGTCGTCTTCTACGAGGGCCTCCAGATCATCGCCGGCCTCCCCCGGTAGCGCGGTCGAGTCCGGCACCTGCGCGGCGGCGGGCGCCGCGAACGACACCGCCAGCAGCACGAGCGCGAAGGCCCCTCGGTACCCCGCCGTTCGAAACGTAGACGCGATCATCAGAACCCGAACTGGAGCGAGACGGCAGGGGTGAGGCCGAGGGTTTCGTGGACCTCCGCGGCGAGATCAGCATGGAGCGGCCCCACGTGGAGCCCGACGCCGGCCGAGTACCGAACGGGCGCGGTCCCGACGCCTCCCCGAAGGGTGAGAGCGTCTACGATCCGGGCTTCGAGCCCTGCGCGGACCGAGAGCTCACCTTCCAGATCCTGCTCCACATCCAGCGCCAGGAGGGTGCCCACGCGAGGCGCGTATGCGGTCCCCACGGCCACCGCCGGGACGGTCCCGAGCGGCCGGTCGAGGTCGCTCTCGGCGTCCGCCAGCAACCCGAGTGCGTTCCGTACGACCGCCCCCGCCCGCAGCCGCGGCGTGAGATCGCCCTGGGCGCCGAACGAGAGCAGCGGGTGCCCCGTTGACCCGAATCCGTCGATGGCCACGGCGTCGTAGCCTGCGACGATCCCGACCGCCAGCCGCCGCGTCGTGCTGAGCGGCAGCTCGCGCCCGAACCCGACCGCCAGCCGCGTCTCGGCATACCCCTCGGCCCCGTACACCCGCCCCGAGGCTGCGACCGTGCCGATCCCGAGCGGGACCGTAGCAGACGCCCCCGCCAACCGGAGTTCGCTCAGCCCGTAGGCCTGGCTGCTTTCGAGCCCCACCTGCCGCGGGGCCGTTGCCCAGCTGGCGGGGTTCGCGTGCCCCCACGCCATCCCCCCCACGGCGACGCCGCTCCGGGCCATGGCGAGTGAGCGGGCCCCTCCCTCGGCGTATTGCGCGAAGGCGGGGGCTGCCGTCGCCGCGAGGCAACACGCGACGAGCAAGACGGAGAGGGCGCGCAACATGGCCTGGGGGCGGTCGTTCGGGCGGCGTAGCTTCCCGAAGGTAGTCCTCCCCCGCGCGTGCGTCTCTCCCTCCTCCTCTTGTTTGCGCTTCTGTTTGCCGGCACGACCGTGGCACAGGAGCTCAACTGCTCGGTCTCCGTCAACCGGTCCACGCTCCAGGGCGACGAGTACGTCTTCCTCGACGAGCTCCAGGAGGACGTGACGCGCTACCTCAACAACCGGTCGTGGACGGAGGACGTCTGGCTGGACCGCGAGCGGATCGACTGCACGGTGCAGATCGTGTTCACGAGCGCCGAGGGGCTCACGTCGTTCCAGGGGGAGATCATCGTCCAAGCCTCGCGCCCGATCTATGGGACCGCGCAACGGACCACCCTCTTCCTCATCTCCGACGATTCCTGGGCGTTCAACTACACCCGCGGGCAGTCCCTCGTGTTCGACCCGGAGCGGTACGACTCGTTCACTTCCGTCCTGGACTTCTACACGTTCCTGATCCTCGGCTACGACTACGACTCGTTCTCGGAGCTCGGCGGCACGCCCTACTTCGACCAGGCCCGTCGGATCGCGGAGCGGGCGCGCTCCAACTCGGGATCGGTCGGCTGGGGCAACGAGTTCGGCGCGGAGCGGTCCCGCTTCGAGCTCGCGCGCGAGCTGCTGGACCCCGCCTTCGGCGCTCTGCGGCGCGCGCACTTTCAGTACCACTACGGCGTCCTCGACCAGTTCTTACTAGACCCCGAGACCGCGTGGGAGCGTGCCACTGAGGTGCTCACGGACCTCAACGAGCTGTACCTCCAGCTCAACCAACGCCGCTACGCCACCGACGTCTTCTTTACGGCCAAGTACCAGGAGATCGCCTCGCTCTTCGCCGACGCGCCGCAGCGGAGCGATGCCTACGCGCTCCTGAGCGAGATGGACCCCGCGCACCTCTCCACGTACGACGCGCTCATCAGCGGCCGCTAGTCTCGCCGCCAGCCGCTGGCGCTGACGCCCGCGGGGTACGGCGCTTGACCTCCCGGCCTCTGCGGGCGGGCGTACCTTGGCGCGTTGCCCCGACCCCCATGACCTACGAAGGCTCGCTCGTCGCCCCCTCCGGATCCCGCTACGCCATCGTCGCGAGCCGGTTCAATGACGCCATCGTCTCCAAGCTCGTCGAGGGCGCCCAGGATGCGCTCGTGCGCCACGGCGCCGACGCGGACCGCGTGGACGTGGCGTGGTGCCCCGGCGCATTCGAGTTGCCCGTCGTGGCGAAGACGATGGCTGAGACCGGCCACTACGACGCCGTGATCTGCCTCGGCGCCGTCATCCGCGGCGCGACGGCCCACTTCGACTACGTCGCCAGCGGCGTCACAAGCGGCTGCACGAACGTGGCGCTGGACACCGGCGTCCCAGTGATGTTCGGCGTGATCACGGTGGACACGCTGGATCAGGCGTGGGAGCGCGCGGGCACGAAGGCTGGCAACAAGGGCGCCGAAGCCGCCGTCGGCGCCATCGAGATGGTGAGCCTGCTCCGCGCGATCTCAGGCGGCAACGGCACCTCCGCCCACTAACCGAGCCCGCCCCTGCGCTTTCGCTACGCCGCCCCCACCCGATCCCAGATCATGCGGCTCTGCTTCGCGCTCGTCTTCGGCCTCGTGCTCTCCGCCGCGGCCCCCCTGGCTCAACCCTGGACCGCCTACCCCGCGTTCAACGACGTGCGCGCGGTGGCGTCGTCCGAGAGCGCGATCTGGGCCGCCACGCCGGCAGGCGTCTTCTCCTACGAAGTGGACGCCGGCGCCTTCGCGAGGTTCACGACCGTGGACGGCCTCCGCGGCGGCACCATCGGCGCGCTGGCGGTCGATGCGGGCGGTCGCGTCTGGCTCGGCTACGAGGACGGAGCGCTGGACCGGATCGACCCCGAGACTGGGGCCATCCGGACCTTTCTGGATATCGAGCGCGCGGACCAGTACGCCAGCCGGGGCATCAACCGCATCCGGCCGCAGGACGGCGCGCTGCTGATCGCCACTGATTTCGGCCTCGTCGTGTTCGACACGGAACGCGAAGAGGTCCGCCAGACCGCGGCACGGCTGGGCCCGCTCCCGGCAGCCACCCCCGTTCGCGACGTCGTCATCGGCCCAGACCCCGATGGCGACGAAGCGTACTGGCTCGCGACGGATGGCGGCCTCGTGCGAGCGCCCCGGGACACGGACAACCTCCAGGCCCCGGCCGTCTGGGTGCAAGACCCCGAGTTCATCGGCGAAGCCTATGCGCTCGCGGTCTTTAGCGGGACGATCTGGGTCGGCGGCCGGCCTACGGGTGGCTTCGGAGACGTGTACCAACGACGGACGGACGGAAGCTGGGCCCGTCGTGCCTTCGCGGACAGCGAGTTCTCGACGCTCACCGCCTCGGACGACGCGCTCTTCGCCGTCGCGCGCGGGGGCGCTCAGACGTACGTCCTCCGCCCCGGTCTCCCCAGCCAGTTCTACCGGACCTCCACTACGGCCCCGCGCCTCCAGTCCATCACGCTCGGCCCCAACCGCCAGCTGTGGGCGGGCGACTCGGGCTTCGGCCTCTTCCCCTACCCCGACTATCCGGACGACGGGAACGGGGTCATCGAGGTCACTGCGGAGGCAGTGCGGCCGGAGGGCCCGTTCGCCAACGACATCGTCGCCCTCGACGTCTCCCCGGACGGCACACTCTGGACCGCCACGGGAACGGTCGAGTTCGGCTCCTCCAACACCTCCGGCGTCAGCTGGCTCGTGCCCGGCGAGGGCTGGCGGACCGTTCGCGCGGACGACCCCGACACCGACCTCCCGGAGCGTGAGCAGTTCGCGATCACGGCGCGGCCCGAAGGCGGCGCCCTCGTCGGCTCCGCTGGCGGCGGGCTGGCGGTCGTCACGAAGACGGGTGACGTGTTCCCGTTCGACGAGACCAACTCCACCCTCCGCCCGGCCATCGGGACGAGCAGCTTCGTCGTCGCCTCCGCGTTCGCGAAGGAAGGCGACCGGTGGTGGGTGGGCAACGAGGGCAGCCCGTTCCCCCTCCATGCGTTCCCCGGGACGGAGAGCGCGACGGCGGCGGACTGGACCGCACTCCCGTCTCCCCCCGGTGCGCCGACCTCCTTCCCGGTCGATGAGATCGTGATCGATGCGTTCGGCCAAAAGTGGATCGCGATGGAGGATCAGGGCCTCCTCGTCTGGGATACCGGAGCGGATCCGCTCTCACCCTCCGATGACCGCGCCCGGCGTTTCAGCGTTGGCCTGAACGGGCAGGGCCTACCGAACGGCACCGTCAACGCGCTCGCGATGGACCGCGAGGGGCGGATCTGGGTCGGCACCGCGCGCGGCATCGCGATCGTGTTCTCTCCGGGCTCGGCGTTCGCCGGGGATGCCGCGCTCGCGGAGCCGCAGTGGGCCCGGACGGCCGAGGGCACCTCGTACCTCCTCCGCGATGCCATCGTGCGAGACCTCACCTTCGATCCCGCCGGGCAGCTCTGGGTCGCTACCACGACCGGTGCGTACCTGTTGAACGCGGCCGGAGACAACGTGAGAATGCAACTCGATAGCGACACCACGCCTCTCCCCACGGATGACCTCCTCGGTATCACCGTGGACGACGCGAGCGGCGACGTCTACATCGCGACGGCTGCCGGGCTATATGGGTATGCCGGCGATGCGCAGGCGCCGAGCGCCAGCTCGGACGCGCTCCGGGTGTCCCCCAACCCATTCCGTCCCCACGAGAATGCGGACCTCCTCATTTCGGGCCTCAACGCGCCCGCGAGCCGCATCCGCGTCCTGACCGTGGACGGCCGCGTGGTGTACGAGGATGATTCCGTCTTCGGCGGCTCCTTCCGCTGGGACGGCCGGGACGCGCGCACCGGCGAGCCCGTCCCCTCCGGCGTCTACCTCATCGCCGCCGACGGCACGGACGGCGAGCCGACGATCTACGGCAAGCTGGCGGTGCTTCACTAGCGGCGCCAGCGCGGCGAGCGGTCCGCGCTCTGCCGTTTCTTCGCGAGAAGACGCCCGCGGCCTCAGTAGTTTTGCACTCCGTCTCGCCCCGAGCGGGATGCCATGGTGGGTGTAGCTCAGTCGGTTAGAGCGCCAGATTGTGGCTCTGGAGGCCGCGGGTTCAAATCCCGTCACTCACCCCATGGCGCCGGGTTTCCCGGCCGCCGCTGCCGCGTTCATCTAGGGGTCTAGGATGCCACCCTTTCACGGTGGTCACACGGGTTCAAATCCCGTACGCGGTACTCCAACGCCTCCCGCCTCACCGCGGGGGGCGTTTGTGCGTTTACGGCGCCTGGCCGCTGCGCCACTGGCGAAGGGCGCGGCGCCACGCCGCATCGTAGCCCTGGTCGCGCGAGAGGAGGTAGACGTCGTACGGACTATCGCCGCTCTGCCTGCGGTCCACCCGCTCGAACACGACCTCGCCGATGGCCTGCCCCGGCCCGTATACCCACACCTCGGTTTGGAAGCGGGTCTCGGTGCGTTCGGGCGGGCCGAACAGGACGTAGACCATGCCGCGATCCGTTTTCCACCCCTCCTTGTGAGTGGAGAACAGCCGGTTCGCCTCCTCCACCCGCTCGTAGAAGGCCCGGAAGGTGGCCGCCGCCAGCCGGCGGTCGCGGAAGAGCGTGCCCCAGAAGGCATCGAACGACTGGCGGAGCGAGTCGGGGGAGACGGCGGTGAGCTCGGCGTACTCCCGGGGCGTGGCCAGATAGGAGAGCGGGCCGACGAAGTCCTCGATGCCCTGGAGTCGCGGGAAGCCGGGAGGGCGGACGACGAATGTGCGGCGGGCGTCCCCTACGAGGGCTCCCGAGACCACGTCTGTCGCGGTGAGCGAGAGCGCGAAGACGCCCGGCGACAAGCCCGGCAGGGCCTGCTCCACGGTAAGCGACCGGTCTGGAGCGGGGACCCGCTGGCGAGAGACGAAGACCGTGTCCGGGTCGCGAGCATCGACTCCCCGGCTGATCAACGACACGCGGCTTTCGGTAAACCCGGAAGGCGGTCTCGCGATACTCGTATCGGCGCGGAGCCGTAGAAGCCGGGCGTCCACGTCCAGCGCGCCCGAGGCATTGAACACGTCGAAGCGGACGCGGAAGGAATCGAGCTCGGCGGGGACGCCGAGCGAGACGATCGGCGCGAACGCGCGCCGGCCTGCGGGCACCCCCTCCAGCCGGACGGCTGACAGCATCGGCTCCGAGGCGGGGGCCGGCACCTCCACTTCGACCGCCCGAAGCGCTCGGCGCCGCGTCGAGCCATCCTCCACTTCGGCGAGCAGCTGGTACCGCCCCGGCGAAACCGCCAGCCGCTCGCGGACGATGAGCGGGTCCAGTTGGACGGTCTCCTCGAAGGTGGCGACGCGGAGCGTGTCCACTCGCGACGGCGCCGCATCGGGCCGTCCCTCTCCTCCTCGGAGCGAAAGCGTGGTCCGAGCGACCGCCAGGAACCCGGACGAATCGCGCCGAAAAACGAGGGACGCCCGTGGAATGGAGACCAACGCCTCGACGCCTGAACCGTTGGAGTCGAGGTACGGGACGGCTCCCAGGTCGAAATCCGGGAGGCCGGGCGTGTAGGTGGTCGCGGAGCCCCCCGGCAGTCTCGCGCCGCCGCACGCGGCGATCGTGAGGACGGCGGCGAGCAGGAGCGCGTGCCTCACCCCTCCGCGTCGGCCGCGGCGTGCACGATGGCGACGAAGCTCTCCGCGTCGAGCGACGCGCCGCCCACGAGCCCGCCGTCCACGTCCGGCTGGCGGAAGAGTTCGAGCGCGTTGGCGGGCTTGACGCTGCCGCCGTAGAGCAGCGGCGTCTGCGCTGCGGACGCCCCGAAGCGGTCGCGGAGCCAGGACCGGATGGTCGCGTGCACGTCCTGCGCCTGATCCGGCGTCGCCGTCTCCCCCGTCCCGATCGCCCAGACGGGTTCGTACGCGACGACGATGCGCTCCAGAGACTCGACGCCGGCGAGCGACCCCGCCAGCTGTCCAGTGACAACGTCTTCCACGCGCCCGGCCTTCCGCTCGTCCAACGTCTCCCCCACGCACACGATAGGCGTGAGGCCGTTCGCGAGTGCCTGACTGACTTTCGCCGCCACGACCTCGTCCGTGTCGCCGAACAGGGCCCGCCGTTCCGAGTGCCCCACGATCGCGTAGGTGCAGCCCACCTCCGCGAGCATCGCGGCCGAGACTTCGCCCGTGTACGCGCCGCCGTCCTGGGCCGCTACGTTCTGCGCGCCGACGCGCACCGGGCTTCCCGCTGTCCGTTCCACGACGGCTTCCAGCCAGACGTACGGGGGGCAGATCCCAACGCCGACGCCCGAGTTTGCATCGGAGACGCCGCGCGCCACATCGGCCGCGAGGGAGACGGCCTCTGCCTGCGTTGTGTTCAGCTTCCAGTTTCCGACGACGAGCATGAGGGGTGGACTTGGATGGAGAGGACGGGATCCCGGGCACCACGCGCGGGGCGGTCAAGATACCGTGGCCTCTCAGCCGCTGACGCCCTCCCCTACCCGCCGAAAGATCCCACGGGCGCCGGTCGCTTCCGAAACGGCCGCCTCCGCGACCGCAAGCCCGGCGGCGTCCGCAGCGGCGGTCAGTTCCTCGGGCGTGCGCCCGCTCCCGTAGACCCAGACCCATCCCCCCCGTTGCAGTACCCTCCTCATCTCGCGAAAGGCTGGCGCGAGGCTGTCGCCCGGTGACAGCTCAGCGGCCACCCACGCGACCGCTGCATCCGGCAGGCCAATCGAAGTGACGGGGGTGCCCGTGACCCGACGAGCGACCTCGTCCTCGCCCCAGAGCGCCGAGAGGGCATCCCGAAGGCTGTCCGGTACAGGCCCAGCGACCGTTACATCGAACCCGAGGCGGGCGAGGTCTACCGCGCTGGCGGTGCCGATGGAGAGGACGCGCGTGCCCGGCCGAACCGACGCGAACGTCCGGAGGAGGGGGTCGCGCATGGCGCTAGGCGAGCGTCGGAGCCGTCTCGGACTCGGACGACGTCCAGTCCGCGGCCTCACGGATCTGGGAGCACCACTGGCACCGGACCGACCGGCAGGCGGGGTCGAGCCGGGGGAGCGCGGCGCTCGGAATGGGCAGCGGGGCGGCGGTGCCGTTCGACGGCTCCGGCCGGACCTGCCCGGCCGTCGCCTCCGCCAGCGCTTCGATAAAGAGTGGGTGGCAGTTCAGCCCGCTCGCCACCTCGTAGTGCTCAATGCCCGCCGTCACGGCGCGCGCGCGCTCTACCACATCGAGGCCGTAGGCCGTCTCCACGTGATCCGATGTGAACGTGACCGGAACCACCAGCACGGCCTCGTGGCCATCGTCCGCCAGTTCCTCGATCACGTCGCCCGTCTCCGGCCCCAGCCCGCGCCCCGGAACGCCGACGGTGTGGAACGAGACGTGCAGCCCCCGCCCGGACTCCGCGCGGTAGTCCGCGACCTGCTGGACGGTGGAATGCACGAGGCAGCAGTACGGGTCGCGCTCTTGCTTCAGTGCCTGGAGCGGCGCTCCATGCGCCGTGAACACGATCTGCGCGCGGTCCCGGACCGTCGTCGGGAAGCGCTGGAGGCCTTCGTCGATGCGTTCGGAGAGGGCTTGGACGTACTTCGGGTGAGCCGCGTACTCGTACACGAAGGTGGTCGGCCGCGTGCGGAGTTCGCCGCTCTCCTCCAATGCCTTCCAGAACGCGAGCGAGGTGCCCGTGGTCGTCGTGGAGAAATGCGGGTGGAGCGGGAGCAGCACGACCCGGTCTACACCGGCCTCTTCCATCTGCTTCGCCGCGCTGGCACAGGTGGGGTGTCCGTAGCGCATCGCGACGAACGTCCGGAACTCCGCGCCGGTCGCGGTGCTGAACTTCTCGTTCAGCACGCGCTCCAGCTCAACGGCCTGCTCTCGGGCGTGCCGCACCACAGGACTCACCCCGCCGATCAACTCGTAGGCGCGCGTCAGCTTTTTGGCACGGCGACGTGAGATGAACCGTGCGATCCGATGCCGGATGGGCGCGGGGACCCGGATGCGGAGCGCAGCGGGGTCCATGAGCCGGTTGTACAGGAACGGCTCCACGTCCGCTGGCTCCAGCGGCCCCCCATGATTCATCAGCACGACGCCCACGGTCTCGCCACGGCGCACTGAGAGAGGCGCCTGATCGTAGAACGCGCCGGTAATGAGGCGCGAATCGTCACGGTATCCGGCGAGGTATTCCCGTGGAGTCATCTGGGGAGCGAAGGATCGTGAACCAGAACATTCCGGGGGCTAGCCCCGGACCCGCAACGGCAATAAAGACACTCCACCCGCGAATCGCGTGGCGACCCGGTGAAGCTTCGGAACGTCTACGTGCTTTTGACGCGGGCTGAATACTGCCGCGCTGCGTCACGGACCTACCGTCCTGAAACGAGACCCCTCTGCCGCTGTGCGGCGGCGCTACAACTGGCGGAGGACGTCCGCTAGCGCGCCGCGGAGCTCCGCGCTTCTGAGGCTGGCCCATGCGGGCGCGAAGCGCGCCGTTTGCCCGCGGTGCGCCGCCACGAAGTCGTTCTCGGCGGTCTCCAGGAGAGCATCGGCTCGGCGGACGGGCTCCGGCGCTGTGCCTTCGGCGAGTCCGAGCACGAAGCGGACGCCGGAAGCGGCCAATGCCAGCGCATACGCATCCGCGACGGACGGGCCGTCCCCTTCGCGGTCCCAGACCATCAGCGCCTCGACGCGCGCCCAGAGCGCGGTCCCGAGCAGGTGCCGCACGCGCGCCCGCACCGGCTGATCGATCGCGTCGCCGTCGTAGTCATCCCACGGGAGCGGTGCGTCATCCGGGGCGGAGATGCCCGCCGCGTGCTGGCTCCCGAGGCGTTCCACGAGGCGCTCGGCCCGCCCGATCCACCGTGCAAAGGAGCGGCCCTGAAGCGTCTCGCGTACGGCGTCCAGCGCGCGCCACTGGCGGTCGTTCTGGTCGTGCGCGAGTTCGAGGTAGCGGTCGAGACCGACCGCCAGCCGGCGCAGCCCCGCGTGGAGGTGCCCCACTGCATCGGCGGGGAGGACAGGCGCGAAGACCTCGAGCGCGAGGCGGACGCGGTGCACCGCGAGAAAGAGCCGGTACGGGCCCCGGTCACGGTCCAGATCCGCCGCGCACCACCCGAGCTGCCCGACGTGGTAGCCGAGCACTTCGTGCGCGGCCCCGACGAGCGGATCGTCCGGGTGGAGCCGAGGGCGGGGCTGGCTGGGCCGGGGCGGGGGCGCCGAGACGAGGCGAAGCGGCGTGATGGGCGCCGTTGTACTGCGCGTGGGCGTGGGCTCGTGCTCGTCAGCCTCCAATCTGCGAACCGGAGGCGAGAACGGCAGGCTTGGCGGGACGGTTGACGTCGCAGCCTCCCGTGTGGGCCTCGGTAAATCGTCGGGTTCTGGTGCAGCGTCGGCTTCCGGTTCCGCGTCGTTATCTGCTTCTCTCGTTTGCTGAGGCTCCGTCCGAGGGTCCAGCTCCTCCGCCCCTGGCTCGTCGAAGGCGGGAGGCTCCAGGTCCGCCATGACGTCCGGCACGGTCGGCGAGGGGTCTACCGGGAACGGGGCGGGCGTCACCGTCTCACCGTCGTCCTCCGGCTCCAGAAGGGCGGCCGACGACCAAGCGGGTTCGTCCGGACTCTCCTGATCGTCCGCATCGTGTTCCCGAGCTGGCGGCTCGTCCCACGCCACGTGAGTGAAGGCGTCGGACTCTTCGGCGTCGACCTCCTCGTCTTCCACAGAAAGCGACCCCATCGACAGATCCCGCGGATCGAGTGGCGCGATTTCGGGGTCCGCGTCCAAGAGCGGCGTGTCCGTAGCGCTCGGCTGGAACATCTCCAACAGGTCGTCGATGTCGCCCGCCAGCGCGGCGAGACCGGACCCGCTTACAGCCCCGTCTCCGTTGACTTCTGACGAGGGCTCCGGCGAGGGGTCAGCGGTCGGCTCCGGCTCCGGCTCTACCACGGGGTCCGGCTCTCCTTCGAACACCGGCTCGGGAA
>DUBD01000185.1:2958-4868 GCA_012960515.1 Bacteroidota bacterium | reverse complement strand
TGAGGGCACGCCCCCGAACGAATCATCGGCACCCGTGACCAGCTCAGATACCGTGTACGCGGGTGCTGCGGTAGCCTTCGCGATGGCGCCCTCGAAAACATCCAGGCGTTGCTCGCGGAACAGTTGCTTCCAGTGGCGCACGCGGGCCGTGCTCAGGCCCAACTGGTTGGCGATGGTCGAGGACTTGAATCCGCGGGCGTCCAGCAAGAGGACGCGTGCACGCCGCTGGTGCACCGGGTCGCCGCCCATGATGACCTCGTCCAGCGCCTCCCGCTCGTGCGGGAGAAGGAGAAGCGGCTCCGTGAGGCGGCGCGGCAACTGCTCGATGCCCCGCTCCATCTTCGTGCGCTCGACGAGCCGCAACCCTTCGGCGCGAAGGATCGGGTCCAGCGCCTCAAAGTCGGACGCCTCCCCAGTTGCCGCCAGCTCGATGTCCAGTTCGTTGGAAGCGTGCGGCCCGTCCGGCAGTTCGAACACGACGACGTCGAACGAGAGCAGCCCAACGAGCCGGTCGCCGTCGTACGCGGCGCGGGGCGTGCGGTACTGGCGGAGGCTGAGGAGCGGATGAAGCACCGGCGGCTCCGTCGCGCCCGTGATCTCCAAGAGCACGTTGCGAAGCGGCTCCAGCGCCTCCACACGGCCGGAAGGCTCGAGCGCGACCTCGAGGGTCGGGCCGGCGTCACCCGGGCGGACCGGGCGGATCAACGCGCGGCGCTCCCCCTCCTGCTCGCGGACGCGGAGGCTCATGCCTCGCCGCAGGAGCTCCCCGTCATCCGTGTCGAAGTACCGATCACGGATGCTGAACGGGGCGTGCGGCTCCAGGCGGAATCCGGCGAGGTCCGACGCTTTGAGCAGGCCGGCGAAAGCGCCGAGCCGCTGCGCGACGTACGTACGGGAGGGCATGGGAGGGGGCGACCGTGTCACCGAAGGTACGGAGCGACACCCCGTTACCGGGAACGGGGTTTTCCACCGGGTCACGTTTCCGCCATCCACTCTTCCAGAAACGAACGGCTGCCCCTCGCGTACCACCTCGCGACCACTCCTCCAGCCCCGCGGGGCTCCCTCTCTTCCCTCCTTGATCATGGCGAACACGACCCCCGACACCACCTCTGGCGATGGCGCGCAGCCGCTCGCCGACCGCGAGAACACCGGCGCCGACTCGATGGCCGGTGGCCCCCCTCCCACCCCGACAACCGCCGACGAACCGGCCGCGCCCTCTCCCACCGGTAGCGCGGAGCCCGCGAAGCAGGCCGTCTCCGGAACCGCGACGCCCGCCGCAGGCCGCGTCGTGACGCCGTCGCCATCGGAGTACGAGATGCCCGACGAGTACGCCTCCACCTCGCCGCTGGACAAGGTCAAGCAGTGGGCGGAGCAGAACCCCGGTCTCGCCCTGCTGGCGGCCGGCGTGGGCGGCCTCGTCGTGGGCCGGATCCTCGTCGGGCTCGCGCCGGAACCGGAGCCGGAGACGCTCTCCGACCGGATCGAGGCGCGCGCGAAGACGCTCAAGACGCAGGCCAAGGGATCGCTCGGCGAAGCGAAAGAGTCCGCTGGAACGGCGGCGGCCGCTTCTGCCGCTGCGCTCTCCGCCGCTGCCCTCGCGCTGAAGGAGGCCGCGGAGCGCGGCGCTGAGATGGCCGGGGACTGGGCCGAGGACGTGCCCGAGAAGGCCGAGCACTACGCCGAGATCGGCGGCGAGAAGGCGAAGGAACTCGCCGACGCCATCGGAGACGTGGTCAAGGTCGCGGTGACGGGCGTCGTCGCGAAGAAGGCCTCGGATTGGGTCGGCAAGATCAAGAACTGACCCCGCCGGCTCCGACCGCCAGCCGCCCGCATCGAACGCCTCGGTGCGGGCGGCTCTCGTTTAGGCTCTGTCTGGCGACTCCAGATCGGCCTACACGCGGCCCCGGAGC
>DUBD01000185.1:309-2902 GCA_012960515.1 Bacteroidota bacterium | reverse complement strand
GCCTCGCTCCGAATCACCAGACAGAGCCTAGTCGCCTTCGGGGGTGTCCGTACCGATCAGGTCCGCCATGTCCTCGATGGAGTCGAACACGCCGCTCGGGCGGTAGGCGAACTGCGAGATCTTCGAGCGGTCCGTGGAGCCGGAGAGCACGAGGTACGTCCGGAGCCCCGCCTCGATGCCGGCCACGATGTCCGTGTCCATCCGGTCGCCCACCATCGCGGTGGTCTCTGAATGCGCCTCGATGCGGTTGAGCGCGCTCCGGATCATGATGGGGTTGGGCTTCCCCACGAAGTACGGCTCCACGCCCGTCGCGCGCGTGATGAGGGCCGCTACGGAGCCCGTCGCGGGAAGCGGTCCATTCGGCGAAGGGCCGGTCGGGTCCGGGTTCGTCGCGATGAACCGCGCGCCCTTCTCGATGAGCCGGATGGCGACGGTGATGTTGGAGAACGAATACGTCCGGGTCTCCCCCAGCACGACGAAGTCCGGGTTGTTGTCCGTGAGCGTGTAGCCGGCCTCGTGGAGCGCCGTCGTGAGCCCCGCCTCGCCGATCACGTACGCCGAGGATTCCGGGGCCTGGTCCGCGAGGAACTTGGCCGTCGCCACGGCGGAGGTCCAGATCCGGTCTTCCGGGACCGTCAGACCTGCGTGCTGCAGCCGCGCCGAGAGATCGCGGCGGGGGTAGATGGAGTTGTTCGTCAGGACGAGGTACGGCACCCCTGCTTTTTGTAGCCGCGAGATGAACGCCTGCGCGCCGGGCAGCGCCACGCTCTCGTGGACAAGCACGCCGTCCATGTCCATCAGCCAAGCCTTCGTGGGCTCCCGTTCGCTCATGCGTCATCCAGTGGGTGAGCCGCAAGAAACGCCTCGCGGCCGTCGTCGTTCAGCGCGCCCCCTCCCGAAAGGGGTTCCTGAACGCACGCTTCACCCGCCCGGCTGGCGGAGGTCGTCCGCCAGCGCGCGGCGGCGGTCTTCGCCTCGTCTCGCGCGAAGCCGCCCCCGCCCGCGCGGTACCTTCCCGGCTCTCTTCTGAGCCCCTCCCGACGCTACACGATGCCCGACGCGCCCCGCTACCCCGACGCCGCCGCCTACGACCAGGTCGCCGTCGAACAGGCGATTCTGGACCGCTGGGACGCGGAGGACACCTTCGCGCAGAGCCTCCACCTCCGCGAGGGCGCCCCGACGTTCGCCTTCTACGAAGGCCCGCCGACGGCCAACGGCAAGCCGGGGATCCACCACGTCCTCGCGCGGACGCTGAAGGACCTCTTCTGCCGTTACAAGACGATGAAGGGCTTCCGCGTGGACCGCAAGGCGGGCTGGGACACGCACGGCCTCCCCGTCGAGATCGAGGTCGAGAAGGAGCTCGGGCTCGAAGGGCGGCACGCCGTCGAGGAGTACGGCATCGCGAAGTACAACGCGAAGTGCCGCGAGAGCGTCCTCAAGTACAAGGACCTCTGGGACAACCTCACAGTCCGGATGGGCTACTGGGTGGACCTCTCCGACCCGTACGTCACCTTCGAGAACAACTACATCGAGAGCGTCTGGGCGCTGCTTCAGACCATCCACCAGAAGGGCCTCCTCTACCGCGGGCACAAGGTGCAGTGGTACAGCCCGGCCAACGAGACCGTCCTCTCCAGCCACGAGGTCTCCCTTGGCTACAAGGAGGTGCAGGACGTGTCCATCGTGACGCGCGCCCGGCTGGCAGACGAGCCCGGCACCTCCCTCCTCGCGTGGACCACGACGCCGTGGACCATCCCGAGCAACGCCGCGATGGCGGTCGGCGAGCGGATCGAATACGTCAAGGTCCGCGTGCCGACGGAGGACGGGCACGAGCACCTGATCCTCGCGGAGGCGCTCATGGGCAAGGTGCTGAAAGCGGAGGACCCGGTGATCGTCGAGCGGTTCACCGGCGCGGAACTCGTCGGCAAGCGGTACGAGCCGATGATGCCCGCCACCGCCGAGTTCTTCCGCCAGCGCGGCGACGTGGACGACCACCACACCGGCGCCTGGACCATCGTGGCGGCGGACTACGTGACCACGGAGGACGGCACGGGCATCGTGCACACGGCCCCGGCCTTCGGCGCGGACGACCACGCGACGGGCCAGAAGAACGCGCTCCCCCTCCTCAACCCGGTCCGCCCGGACGGCACCTTCGAGCCCGGCTTCCCAGTCTGCGGCGGCCTCTGGTTCAAGGACGCCGACCGCCCCCTCATCCGCGACCTCAGCGCGCGGGGCCTCCTCTATCGAGAGGACAGCTACATCCACAACTACCCGCACGACTGGCGGAAGGGCACGCCGCTGATGTCGTACCCGGTGGACTCGTGGTTCGTGGAGACGACCCGCGTGAAAGACCGGATGGTGGAGCTCAACGAGACCATCAACTGGCAACCCGGCGCCATCGGGACGGGACGGTTCGGACAGTGGCTGGAGAACAACGTGGACTGGGCACTCTCCCGGATGCGCTACTGGGGCACCCCGCTCCCCATCTGGGTCTCGGACGAGGACCCGGACTACTTCGAGGTCATCGGGAGCGTGGAGGAGCTCAATCTCGCACGGATCGCGACGGTACCCACGGAACCGATACTATGGCTATGCC
>DUBD01000185.1:0-299 GCA_012960515.1 Bacteroidota bacterium | reverse complement strand
AGGAGCTGAAGCAAAAGTGCGGCGGCACGCTCCCGCAGGAGGCGTTCAACCCGGAGCTCGGCGACTACGACCTGCACCGCCCGTTCGTGGACCACATCACGTGGCCCGCGCCCAACGGCGGCACCATGCGCCGCATCCCGGACCTCCTCGACGTCTGGTTCGACTCCGGCGCGATGCCCTTCGCGCAGTGGCACCAGCCGTTCGAGAACGACGACGCCTTCGCGCGCAACTTCCCGGCGGACTTCATCGCCGAGGGCGTGGACCAGACGCGCGGCTGGTTCTACACGATGCACGCGCTC
>DUBD01000184.1 GCA_012960515.1 Bacteroidota bacterium | reverse complement strand
TGAAGGTTCAGGTCTCCATCCAGGGCGACGAACTGCGTGTCAACGGCAAGAAGCGCGACGTTCTGCAGGATGTGATCAGCCTGATGAAAGAGAGCAAGATCAGCCAACCCCTCCAATATGTGAATTTCCGGGACTGATCCGGGTTCCTCACGGCCACAGGCGCGTGGTGGCGATGCGGGCGCCCTCCGCGAGGCTGGCACCTTCGACCTTCAGCCCTATGACGGGGCCGCGACGCCGTACGCGGACTACACCCGGCTCAGCATCCGCGGCAACGCCGTGCTCCGCTGGGAATGGCGGCCGGGCTCCTCGCTCTACGTCATCTGGCAGCAGATTCGCGACGACTACGCGGACGAGTTCGGCGGCCTGGGAGTCTGGGACGATGTGCCGGATGTCTTCGGCGGCGACCTGACCAACGTCTTCCTCGTCAAAGCCAGTTACTGGTTCGGCCTTTGAGCGGGAGGCGCAGGCGTTTCGTTTGACGCGCGGCGCGCGCGGCGGCACCTTCGAGTCCCCACCGCCGCTCCCGTGCCGTACCTCGATCACGCCGCCACCACGCCGATTCGTCCGGAAGTTCTGGACGCAATGCTGCCCTGGCTCCGCGAGGGGTTCGGCAACGCGTCGTCGCTCCACGGTCCCGGCCGGAGGGCTCGCGTCGCGGTCGATCAGGCCCGCGCGACGGTCGCGGACGTGCTCGGGTGCGAGCCCGCCGAGGTCATCTTCACGAGCGGCGGCACCGAGGCGGACAACGCCGCACTCCGGGGTGTCCTGACCGGCGCGGCCCTGCGCGAGACCGGCCGGCCCGGCCTCGTCACCTCCGCCGCCGAGCACGAGGCCATCCTTCGGACCGCCGAGTCTCTCCGCGACGACCGCCAGCCGGTCGAGGTTGTCCCGCCGCTCGTGACGAGCGCCGCCGACCCCGCCGCGCTGGCGGAGGCCGTGAGCGAGAGCACCGGGCTGGTCTCCGCGATGCTCGTCAACAACGAGACCGGCGCGGTGACGGATCTCGCGGCGCTCGTGCACGCCGTCCGCGGCTCCGGCGCGCTCATACACACCGACGCGGTTCAGGCGGCCGGGCTGCTCCCGTTGAACTGGGACGACCTCGGCGTGGATTTACTCTCGCTCTCCGGTCACAAGATCAACGGCCCCAAGGGGATCGGCGCGCTGATCGTGCGCGCGGGGACGCCGTTCACGCCGCTGCTCCGAGGCGGCTCGCAGGAACGCGGTCGGCGGGGCGGGACGGAGAACGTCGCGTCCATCGTTGGCTTTGCGACGGCGCTGCGTCTCGCGGAGGAGGAGCGCGAGGAGACCGCGGGACGGCTGCACACCCTTCGCGGCCGACTCCGGCGCCAGCTGCGCGCGGCGGTGCCGGACCTGCGCGCCAACACACCCGAGGACTCCGCGCCGCACGTCCTCAACGTCTCCGTTCCGCCCGGCGAGCGGGGGCCGGTGGACGGCGAGATGCTGCTGCTCGGTCTGGACCTCGAAGGCGTCCACGTCTCCGCCGGCAGCGCCTGCACCAGCGGCGCTCTCACGCCCAGCCACGTCCTCCTCGCGATGGGCGTCCCGCGCGAGACCGCCACCGCGACCGTCCGCTTCAGTCTCGGGCGGACCACCACCGAGGCGGACATCGACGCGGCGTCCGAGGTGTTCGCTCGCGTTGTCTCCCGCGTGCGCGGCTAGAGCCGCTCCAGCGCCAAGCTCGCGATCTCGCGACCAATCGCCAGGCTGGCGGTCGCCGCCGGCGAGGGCGCGTTGACCACGTGGACCGCGCGGCGTGTGGACTCGATCACGAAATCGTCCGCGAGCGACCCATCGGGGCGGACGGCCTGCGCGCGGACGCCCGAAGGACCGCGGCGAAGCGCGTCGCGCGGGAGGTCCGGCATGAGGCGTCGCGCGGCCCGCCAGAACGCTCCGAGGCTGACCGAGCGGCCCAACTCGCCCAGTCCCATCCGCCAGTGCCGCATCGCCAGCGTGCGGAAGCCACGGTAGCCGAGCGCCTCCGCCAGCTCGCCTGGACGTACGGTCCCGAGCGTGTAGCCCTCGCGCGCGAACGCCAGCGCTGCGCTCGGGCCGGCTTCCACCGCGCCGTGGACCGTCCGCGTGAGGTGGACGCCGAGGAACGGAAAGGCCGGGTCCGGGACGGGATAGATCAGGCCGCGCACCATCGGGGCCGCGCTCTCGCTCAGCACGGCGTACTCGCCGCGGAACGGGACGAGCTGCACCGCCGGCGCGTGCCCGAACATCCGCGCGACGCGGTCGGCGTAGAGCCCCGCGCAGCTCACGAGCACGTCGGCCGTCACCGTCCCGCTGGCGGTCTCGATGGTCACGCCGTCGGACGATTCGCGTCCGCCCACGACCTCGGCGCCGAACCGGAAGGCGACCCCGGCCTCGCGCAGCTCTTCCGCCAGCGCATCGGCCACGATGCCGTAGTCCACCACGCCGGTCTCCGCCACCCAAAGTGCCGCGACGCCCGCGACGTGCGGCTCGATCTCGCGCATCCGCTCCGGGCCGATCCGCTCCACCGTCACGCCGTTGGCCCCGGCCCGGCGCTCCAACTCCGCCAGCCGGTCGAGTTCGGACGCGTCCACGGCCACCACGAGCTTGCCGCTCTGCACCCACGGGATGCCGCGAGCGGAGCCGTACGCCTCCATCTCGCGCTTGCCCTCGCGGCACAACCGGGCTTTGCGCGAGCCGGGGCGGTAGTACAGCCCCGCGTGCAGCACGCCAGAGTTGCGGCCGGACTGGTGCGCGCCGACCCGGTCCTCTTTCTCGAGGACCGTGACCCGCAGATGGGGGCGACCGAACTCGCGACAGTAGTGCTCCACGAAGTGCTCGATAAGCAGCGGAAGATCGGTACGGCGGTCCCGCAGGGGCGGGAGGTGCACGTTCACCACCCGGAGGCGGTAGTAGAGGTCCTGCCGAAATCGGCCCTCTTTGACCTCT
>DUBD01000183.1:15770-17737 GCA_012960515.1 Bacteroidota bacterium | reverse complement strand
GGGACTTGTGGTTGCGCGCTGGCGGCGGCCGCCAGCAGGACGAGGGCGGTGAGGACGGCGAGGCGTGTCATGCGTGCGGGGGGAGGGGAGACGAACCTACCCCCACACGTCCGCTCGTTCCGGCTCCGGCGGCGCCTCCGAGGCGAGGAGGGACGCCGGTGTCGCGAGCCGAGAGCGCTGGCCCGTCCGGCGCCTCTCTATCGGTCGGCGGCGGGGCGTCCGGGGCCGCGCTCCAGCACGCGGAGCACGCCGCGCATGAGCGCGTCGCGGCTGTCGGCGTCCGGGATGGACTCGAAGGGGAAGCCGAGCGTGACCGCCCGCGGCGTCACCACGCCCGCGCCGATGGAGTTCTCCGGGTACCGCAGCGCGACCGTCCCGAGCGGGGAGGCGGGCACGAGACCATCCGGGGCCTCCACGCGGTAAACGTCGCGCCGGTACTCCACGTTGTAGCGGAATGTCTCGCCGAGCGGGAGCAGCGCGGGCGCGGAGCTTTCCACCTCGCCCGTCACGGCGGCGTGGCCGGTCCGCCACTGCACCCCGAGCACGTCGGCGAGGAAGCGGACGGCCTCGGGGTCGTCCGCCGCGTCGGTGCCGAGGTAGGCGCCGCTGGCGAAGAGTTTGCCGCCGCTCTCTACGTAGGCGCGGAGCGCGGTGCGGAGGGAGTCCGGCCAGACCTCGAACTCGGGCGGACGGAGAGAGTCGGGGCTGAGCGTGGTCTTCTCCTCGCCCATCGCGAGGACCACGAGAGGGTAGGGGAAGAGCGCGAGGTCGCCCTCGGCGACGGCCTCGTCGCTGGCGGAGACGAACGAGCGGCCCGCCGCGAGGAGGCTGGCGCCGTGGACGGCGATGAAGTCTCGGGAGTTGCCGAGGAAGACCGTCGTCTCCAGGTCGGCGTCCGAGCCGCCGTGGCCGGGCTGGTCGTCGTCGATCCACGGCACGTCGCGGTCGAACTCGTACTGGTCGCCGACGGTGTGCACGTCCAGCCCGTCCGCGACGCCCTCGTCCATGGACCGCATGAACCCGACGAGGTCGCCCTCGTCCACGAACTGCGGCGGTGCGATCCGGTCGAACCCGGAGACGACGAGGACCGGCGGCCCCCCGCGCTCGCCGATGCCGACCGCCAGCGCCTCGCTGGGCTCGCTCTCGCCGCCCGCGTTGACGGCGGCCACGCGCACGCTCATGACCTCGCCAGGCTCGGGCGCGGTGAGGGCGATCTCCGCGCCGTCTACGGGCGTGCCGTTGTCCCAGCCGCCCTCGCCGAGACGGAGGTAGACCACGTAGCGGAGCGGCGTGGCATCGGGCTCCAGCGGATCGGCCTGCGGGCGCCAGCGGACGTGCACGAGCGGCCTCGACCCCGTGTCGTCGATCGTGGCGACGAGGTGCGTGGGCGGGAGCGGCTGCGGCACGAAGGTCCGGCCCTCCTGCGCCGCGAGGAACGAGCCGATGGTTTTGTAAATGGAGCGGGCGGCGTCGCGGCGGAAGCGGGGGTCCAGCGCGAAGCGCATGTCCTGCGGGTTGTGGTGCGAGAGCAACTCCAGCAGGAGGGAGGGCACGTTGGGGCGCGTAGCCTCGGAGTAGCCGCGGTCCCACGTGTCGCGGAAGGTCCAGTCGCTCTTCCACGACTGGCGGAGGTCGCCGACGATCTCGCGCCGCGCGATGGCCGCCAGCTCGCGGTTGAGACGGCGCGAGCGGCCGTCGGGGAAGACCGTCGTGGTGTCCATCCCGCGCGAGTTGACGATCAGCAGCGTCCCGATGACGGACTCGTCGTCCGTCCGCCCCGCGTCGGTGTGGAAGGCGAGCGCGAGGTCTACGGGGATGCGGAGGCCGGGGGCGTCGCGGTCGTCGCTCGGGCCGAAGGGGGCGCCGCGGAGGTAGTTGGCCCATTCGCCTCGGCTCTGGTAGTCGTCCTTGTAGTCGTCCAGGGTGCCGGAGACGTTGTAAACGGTCTCGGCGGGGAAGCCGGCGAA
>DUBD01000183.1:0-15744 GCA_012960515.1 Bacteroidota bacterium | reverse complement strand
TCCACGAAGCGGGGCCGGCCGCTCGTCTCCCCGCCGCGCTCCACCTCGCCCATCCCGCCGCCGAACCGCACGCCGTCCGCGGAGACGATCCGGCCGGGCGTCGCGCTGACGTTGGAGAGGGTCACGCTGGCGCGCCGCGGGTCCTGGCCTTCGGCGAACCGGAAGGTGCCGAGGTAGACCCACGTGCCGCCGCCCATGGTCTGGTTGACGAGGTAGGTGGTGGCCCCGCCCGCGTGGTGCACGGTGTAGTGCGCGTCCTCCACACGGTCTGGCCCGTGGCGGTAGGAGACGTAGACGGCGTACTCGCTGGTCTCGGGGATCTCGGGGGCCCAGACGATCTCGGCCGTCGCCTCCTCGGCGGCGCGCGTGCTTCGGGCAGAGCCGAGGGTGAACGGGTTGGTGGTGCCGCGGTAGGGCGGTCGGTGCGCGAAGCCCTCACCGTCCTCGCGCCAGCGGCCGCGCTCGGCGTAGCGGCCATCGTCGCGCCCGTCGTTGTCCACGACGGCTTGGAGCGGCTGCGGGTCGCGCTCGCGCGGCATCATCACCACGGCGCCGGCGCGCTCCAGCATGGGCGCGAGGTGGCGGTGGACGAAGGCGTAGGGGAGGAGGTCTTCGACGGTCGTGAAGACGCGGGCGCGCTGCCACTCCCAGCGGTCCAGGGAGGGCTCGTAGTACCATCCGTGGCTGGGCCAGAGCGCGAGGTGGCGGTTCTGGAGGCCGGCGGTAATCCGGTAGGGGACGCCGGCGCGGCGGACGAGCGGCGCGGCTCCGGGCGGCGGCGCAGCGGCGGGCACCGGCTCGGCGCTGGCAAGCGAGCGGAGGGGGAGCGGCGTGAGGTCCCGCGCAACCGCGACGTCCACAGACGCCCCCGGGACGGACTGGCGGACGGCCTCGGCGATGCGGGCCTCGAACGCGATGACCTCCCCCTCGCGCCAGACCAACTCGCCGACGTCCGTGGTGAGCAGCACCCGGACCTCGTTCGCGTCCACCGCCAGCCCGTCCAGCCCGGCGCCGGCGGGGAGCACGAGCGGGCATCCGGTCTGGGCGCACCGCGCGAGGAGAGCCTCCACGTCGCGGCGGATCTGGGACTCGTTCGGGGCCTGCTCGGCGGGCGCCGGCTCTTCCGCTGGGGCCGCTGCCGGCTCCGCCGCAGGGGGCGGGGCGGGCTGGGGGGCCGGCCGGATCACGGAGCAGGCGGAGAACAGCAGGAATGCCGTTAGGGAGAGAAAGCGGGTCATATACGCGTTGAGACTCCAGGGGGCGACAAAACGGGTGGCACCGGCCGCCGTAGGAGCCCTAGGTTAGCCCGCTCGCAGACATGCCGCCAGCATGGATCCCGACGGCGTCGGGGCCCGCCCCTTCTCTTCGGCATTGCCCTTCCGAGCGTCCCGGCTTCTGGCCGGGAGAGGAACCCCCGTTGCACGTCGGCACGGGACCCCCGACTCGTCAGAGCCATGGGCGCGGCACACACTCCTTCCGTGGCCCACGCCATGACCCCCTCACCCATCGCTTACTCCGCCCCGCGCCGCCCGGCGCCAGCGCCCAGCCAGTCAGCTGAGCGCGTCCCCGTTCTCATCTTCGACGAGCCGTCCGAGCTCGCCCGCCAGGCCGCCCGGCAGGTCCGCACCCTCATCGAAGCGAAGGCCGCCGCCGGTGACCACGCCGTCCTCGGCCTCCCGACCGGCTCCACGCCCATCGGCGTCTACCAGGAGCTCATCCGGATGCACCGCGAGGAGGGCCTCTCCTTCCAGAACGTCATCACGTTCAACATCGACGAGTACGTCCCGATGAAGCCGGATAGCCTCCAGAGCTACCACCGGTTCATGCGGGAGAACTTCTTCGATCACGTGGACGTGCCCGAGGAGAACATCCACATCCCGCGCGGCGACCTCCCCGCCGAGCAGATCGAGCAGCACGCCGCCGAGTACGAGCGGCTGATCCAGCGCGCGGGTGGGATGGACCTGATCCTCCTCGGCATCGGCCGGAGCGGTCACATCGGGTTCAACGAGCCCGGCTCCACCCCGGAGGACCGCACCCGCCTCATCGTCCTCGACGAGATCACGCGGAAGGACGCCGCCTCGGACTTCTTCGAGGAGAAGTACGTCCCCCGCGAGGCCATCACGATGGGCGTCGGCACCATCCTCGACGCTCGCGAGATCATCCTCATGGCGACGGGGGAGCACAAGGCCCCCATCGTCCGCCAGGCCGTCGAGGAGCCGCCGACGCCTCAGGTCTCCGCCGCCTATCTCCAGAACCACCAGAACGCCACCTTCTACGTGGACCGCGCCGCCGCCAGCGAACTCACCCGTGAGAAAACGCCGTGGCTCGTCCGCCGGGTGGATTGGGAGCAGGAGGACGCGGCTAAGCGTGCCGTCATCTGGCTCTCCAAGAAGGTCAAGAAGTCCATCCTCCGGCTGGAGGCCGCGGACTTCCACCGCAACGGCCTGCACGACCTCGTGCACGCGCGCGGCGGCGTGGACGAGCTCTGCCGCTCCGTCTTCGAGGACCTCCGCAAGCGCGTGCTCTACAAGCACCGCGTCCCCAAGCGGAAGAAGGTGATCCTCTTCAGCCCGCACCCGGACGATGACGTCATCTCCATGGGCGGGATGCTCCACGCGCTCGTCCAGAACCGGAACGACGTCACGGTCGCCTACATGACCAACGGCTCCGTGGCCGTGTTCGACGAGGACGTCCGCCGCCACCTCCGCTTCGTGGAGATGACGACTGGCGTCATGGGCTCGGACGCGGGTGAGGTCAGCCAGCGCGTGGACAAGATCATGTCGGACCTCGACGCGAAGAAGCCCGCAGAGGTGGACACGCCGGAGGTGCAGGAGATCAAGGCCACCATCCGCTACACCGAGGCCATCGCCGGCATCGAGGTGATGGGGCTCGGGCCGGAGAACGCCCGCTTCCTGGACATGCCGTTCTACAAGACCGGCCGTGTCAAGAAGGACCCCATCGGCGAGGACGACGTGCAGATCATCCTGGACCTCTTCAACGAGCTCCAGCCGGACCACATCTACGTCGCCGGTGACCTCTCGGACCCGCACGGGACGCACCGGATGTGCTACTTCGCCATCCGCCAGGCGCTCGAGCGCTACAACGAGGAGCTGCTGGCGGAGGCCGCCAGCGGAGACGGCGCGCCGGCCAAGCGCTCCAAGGACCCCCGCCCCCTCGTCTGGCTCTACCGAGGCGCCTGGCAGGAGTGGGAGGTGGACCGCGCTGACGTGTTCCTCCCGATGTCCAAGGCCGACCTCGATCTCAAGATCGAGGCGATCTACAAGCACGAGAGCCAGAAGGACCGCGCGCTCTTCCCCGGCGCCTACGACGAGCGGGAGTTCTGGCAGCGTGCGCGGGACCGCAACACCTCCACCGCTAAAGAGCTCGACGCTCTGGGCCTGCCCGAAGGCTACGCGATGGAGGCGTTCGTGACCGTCCACGAGATGCCGTAGCCTGCGGCTCGCACATCGCCCGGTCCGCTTCGCCTGCGAGGCGGGCCGGGTCACCCCTAACGAGTAGGGACTTGCGGATCCCCCTGAAGTTCGGGTTGCACGGTTCCTTAACCCGCCCGCATATTGCCTGCTCGGGCAAAACGAAGCGCTTCCGCTGCTTTCGCCCCTCCCTTCACCCTCCCACGTGGTTCGCCCGATGACCCGGACCCTCGCCACGGTCGCCGCCTGTTGCTTTTTCGTTTCTCTCCTCGCCCCTTCAGCCTTTGCTCAGGCCGGTAAAATTGCCGGCCGGGTGACCGACGCAGGCTCGGGCGAACCCATCCCTGGTGCAAACGTCCTCGTCGTCGAGACGAGTCAGGGGTCCGCCGCGGACCTCGACGGGTACTACACGATCCTCAACGTGTCGCCCGGTACGGTCACCCTCCGAATCACCGCCATCGGGTACGCCGAGCAGCGCGTCGAAGGTGTCGACGTGAACATCGGGCAGACCTCGACCGTGGACATCCGGCTGCGCGAAGAGGATCTCGGTATCGAGACCATCGTGGTTCGCGCCGAGCGGCCCGTCGTGGAGACGGACGTCTCCAACAGCCGGGCCAACGTTTCGGCAGAGGAGATCGGCTCGCTCCCGGTGAGCAGCGTGGCCTCCGTCGTCGGTCTCCAAGCCGGCGTTCAGGGGCTGTCCGTCCGTGGCTCCGGCTCGGATGAGATCACCTTCCAGGTGAACGGCCTCACGCTCCGAGACGAGCGAAACAACTCGCCATACGCCACCATCCCGCTCTCTTCCGTGCAGGAAGTGCAGGTCCAGACGGGCGGGTTCAACGCGGAGTACGGCAACGTCCGGTCCGGCGTGGTCAACGTTGTCACCAAGGCGGGCGACCGTGACCGGTACGAGGCCGACGTCACGCTCCGTCTCAGCCCGGCAGCGCAGAAGAACGTCGGCCCGCTGGCGAACGACCTCAACTCGTTCTGGATTCGCCCCTTCCTGGACCCGGAGGTGGCCATGACGGGCACCCAGAACTGGGACCCCGTGACGCGGCGCCAGTACCCCGAGTTCGAGGGCTGGGTCGCGGAGTCCGAAGCGCGTCTTCGCAACGACGACCCCACGGACGACATGTCGCCAGACGCTCTCCAGCAGGCGTTCCTCTGGCAGCACCGGAAGTCCTTCGAGATCACGGATCCGGACTATGACGCGGACATCGGCTTTGGCGGGCCGGTACCGTTCGTGTCCCGCGCGCTCGGCGACTTGCGGTTCTATGCGTCCTACCGGCGTGATCAGGACCTCTATCTCCTTCCGCTCCACACGGACCGCTACACCGAGCAGACGGGGCACGTCAAGGTGACGAGCAACGTCGCGCAAGACATGAAGCTGAGCCTCGAGGGCCGTCTGGGTGACCAGTACGGAACGGGCGCCAGCCGCTCGGGGCAGCCCGGCTTCTTCCGCAGCGCCTCGGGCATCGCGAGCAACGTGGGCGGCATCTCGAGCTTCAACGACAGCCGTGTCTTCTCCGGTGACTACTGGGGCCCGAGCAACGTGAGCTTTAACCAGGTGGGCGGCACGTTCACCCATACGGTTTCGCCGCGCACCTTCTACGAGATCCGCGCCAACCGCTTCAGCTCGCGCTACGACACGAACCCTGGCCCGCGCCGTGACACCACGCCCGTGGTGTACTTCGGCGGCGTCGGCTTCGACGAGGCGCCCTTCGGCTGGCAGCCGACGCCCGTGCCGGAAGGCGTGGACGGCATGCGCCTCTCCGTCGGAATGTCCAACGCACGGGACTCCTCTCGCGTGACGGTCTACAACGTCCGCGGAGACATCACGAGTCAGCTCAACCGCTTCATGGAGGTGAAGTCCGGTCTGGAGTACAACCTCACGCGGAGCATCGCGAACTACGCGCAGATCGACTCTTTCCTCGTGGGGAGCAACCAGTGGAGCCAGTGGGACCGCTCGCCGATCCGCGGCGCGGCCTATGCGCAGACCAAGCTGGAGTTCAGTGGCATGATCGCCAACCTCGGCCTCCGTGCGGACTACACCGACCCCAACGGGGACTGGTACGACTTCGATCTCTTCGACCGCCGCTTCAGCTCCATCCCGAACGAAGGGGGAGACCCGCGGACGTCGTTGGATTCCCTCTTCGCGACGGACGATGTGAAGCCGCAGGTCACGTTGAGCCCGCGTCTCGGCGTCTCGTTCCCCGTGACGAGCATCTCGAAGCTCTACTTCAACTACGGGCACTTCCGCGCGCTCCCCGATCCGGACGACCTCTACCTCGTCCGCGTGCAGGCGCAGAGCGGTCAGCTCCAGCGGATCGCGAACCCCTCGGCTCCGCTCCCCAAGACGGTGGCTTACGAGATCGGCTACGAGCAGTCGTTCCTGGACCAGTTCCTGGTGCGGGCAGCGGGCTACTACAAGAACGTCTCGTTGCAGCCGCGCCTCGTGTCCTACGAAGGCCGGTCCGGAACCGGGGTCTCGTACACGGTCAGTGAGCCGAACTCCTACGAGGACATCCGTGGCTTCGAGTTCACGCTCTCTCGCAACCGCGGAAGCTGGATCCAGGGCTTCCTGAACTACACCTACATGGTGTACTCCTCTGGCTACTTCGGCTTCGACACCATCTTCGAGAACACGTCCGATCAGCGCCGTGAGGAGCTCGAGGACGCCGGCCGCCAGGCGCTCGAGAGCGTGGCCATCCCGCGTCCCTACGCCCGGGCCAACATCGACCTGCTCACGCCGGACGACTTCGGCCTTGCCGTGGGCGGCTTCCGTCCGCTGGCGGACTGGCGGGTGAGCCTCATCGGCCGGTGGCAGGAGGCGGGGCAGGCGACCTGGGACGGCACCTCCACCCGCGCGACGGTCAACCTCAACCGGAACGTGGACCGCCGGGACTTCTGGCAGTTCGACCTCCGCTTCGCGCGGTCGTTCGAGGTGGCCGGTCGCAACGTCTCGTTCTTCGCGGACGTCTTCAACCTGACCAACCGTCAGACGGTCTCGGGCTACGGCTACGAGAACACGGACGACGTCAACGACTACTACCGCTCGCTCCACTTCCCGGCCTCGGAGGACTACGACAACGTCCCCGGCAACGACCGCGTCGGCGACTACCGCCACCCGGACGTGGCGTTCCAGCCGATCTGCTCGGTGGGCTCGCTCGCCGACGCCGGCACGGACCGGTGCGTCTACGACGAGGGCGCGCCCAACGAGCAGGTCATCTACTACGACCGCTCCTCTGAGGTGTACTCCGTCTTCCGCGACGGTTCCTGGCAGGAGGTGGACTCCGACCGCCTGGAGGAGGTGCTCGACTCGAAGGCGTACATCGACATGCCGAACCAGAGCTTCCTCAACCTGCTCTCCCCCCGCGACTTCTACTTCGGCTTCCGGATCTCGCTCTAATGCCCCGACCCCTCTCTTCGATGGTACGCCCGGCCATCGCACTCCCCTTCCTCGTGGCCTTGCTGCTGGCGGCCCCCGCCAGCGCGCAGTTCGCGACGAAGTGGGTCGCGGGCGGCTCCCTCCACAACTGGTACTCCGCTGCCGGCTCTGAGCGCGAGGAGGGTCTCGTGGGCAGTCAGCAGTACGGTCTGCGCTGGCCCGGCATCTACGCGTTCACCGATATGCAGGCCGCCAAGGGCCTGTGGCTCGGCGCCCGCAACGTCACGAGCCCGGATGGCGAGACCTACCCGGTCCGCGTGGTCCACGTCGGCCCCCGCGTGACCGGTGTCGGCGAGGTCTTCCCGACACGGTTCGAGCTCTCCACCAAGTACGACCTCCCGGCCGTGACGGTGGACGGCAACTTCACCTTCCCCCCGGCCGAGATGGCCTCGGACGCCGTGGACCCCTCGCAGGAGGCGGACGTGGTGCTGGTGAACGAGTTCAACACGCTCCTCGGCGTGACCGTTCAGCGCCGCGTGCTCCAGTTCTCCCAGGAGTACCACGACAACTACCACGTCATCGAGTACACCTTCACGAATACGGGCAACACCGATGACGACCCCGACATCGAGCTGCCCAACCAGACGGTGGAGGACTTCGTGGCCTTCCTGCAGTGGCGGCTCTCCGTTGCGCGCGAGACGCGGTACGTGATCGGCAACGCGACGGGCTGGGGCTTCAACGCCATGAACGACGCCCGCGGCGACGGTGTCCGCGAGGATCCCGCCGACGAGCAGTTCCGCGCCCAGTACACCTGGCACGGCTACTTCGACGGCGCGCCCTACGACAACATCGGCGGTCCGATTCTGCCCTCCGCGCTTCCGGCCGTCAACATCGCGCCGGGGGATACGCTCGGCCGCCTTGGCGCGAGCCAGTTCGTCGGCATCGTGACGCTCCACGCGGATGCCTCCGCGAGTGACGACAGCGACGACCGGAGCCAGCCCTCCACCACCACCTGGATCCACTCGGACGACCCGTACCTCTCGGGGAACGACCCGTTCTCCGTCTCCAACATGCAGACGGAGTACAACGTGATGACCTCGGGGCACAAGTCCCCGCGTCACGCCTGGGCCGTCGAGCCCACCGGCCCCGAGGGCTGGCTGGACCCCTCCAACTCCCCCAGCCTCGGCACGTCCGGCGGCTATTCCATCGCGAACGGGTACGGGCCCTACACGCTGGCGCCGGGCGAGAGCGTGAAGGTGGTCATCGCCGAGGGCGCCAACGGGCTCTCGCGTGAGGCCAACACCGCGATCGGCCAGGCGTTCCGCCAGGCGAACGCGGATCCGGCGGCCGAGATCACCTACGCCGGTCAGACCATGACCAAGAACGAGTGGGTCTTCACCGGCCGCGACTCGCTCTTCCAGACGTTCCGGCGCGCGATCGCCAACTACGACGCGGGCTACGACATCCCGCAGGCGCCGCCGCCGCCGAGCTCGTTCGCCGTCGCATCCGGTGGCGACCGCATCTCCCTCAGCTGGGAGCCGCCCTCTGATCCCACCGGCATCACCGGCTTTGAGATCTACCGCGCGACGGCCGCCTACGACAGCTCCTATACCCTGATCCACACCGCGGGGCCGACGGAGACGTCGTACGACGACCAGACGCCTACCCGCGGCGTGGAGTACTACTACTACATCCAGTCCGTCACCGACGGCTCTGCCAACCCCGGCGGCGGGATGACGCCGGCCGGAGTCCCGCTCCGGAGCAACCGGTACTACACGCAGACCTACGACCCCGCCTTCCTGCAGCGCGAGGCCGGCCGGGCGCTGGACGACATTCGCATCGTTCCGAACCCGTTC
Organism: Bacteroidota bacterium; assembly: GCA_012960515.1. Taxonomy (GTDB): domain Bacteria; phylum Bacteroidota; class Rhodothermia; order Rhodothermales; family Rubricoccaceae; genus Rubricoccus. Next base: position 7,069 of record DUBD01000183.1, on the reverse strand, counting down.
TACCTCGGTTCGGCCGGCGGGCCTGGCACGGGGGAGGGCAACTCCGTCCGCTTCCCGGACGTGGGCGACAAGCTCGCCTTCTACAACATCCCCGGTCAGTGCCGGATCGACATCTACACCGAGCTCGGTGAGCTGATCGAGACCATCGAGCACAACGACGGGAGCGGCGACGAGTTCTGGTACCAGACCACCCGGTCCCGCCAGCTCATCGCCAGCGGCGTCTACATCGCCGTCGTCACGGTCACCGAAGACATCACCGACTCCGAGTCCGGCGAGCTCCTGTTCCGCGCAGGAGACCGGACCATCCAGAAGTTCGTCATCATCCGATAGCGCCCCCGATGCGACCCCACGTCCCCTTCGCACTCGCGGCGCTGGTCTTGCTCGCCGCCCCCCTCGCTTCGCCTGCGCACGCCCAGGTCGTTGACGACCGCGACAAGCTGGCGCAGACGGCGATGAAGTTCCTCGCCGTCGGCGCGGACCCTCGCTCGGCCGCCCTCGGTGACGCCACCACGGCGCTGACCGGCGGCTCCGACGCCCTCTTCTACAACCCCGCCGCCCTCGCGTGGCAGCGCGACGACGCGGACGCCATGTTCAGCGAAACGCGCTGGATCGCGGACATCGACTACAACCACGCGAGCGCCTCGTACCGGCTCGGCTCGCTGGGCGTCGTCGGCGGCTCGCTCGCCTTCGCCGATTATGGCGAGATGATCCAGACCGTCTTCGACCCTACCGAGGGGGGGAGCGGTTACCGCGAGGTCGGCACGTTCAGCCCGAGCGCGTTCGTGGCTGGCGTCGGCTTCGCCCGGGCCTTCTCCGATCGCTTCGCTGCGGGCGGTCAGGTGAAGTACGCGCACCAGGACTTCGGCGCCGCACCGGACCGCTACGACCCGGATAGCGGCGAGCTCCAGTTTGCCGACATCTCGGAAGGCGTCCTCGCCTATGACTTCGGGGTGTTCTACCGGACCGGCTTCGAGAGCCTCAACTTCGCGCTCACGGCCCGCAACTTCTCCCGCGAGGTCGAATTCGTGACAGAGAGCGCGCAGCTGCCGCTGGCGCTCCACATCGGCGTGTCCATGGACCTCCTGGACCTCACGTCTCTGCAGGGAGGCGCGCACGGCCTCGTGCTCGCCATCGATGCGGAGAACTCCCGGGACTATCCGGAGCAGCTGAAGGTGGGCGCGGAGTACACGTTCGCCGAGACCCTCGCGCTCCGCGCCGGATACGTCGCCCCCGCCGATGAGCAGGGGATCAGCCTCGGCGCCGGCGTTCGCAGTTCGCTCGGAGGCCTCGGTCTCGGCGTGGACTACGCCTACACCGACTTCGGCGTGTTCGACGCCGTCCACCGCGTCGCCGCCCACCTTTCGTTCTAACGCCGCCCGGCCCCTTCTGTCCATGCGCCTCGCGCTCTCTCTGCTCCTGCTCTCCGCCGTCGCCCTCGCGGCGTGCGATGCCGGCCCCGGCAGCAGCCTCTACGATCCCGACCGCCAGTCGCCGGCCTCAGACCCGGTGGTCTCGGCCGTCGTCCTGGACGGCCCCGTCGCGCTCGCGGGCATCGACGCCCTGACGATCGAAGGCGAGAACTTCGGGGATGACCCCTCCCGCGTTCTCGTCTACTTCGAGGACGGGCTCGGCTCCGCGGTCCGCGCGGAAGTTCTGGAGGTCACGCCGACGCGCATCCGCGTCAAAGCTCCGAACGATCCGGGCGACCGGACGGTCCGCGTCAACATCGTCGGCGCGGAGAACTACAGTGACCCGGTCCCGGTGACGCTGACCCCCGCCTTCGTGCCCTTCGGCGACCTCGACCCCAGCCCGGGCGTCCGTGAAAGCCCGGCGGCGGTCGTGGGGGACGGCACCGGCGCCGTTTACGTCTCCATCTCCCGCAACGGCAGCGCGGGGGGCGTCTACCGGCTCACGCCGGAGGGCGTCCGCGAACCGGTCGACCCCACCTCGCCCGTTCTCTGGAACGACCTGACCGTTGGCGGGCCCGAGTTCGACCGCGTGTTCGCGACGCAGAACGTGCAGGCGATCTTCCAGCTTCCGGGCGTCGTGCCGGTTATGCCGGTGCTTCCGAGCCCCCTGATCCGCCTTTCGGCCATTACTCCAGACGCGGAGGGTCGGATCTGGGCGGGCGGGTCCGCAGGCACCGCTGCGAACCCCCTCACGGCCCAACTTCACCGGTTCAACCTGGACGGTAGCGTGGTCTCGACGGACTTCCCTGGCACCGTTAGCGACATCCGCGTTTTCGATGGCTACGTGTACGTGGCCGCTACACGCACCACGCCGGTGGACGAAGCGAAGGTCTGGCGCTTGCCCATCCAGGCCGATGGCACCCTCGGACCGGAGGAGGTCTTCTACGACGTGCGCGCAGACCAGCCCGGCCGACGCCCCTCCGCGCTGGCGATTGCTGCGGACGGCACCGTCTTCGTCGGCATCGCGCCGCCGACGACCGAGCCCCGCGCGGAGGTCACCTATCCGGTCATGCAGGTGGCGCCAGATGGAAGCGCCGAACCGCTCTACCCCGGTGTGTTGCCCAGCCCGGTCAGCGCGCTGACCTGGGGGAGCGGCTCCGAGCTGTTCCTCGTGCGTAGTCCCATCCCGCCCCCCGCTGGCGAAGCCGGCGAACCTGAGCCCGCCGCACTGTACCTCGTGCAGGCGCGGAAGGAGGGCTCTCTCTAACGATCTTCCCCTGTACGCGCATCACGCGTCTTCCGGCTAGACGGGCTTACGAGCGCGTCTAGCCGGCGCCCACCCTGGGCATCCCCCTCACAACCCCCCCTCATCATGAGAGCACTGCTACTCGCTTGCGCCCTCCTCGCCCCGACCATTGCCTCCGCGCAGTGGACGTTCTCCGAGGATGTCGCCGTCCCCTATACCACCGCGCCTGGCTCCGGCATTCACGGTGTCGCCGTTGATTCAGAGGGTCGGCTCTGGCTCCAGAACTACTACGGCTCCGAGCCCCTCGCTCGTAACGGCGAGACCCTCACCACCCGCGCCCTCTACGTCCTCAACGAGGACGGGACGCAGGCAGCGTGCTCCCCGATCAAGTACCTCGAGGACAACACCGGCGCGGTCGTCGATACGCTCGGCTACTACACCACGAGCGCCGGGACGCTGGACTCCCGCACGGGCCGCGGCATGACCTCGGACTCCGACGGCAACATCGTTGTCAGCCAGTACGACATGCTGTACCTCCTGGACGCCACGTCCTGCACCTCCAGCCGCGACAGCTCCATCGTGCAGCTCGCCAGCGCGCAGCCCCTCCCGGGCACCTCCCTCACGGAGGCCGCGACGGACGGCAACGGCAACGTGTACGTCACCGCGGTCGTGGGCGCCGCCCAGCCGATCTTCTCGTACGGCCCGGGCCTCACCCCCGGCCAGAACGTGAGCCCCAACGCCTACGACATCAGCCGCGACCTCCTCGCGTCTAACGACGGCACGCTCATCATCGACCACGCGTTCACGAAGCCGGGTGCCGTGGTGCACTACCGCTCGAACTCGTTCGTCCCGTTCGACTCCCTCGGCATTTCGCTCCGCGGCCTCGTCGTGGAGTCCTCCGGCGTCCAGCCGGGCACGAACTACCTCTGGGTCAGCTCCGGCCCGGGCGGCGCGTTCAACCCGAACGAGGACCCCGAGGTGGAGACCAACTACCAGGCCTTCTCCTGGTACGCGTTCGATCAGGAGGACCTCCTGGAGCGTGACGGGGGTGGCGCCGTCATCGGTACGGTCGAGAACCCGACCCCCGTGGACAGCATCATCGTGACGGCCGAGGAGTGGGGCGATACGGCCCCTGGCCCCCGCGGCATCGCGTTCTCCGCGGATGGCAACACGGCCTGGGTGATCAACTTCGGCGCGCCGACCGGCAGCGACATCAAGAAGTACACCAAGAACGATGTCGCCGTCGAAAACGGCGCCGAGGTGGAGGGCCTGACCCTCGGTCAGAACCAGCCGAACCCGTTCTCCGGTCGCACCGAGATCACGTTCTCCCTGGAGGCTCCGGGTCACACGGCGCTCCGCGTCTACGACGTCACCGGCCGTGAGGTCATGACGCTCGTGGACCGCACGCTGGTGGCCGGTGAGCACGCTGCGACGTTCGATGCGGACGGCCTCGCGCCGGGTACGTACGTCTACACCCTCGAGTTCGAGGGCCGCGTGGCCTCCCGCCGGATGACCGTCGTGCGCTAGCGCCCGAGGACAAACGACTCCGTTTGCCCTTAGAGCCGGGGGCGTCGGGCTGAGTGCTCGGCGCCCCCTTTCTTTCTCCTACCCCCTGCTATGAAGTCCCGACTTCTCTTCCTCCTCTCCCTGTGGCTGGTGCCGCTGGCGAACGCGCAGAACGCCAAGCACGAGTTCCGGGGTGCCTGGGTCGCCTCTGTGGCGAACCTGGACTGGCCGTCGTGCAACGGCTGCTCCTCCTCCGTACAGCAAACCCAGCTCGTCCAGATCATGGACGGGTTGAAGGAGGCCGGCGTCAACGCCGTCGTCTTCCAGGTCCGCACCGAGTCCGACGCCCTCTACGATTCCCCGTACGAGCCGTGGTCCTACTGGCTGACGGGTGAGCAGGGCACGGCCCCGGACCCGTTCTTCGACCCGCTGGAGCTGGCGGTCGAACTCGCACACGAGCGCGGGATGGAGTTGCACGCCTGGATCAACCCCTACCGGGCCGACCGTGGCTCCAGCTACCCGAAGGCCGACAACCACGTCACCAACACCCACCCGGAGTGGATCCTCTCGTATCCGAGTGGGATCAAGATTTTGGATCCGGGCATCCCGGACGTTCGCGACCACGTGACGGGCGTCATCGGAGACATCCTGCGTCGCTATGACGTGGATGGCATCCACTACGACGATTACTTCTACCCCTACGAGGGGACTTCGGACGAGGACGACGCCACCTTCGCGACCTACAACCGTGGGTTCACGAACCGCGGCGACTGGCGGCGTGACAACATCAACCTGCTGATCGCTCAGGTCCAGGACACGGTGCAGACGGTCCGTCCCGAGGCGGCTCACGGCGTCAGCCCGTTCGGGATCTGGAAGAACGGGATTCCTAGCGGCACCTCCGGGCTGGATGCGTACAACGTGATCTACGCCGATGCCGTCGCTTGGCTCGAAGCCCAGGACATCGATTACCTCGCGCCGCAGCTCTACTGGTCCTCCCAGCGCTCGTTCGACGCGGACGGCGACGGCGACCTCGACTTCAACCGCCAGCGGTTCACGACGCTGGCGCCGTGGTGGGCCTCGGTCCGTAACGAACGGCACATCTACCCCGGGGTGGCGGCGTATCGCGCGGGTCAGCCCGGATTCGAGCCTGAAGAGATCCCGACGCAGCTCCGCTACGTGCGCCAGCACGCGGACCTGGACGGCACCATCATCTTCCGCGCTCGGTCCGGCATCCTCCTCGGCGGCTACGGCCTCGCCGACTCGCTCGAGTCGGATCTGTACCGCAACCCGGCGCTCACGCCGACGATGGAGTGGAAGAACATGGACGCGCCGGGTGCGCCCGGCACGCTCTCCGAGACGTGGAACGGGGACGACCTCACGCTGACCTGGTCCGCGCCGACGGACGGCGACGCCGAGGCTCGTCGGTACGCGGTGTATCGTATCCCGTCTCCGACGGCGCCGACGTTCCCGGACGCGCTGGAGAACCCTGAGCACCTCATCGCGGTGACCGGCGAGACGCAGATCGTGGACCGGCCGTACGCGGCATCGTCCCCGTGGACGTACGTGGTGACGGCCGTGAGCGCCAACTCCATCGAGAGCCCGGTGTCGAACGCAGTGGTAGTGAACGGTCGGGCGGTGAGCGCCGAGGAGCGTCCCTCGGGCGTCTTGGCGCTGATGCCCCCGCGCCCGAACCCCACGACGGGTCCGTCCGAGATCGAGTTCACGCTGGCCGCCCCGCTGGCGGTCACGGTCCGCGTGTACGACGTGCTCGGCCGTGAGGTGGCGACCCTGCTGGACGGGGAGGCCACGCCCGCGGGCGTTCAGACGCTGGTGTGGGAGGGCCACACGGCGTCGGGTCCGGCACCGACGGGCACGTACCTCGTGGTCCTCGAGGCCGATGGAGAGCGCCGCATGGAGCGCGTGACCATCCTGCGCTAAGCGCGCGAGGTCCCTTTCATAGAGCGCCCCCGCCAGTTGGTCTGGCGGGGGCGCTCGTCGTTTGAGCCGTCGCGGGGCCGGTCCGTCCGGCCCCGCAGTGGATCAGCGGATGACCGTCACTCGCGACGTGGCGATCTCGTCGTCTGCCGAGACCCGCACGAAGTAGACGCCGGCGGCGAGGCCGCGAGTGTCCCACACGAGGTCGTGGTCACCGGCCGCGCGCGTCTCGCCCACCGCCAGCCGGGCGACCTCGGCGCCGGTGGCGTTGTAGACCGTCGCCGTGACCGAGGCCGGCTCTGCGAGGGTGAACCGGAAGGTGGCCTCCGCGCGAACCGGGTTCGGGAACGCGTCCGAGAGCCGGAACGACTGTGCGACCGGGCCGCTCTCATCGTCAGTGGAGACGAAGTCCGCGAGGCGGAGGTCGTCGATCCAGACGTGACCGTAGGTGGCGCTCGGGCCGCTCGGGTCGTCCGAGAACTGGAACGAATCGAAGTAGGCAGTGCCGTCCACGGTGCCGTCCCCGATCCAGGCGCCGGTGCCGTCTTCGGAGATGTCCCACGTCACCTCGTTCCAGCCGATCCAGTCGATGGGCGTCCAAGGGCTCACCTCGATGCTGCCCGCGTCACGCACGGCGAAGCGGAAGAGCGTCCCGCTACCGTCCCCGAAGACCGTCGCGCGGAGCGTGGCGGAGGAGGTAAACGTGCGGGCGCTCGGCGGGGAGACCTCGCGGTATTGGCGGATGAGCCGCTCCGGTGCCGTGAGGTCCCAGCCGTAGTCCACGCGGAGCGAGGTGTCGCCACCGAAGAACACGTTGGCGACCTCCGTGGAGGCTCCGGAGTCCGTCGAGTCCGTGTCGATTCCGGCGGTGGAGCCGCTCTGCTGCGGCACCCACCAGTCATCGGCAACGCCGCTCTCGAAGTCCTCCAGGAGCGTGGTGACCTCAGCGACTTCGCCCGTCGTGAAGACGACG
>DUBD01000182.1:15592-17751 GCA_012960515.1 Bacteroidota bacterium | reverse complement strand
CCCCCGTCGCGATGACGAATTAGTCCTCCTCTCCCGAGATGCCACGGAGGTCCATGACGGTCACCTCCTTCGCCTTCTTGTTGAGCGCGGCGAAGGCCGCCAGCCGGGCGAGGTCGCGGCCGGGCGTCGGGCCGTCGCGGTGGGTGCGGGAGGAGCGGGTCGGGGTGGCCGTGGACATTCGGAGTCAGAAGGATCAGTCGGAAGAATCGAGGGCGCCGTCCCGGAACGGGGCGAGCCGGGCGTAGTCGCGGCCAAGGTAGACCGCGACATCGGGGTCGTAGTCGGCGATCGGTCCGCCGGACTCGACGTGCTCCTCTGAGAGGCTGAGCGCGGCTGCTACGCGCCGAGCGTAGTCCTCGGTCCCGGCTCGCACGACGACAGCGCTCGACTGGCGGAGCGAGTCGGCGTTGCCGAAGTCGATGACGTCAAAGCCGCGGCGCCGGAGGTAGGTGGTGGTCTCGCGCGCGATGCTGTCCGCGCCGGCTGCGTTGCGGACCTCCACCTGGATGGGATCCGCGCCGGGCTCCACGCCCAACGCGCTGGCGGGCTCCCGCGTGGGCGTCGTGCGTGGCGAGAAGGTCCGGGTCAGCAGGCCGTAGAGCAGGACCAGAACGAGCAGCGCGACGCCGACGAGGGCGACGTTCAGCAGGCCGTCAACGATCCGCGTTTGCGCCACGTACGCTAGTTCCCGCCGGCCGCTTGGCTCCCGAGGTCATCGCGCCAGAACAGGTCCCCGCCCGTCGAGACGCCGAGGACGGAGCCGTAGCTGCTCGCGTAGCCGGCGCCGCCGCACGTGGCGGAATAGCGCGAGCCATAGAGGCAGGCGGAGCCGTACGGCGTCTGCTGGACGCGGAGCTGGAGCATGCTGTTGTCCGTCGGTTTCCAGGCGAGCTCGGCATTCTGGAGGAACGGGCGGACCGGCTGCTCGGGGGAGAACCCGGCGTTGTCCGCGAGGGAGCCGAAGGCACCGTGCGCGAAGCCCACGTCTACGCGGCCCGCCAGCCGGGCGCTCGGCTGCCAGCGGAGCGAGGTGGTGTAAATGCCCATCCCGAGGTCGCCGTAGCCGCTGCTCTGGTAGCTCATCTCGTAGCCGTGGCTGAGTTTGAGCGTGTTCGAGTTGAACAGGCCAGAGAGCGAGAGCGTCGGCGATTGCGGCGAGGAGACCACCTCGACGGGCGCGGGACGCCCAGGGACGTCGGCCGCCAGCTGAGCGGAGGCGGGAGCGGAAAGCAGCAGGGCCAGCCCGAGGACGAGTGTGAGAGCAGAGAGGCGCATGGACGGAGGGAAACCGTGTCGGCTAAGATCGGCCGTGGGGGGAGCAGGATCAACACAACGCAGTGTGCCCTGGTTGCGTGCCCACGGTCGGAACGCACGGACGCCGAGGTGCCGCGATCTTCCGGGATGCGCTGGGTCCGCCGCCTCCTCCCCCCTCTGTTCCTCGGCCTCCTCGGGCTGGCAGTCGTCGCCGCCGGGGTGGCCTGGCTCATCCAGACAGGCCGGTGGACGCCCGCAAACCCGAGCCGCGCCGCCTACCCGATTCGCGGCATCGACGTCTCCCGACATCAAGGCACCATCGATTGGGACGCACTGCAGGCGGCCGGGCTCGACTTCGTCTACATGAAAGCGACCGAGGGCGGCGACTGGACCGACCCCGAGTTCACGCGCAACTGGCGCGAGGCCGGTGCGCAGGGTCTCGCGCGCGGGGCGTACCACTTCTACACGTTCTGTCGTCCGTGGCACGAGCAACTCGCCCACGCGCTGGCGGTGCTTCCAGCCGAGCACGAGCTGCCGTTCGTCGTGGACGTGGAGTACGGCGGCAACTGCGAGGGATACGAGAGCCGCGAGGCTATCCAACTCGGACTCGACCGGTTCATCTCCGCCGCGACCGATTCGCTCGGCTACCCGCCAGCGATCTACGCTGTCCACCGGGGCTTCCCCGACTTCGTGAAGGGACGCTACTTGGACAGCCCGCTCTGGCTCCAGCACGTCGTCTGGGAGCCCAGCGCGGGAGACGGGCGCGACTGGTCCGTCTGGCAGTACAGCGTCCGCGGCCGGCTCCCGGGCATCGAGGGACCCGTGGACCTGAACGTGTTCAACGGCGACGCGGAGGCGTTCCGCTCCTTCCGCGTCCGCTAGCGGCCCCGAGGTCGCTCCCCCGG
>DUBD01000182.1:0-15582 GCA_012960515.1 Bacteroidota bacterium | reverse complement strand
TCGTTGTAGACGCCGCAAAATGGCAGAATTGGGATGTAGCACTCAAAATTGAACGACAGCTTGCCATCTGAGTCGTAGGCGCGGCGGAACTGCTCCGCCTCCGTGGACGCGGCCATCGCGCCGGTGGACGCCGTCCCGCCCGTCACCACGTCGCGCACCCGGTCGAAGTAGCCCGTGCCGACCTCGCGCTGGTGCCGGGTGGCGGTGTAGCCGCGGGCTTCGTCGTCGAACTCGGCCTGCTGGAGCATGCTGTACGCGGCCATGCCGGTCTCCGCGTAGCCCTTCGCGAGGGTGAACATGGAGTGGTTGAGCGCGTGGAAGCCCGCCAGCGTCACGAATTGGAAGGCGTAGCCCATCGCGCCGAGCTCGCGCTGGAAGCGCGCGATGTCGTCGCGGTCCAGGTGGGCGTCCCAGTTAAAGCTGGGCGAGCAGTTGTACGCCAGCTTCTTGCCGGGGAACCGCGCGTGGATCGCCTCCGCGAAGGTCCGCGCCTGCTCCAGGTCCGGGTGGCCCGTCTCCATCCAGAGGAGGTCAGCGTAGGGGGCGTACGCGAGGCCGCGGGCGATGCACGCCGCCATCCCGTTCTTGACCGCGCAGAAGCCCTCGGGCGTGCGGCGGACGCCCTTCTTGATGAACGGGCGGTCGCGCTCGTCCACGTCGCTCGTCATCAGCGTCGCGCTGTCGGCGTCGGTCCGCGCGATGAGGAGCGTGGGCACGCCGGCCACGTCGGCCGCCAGCCGGGCGGCGGTGAGCTTGCCGATGAACTCCGAGGTGGGCACGAGGACCTTCCCGCCGAGGTGCCCGCACTTCTTCTCGCTCGCGAGCTGATCCTCGAAGTGGACGCCCGAGGCACCCGCCGCGATCATCGCCTTCATCAACTCATACGCGTTGAGCGCACCGCCGAACCCCGCCTCCGCATCCGCCACGATGGGCGCGAGGTAACCGTGCCCCTCCTCCCCTTCGGCGGTCTCGATCTGGTCCATCCGCAGGAGCGCGTTGTTGATCCGCTCGATCACGAGCGGGACCGAGTTCGCGGGGTACAGGCTCTGGTCCGGGTAGACCTGCGCGGCGAGGTTGGCGTCTGCAGCCACCTGCCAGCCGGAGAGGTAGATCGCCTTGAGCCCAGCCTTGACCTGCTGGACCGCCTGCCCGCCGGTCATCGCGCCGAGGGCGTTGACGTACGTCTCGTCGTGGAGAAGCGACCACAGCCGCTCCGCGCCGAGGCGGGCGAGCGTGTGCTCCACCTGCACGGAGCCGCGCAGCGCGACAACGTCAGCGGCGGAGTAGTCGCGGCGGATGCCGGTCCAGCGGGGGTTGGTGGCCCAGTCCTGTTCGAGGCGTCGGGCAGCGTCGGTTGGGGGCGTGCGGAGTTCCATGGGTCTGGAGGATGGGAGCGACTAGCTGGCGGCGACGGTGGGCGTGGCCTCGCGAGAGGCGCCGTCGCCTCGTGGGGCGAGATCGGCGAGGGGGGAGCGGAGCGTGAGGAAGGACCGCATCTCGGGTTCGAGGAAGACGCGCTCGGCCTCCGCCGCGGCGGCCTCGGTTTCGGACTGGAGCCGGGACAGGTCGGCGGGCGACGCGCCCACGCCGGCCGCCAGCGCGTCGGCGAGGATGCGGTCGGTTTCCTCGGCGAAGACGCGGCGCACGAGGTCGTCGGTGACCGCAGTGCCGTCGTCCAATCGCGCGGCGTGGCGGCGCCACTGGTGGACCTGCGCGCGGCTGATCTCCAGCGTCGCGAGGTCTTCCATCAGGTCATCCCAGGCGACACAGCCGATCCCGGCCCGCCAACCCCGCAGGTAGGCGATCCCGACGCGCACGTTCGTGCGGAGGCCATCGAGCGTCCGCGGACCGGTGCCGACGGGCAGGAGATCCGGGCGCTCGGGCGCGTCCAGTCCGGCCGCCAGCTGGTTGGGGGCGCCGTTCAATGCGCGCTCGAACGGCGCGAGCGCGGGACCGATGAAGTACGGGTGCGAGACCCAGCAGCCATCGTGCCCGATGCCCGCCTCGAACTCTTTGTCCTGCACGACTTTCGCGGTCTGTGCCTCGCGCGTTTCGGGGTCGCGGCCGGGCGTGAAGGCGGCCATCCCGCCCATCGCGAGGGCGCCGTGGCGGTGGCAGACGCGCACGAGTTGGCGGGCGTAGGCCTCCATCCAGGGTCGGTTCATCCCGATCGTCGCGCGGTCCGGCGTGACGCGGTCGGCGTGGGCCTGGAGGCACTTGATGTCGGAGAAGATCTTGTCCCAGCGTCCGCCGTTGAGCCCCGCCGCGTAGTCGCGGAGCTCGTAGAGGATCTCCTCCATCTGAAACGCCGCCGAGAGCGTCTCGATGAGGAACGTGGCGCGGATCGTGCCCGGCTGGATCCCGAGGACGGATTCCGCGAGCACGAAGGCATCCGCCCACCAGCGGGCTTCGAGGTGGTGCTCCACTTTCGGGACGTAAAGGGCGGGCGTGCGGCCTCGCGCGAGGAGCGGGCGGGCACCGTGCGCGAGGGTCATCGCGAGATCGAAGAGCCCAGCGGAGACCGGCTCGCCGTCTACGCGGACGTTGCTCTCCACGAGGTGCAGGCCGCGGACGCGGACCATCGTGAGCGGCTGATCGTCCGGGTCCAGTTCGTAGGTCTTGATGACCTCGCCTGAAGCGTCTCGCTTCTCGTAGCGGAGCTCGCCTCGTGCCGCGCCGATCACGTTGCGCACGCCCGCGACGACGTTCTCCCAGGTCGGCGCCATGGAGTCCTCGAAGTCCAGCATGGCCGCGTCCGCGCGCTGCCCGCTGGCGGTCCGGCTGAGCATCTGGATCACCATCTTGCGGTCGCTGACCGGGCCGGTGATCTCCACGCGCCGCTGGCGCATGTCCTCGGGGAGCGGCGCGACCCGCCAGTCCCCTCGCGACTCCGGCAGCACGTCCGGCGGGAGGTAGCCGGGGAGCGCGCCCGCGTCCCACCGCCTCTGCTGTGCCTCGCGCTCGCGCAGAAGCCGGAGTCGTCGCGAGGCGAGCGCGCGATGGAGCCGCACGAGCAGGTCGCCGGCTTCGGGCGTGAGGACCGCCAGCGCGGCGGGCGTGACGGCGCCGGCGTGGAGGGTGAGGCCGGGGACGGCGCGAACGGGGACGGGGGCGAAGACGGACATCGGTCGGGAGGTGACTGCCCAAAGAAGACGAATGCGCCACCCCAGACGCCAGCGTAATTTCGCCAACCGCCCTTCTTTCGCCTCGTTCGCCGTTCTTGCTGGAAGCGGTTCCGCCGCCAGCGAATCGCGAAAGCGTTTCCACTCGCCCCATGCCCGACCGTCTCCGCCTCATCCTCGGCGCCAAGCTCCGCGCGCTCCGCCACGAACGCGGGCTGAGTCTGAAGGCCCTCGCGAAGAAGGCCGAGATGTCGGTCAGCTACCTCTCCGAGATCGAGCAGGGCAAGAAGTACCCGAAGCCGGACAAGCTGATCGACCTCAGCCACGCGCTCCGCGTGCCGTACGACGACCTCGTCTCGCTCCGGATGGACAAGGGGATGGACGCCGTCAAGGAGGCCATCGAGAGCCCGCTCGTGCAGCAGTTCCCCTTTGAGCTGTTCGGGATCGAGCCACAGGAAGTCCTCCGCCTGCTGGCGGGCGTGCCCGAGCAGTCGGCCGCGCTGGTCCGCGCCGTGGGCGAGGTGACGCGCGCCTACGACGCCCGCGTGGAGCACTTCCTGTTCGCGGCGCTCCGCGCGCATCAGCAGGCCCACCGCAACCACTTCCCCGAATTGGAGCGCGTCGCCGACCGTCTCCGCCAGCGCGTGGGCGCCACGACGCCGGCGGCGCTCCGCGAGCACCTCGAATCCGCGCACGGCTACACCATCGACACGGAGACGCTGCCGGGGCACCCCGACCTCGGGCGCTTCCGGAGCGTGTTCGCACGGCGCGAGAACGGCCCGACGCTGTTCGTCAATGGCGCCCTCAGCCCCGAGCAACTGGCGTTCCTGTTCGCGCGCGAGCTGGGGTTCCTCGCGCTGGGCTCCCAGCACCGGCCCGCGACCTCCTCGTGGCTCCGCGTCGAGTCGTTCGAGCAGGTCAAAGAGAACTTCGAGGCGAGCTACGTGGCGGGCGCGATGCTGTTGCCCGCCAACGAGATCGACCGCGCGCTGGAGCACGCCTTCGCGCAGCCTACGTGGAACCCGGAGGCCATGATGACGCTCCTCGCGCGCTTCGGCGCGACGCCCGAGATGCTGTTCTACCGCCTCACGGAACGGCTGCCCGAGGCGCTCGGGCTTGACGACCTGTTCTTTCTCCGCTTCCACCACCCGCAGGGCGCGGACGACGTCACGCTGACCAAGACGTTCAACCTCTCCGACGTGCCGGTCCCGCACGGCGTGGAAGGCGGCGAGCACTACTGCCGCCGCTGGCCCGCGATGCAGGCGCTCGCCGACCTGGACCGCGCACAGGCGCGAGCTGCCGGGGCCGGGGACCGCCACGATGCCCCCGTTATCCGGACGCAGAGAAGCCACTTCGTCGGTCGCGAAGGAGCTGGCGCGTCGTTCTGGACGGTCGCGATTGCCCGCCCGCTGGCGCTTCGCCCCGACGTGAACGCGGCCGTCTCGCTCGGCGTGAAGCTGGACCGCGCCTCCCGCCGCCGCGTCGGCTTCGCGGACGACCCGCGGACCCCCGACGTGGACGTTGGCCTGACCTGCGAGCGCTGCCCGATCCGCGATTGCCGCGTGCGCTCGGCACCCGCCAGCGTGCTGGATGCTCGGACCGCACAGGCCCGCCGCGAGCGCGCACTCGACGCTCTGATCGGCTAGCCCGCGTCCTGGACCGTCCCTGCGTCCTTGGGGTGAGGCCCGAACACGCACCGGAACTGACGCCCTGCGAGCCGAACCACCCAGACGCCGAACGCTGGGCTCCCGTCCTGCTCGTAGCGGCACGCCCCCCCGCTCGGCCGCCGTCGTCCGGGCCGCCAGCCCGGCGGACGGGAATCAAGGTCGAACCTCATCTCGGTCTGGCCGTTCGGGCCGCGCTCGTAGCGCACGCGGCACGTCGGGAACTCTCGGGGGTCGAGCCCGGCAGCGTAGCGCGAATCGCCGGGTGGCGGGACGGGCCGGTACCGCTGGCGGAGGCCGTCGAGGTCCGCCTGGAGCCGCGCGTAGGCCGTCCGCACACGATGGAACGCGTCGGCGGAGCCTCCTCGGTCCGGGTGCGTCTCCCGCGCGCGTTGGCGGAAGGCACGGCGGACGCTCGCGAGATCGGCGTCGTACGGGAGCGACAGGATGCGAAACGGGTCGGACGCGGGATCCATCACGGGCGAGAGTGCCGCGCACTCACGGCGGCGCCCCACCCGGGTTCCTCCCACTTCGCGAGGTCCCGATGGAACCGCCGCCAGGCTGCGCTGCAAGCCAGCGGGACCGCCCCCACCCTATCAGCGATTCCGCACGCGGTCTTTTCCGTCGCGTCCGCCTCGGAGAGCGGCAGGCGCACGAACGCGGTGATAGACTCCCGATTCCTTTGTCGCTGGTTTCATGATCCGTCGGTCGAGCGGACTCCTCCTCCACGTCTCGTCTCTCCCCAGCCGGTTCGGCGTGGGCGATCTCGGTCCCGGGGCTTACGCCTTCCTGGACTACATGACGCGCGCGGGGCAAACGCTGTGGCAGGTGCTGCCCCTCTGCCCGGTGGGGTACGGCAACTCGCCGTACGCGAGCCCCTCCACTTTCGCGGCGGACGAGTTCCTGATCTCTCCGGAACGCCTGATCGAGGACGGAATCCTCCGCGAGGACGACGTGGAGGACGCCCCCTCGTTTCCCGCCGACCGCGTGTCGTTCGAGGCCGCGCGGATCTACAAGTCGGCCCTGCTGGATCTCGCATTCGTGCGCCATCGCGAGAACGACGATTCCCCGTTGGCCGCGGAGTATGCCGCGTTCTGCGAGGCCCACCGCGACTGGCTGGACGAGTACGCGCTCTTCGCCTCGCTCAAAGACGTGCACGGAGGCGCGCCGTGGATCGAGTGGGACCGCCCGCTCGCTCACCGCCAGCCCGACGCGCTGGCGGCGTGGGCGAGCGAGCACGCGGCACGACTGGACCGCGTGCGCTTCGGCCAGTTCATCTTCTGGCGCCAGTGGACGGCGCTCCGCCAGCACGCGAACCGGCTGGGCATTCAGATCTTCGGCGACCTCCCGATCTACGTCGCCTATGACAGCGCGGACGTCTGGGCCAACCGCGACCTCTTCCGCCTGGACGCCGATGGCCGCCCGACCCACGTGGCTGGCGTCCCACCGGACTACTTCTCGGAGACCGGCCAGCGCTGGGGCAACCCGCTCTACCGCTGGGACTCAATGGCTGCAGGCGGGTTCACGTGGTGGCGCCGGCGGATGGCGCACACCCTCGCGATGGTGGACCTCGTGCGCCTGGACCACTTCCGCGGCTTCGAGGCCTTCTGGAGCGTCCCCGCCAGCGAGCCGACGGCGATCCACGGCACCTGGGAGCAGGGACCCGGCGCCGCGCTGTTCCAGGCCTTCGAAGAGGAGCGCGGCGGCCCCCTCCCGATCGTCGCCGAGGACCTCGGACTCATCACGCCGCGCGTGCGCGAGCTGATGAGCCGGTTTGGGTTCCCAGGGATGGCGATCCTGCAGTTCGCCTTCGGCGGACGGCACGACAGCGAGTTCCTCCCGCACACCTTCCGGCGTGGCCTCGTCGCCTACACCGGCACACACGACAACAACACCATCCGCGGCTGGTGGGACGGGGAAGCCACCTCCGACGAACGCGAGCACGCCCGTGATTATCTCAACCTTGGCGACTCCCCGGACGCGCTCCACCGAGCGGGCGTCCGCGCCCTCATGGCGTCGGTCGCGGAGGTCGTGGTGACCCCGATGCAAGACGTGCTCGGGCTCGGCGCATCGGCGCGAATGAACACGCCGGGAACGGTCGGCGAGGAGAACTGGGCCTGGCGCGTGCGTTCCGAGCAGCTGACGGATGCTTCTGCCGAATGGCTCCGCCAGCTGACGACGCTCTACGGCCGCGGCCCGCTGGCGGACGGCTCCGCGACGAGCACGGTGAGCGAGTTCGGGGGCAGCGAGACCGTGGCGCCAGCCGCGTAGGCCGCCTCGACGCCGTCATCGAACGGCGGCTCGGCCCGCCAGCCGAGCGGCGTCCCCGCCGGCTCCTCCGGCAGCCCGACGTCGCGTGCGTCTCCTCCCTTGTTAAAGAGGAGCAGGAGCGTGTCGTCCGTTCGGGGCTTGCCGTTGCGGTCCGTGCCGGGAATCCTGTCCCCGCGGAGCAACAAGCAGAAGGCCTCCACGCCGAGCCCGTCCCAGTCCTCCATCGTCATCTCGCGGCCGGACGGGTGCCACCACATCGCGTCTTTGACGCCGTCCGCATCGGCCTCGCCGGTGAGGAACTGGCGGCGACGGACGTTGGGGTGCCGCTGGCGGAACGCGACCGCCTCCCGCACGAACGCGAGGAACTCCTCCTCGCGCTCGTCGAGGTCCCAGTCGAACCAGGTGATCTCGTTGTCCTGGTTGTAGGCGTTGTTATTGCCGCGCTGCGTCCGGCTGAGTTCGTCTCCCCCGAGGATCATCGGGGCGCCCTGCGAGAGGAGGAGCGTGCCCATGAGCGCGCGCTTGAGACGCTCGCGGCACGCGAGCACGTTCGGGTCGTCGCTCGGACCTTCCACGCCGCAGTTCTGCGAGTAGTTGGGCTCGTGGCCGTCGCGGTTGTCCTCCCCGTTCGCCTCGTTGTGCTTGCGCTCGTAGGAGACGAGATCCTCCAGCGTGAAACCGTCGTGGGCGGTGATGAAGTTGATGGACGCGAACGGCCGCCGACCGGAGCGCTCGTACAGATCCGAGGAGCCGGCCACGCGCGTCGCGAAGTCTCCCTTGATGCCATTGTCGCCGCGCCAGAACTGGCGGGCGGTGTCGCGGTAGCGGCCGTTCCACTCCGCCCACTGCCACGGGAAGGAGCCGACCTGGTACCCGCCCGGCCCCACGTCCCAGGGTTCCGCGATGAGCTTGACCTGAGACAGCACCGGGTCCTGCTGGACGACCTGCAAGAACGGCCCGAGCATGTCCACTTCGTAGAGCTCTCGCGCCAGCGCGCTCGCGAGATCGAACCGGAAGCCGTCCACGTGCATCTCCAGCACCCAGTAGCGGAGGCTGTCCATGATGAGCTGGAGCACGTACGGGTTGCCGGCGTCGAGGGTATTGCCGGTCCCGGTGTAGTCCATCAAGAAGCGGGCGGTCTCGGGGTGCGACTTGTAGTACGCTCGGTTGTCCAGCCCACGCAGGGAGAGCGTCGGGCCGAGGTGGTTGCCCTCTGCCGTGTGGTTGTAGACCACGTCTAGCAGGACTTCCAGGCCCGCGGCGTGGAGCGCCCGCACCATGATCTTGAAATCGCGGACGGTGTCCGTGCTATCGCGCGTGGAGTAGCTGGGCTCCGGCGCGAGGAACGCGAGCGTGTTGTAGCCCCAGTAGTTCGAGAGGTTCATGTCCACGAGCCGGCGGTCCTGCAGCTTCGCGTGAACGGGGAGCAGTTGGACCGTCGTGACGCCCAGGCTCTTCAGGTGCTCGATGACGGGCTCCGCCGCGAGGCCGAGGTAGGTGCCCCGGAGGTGCTCCGGGACATCGGGGTGCTGCTGCGTGATCCCTTTGACGTGCGTCTCGTAGATGACGGTGCTCTCCCACGGGATGCCCGGCGAGCGGTCGTCGCCCCACTCGAAGCGGCTCTCGATCACGGCCGCCAGCGGGGCGAAGGGGGCGCTGTCCCGCTCGTCGAACGAGAGGTCCTCGTCCGGGTGCCCCACGGTGTAGCCGAAGAGCGCGTCGTCCCAGCGGGTCTCCCGGCCGATGGCCTTGGCGTAGGGGTCCAGCAGCACCTTGTTCGGGTTGTACCGGTGGCCGTTCTCCGGGTCGTACGGGCCGTGGACGCGGTAGCCGTAGAGCTGCCCCGGCCGGAGGTCGCGGAGGTAGCCGTGCCAGTGGGGCCCGGTTTTCTCGACGAGCGCGACCGTCGTCGAGGACGCGTCCGGCTCCGGCCCGTCGAACAGCACGAGCTCCACGAGGTCGGCGTGGGGGCTGTAGAGGCTGAAGTTGACGCCCATCCCGTCCCACGTTGCGCCGAGGGGGTAGGGAGAGCCGGGGAGGAGGACCATAGAGGAGCGTGGTGGGAGGGGCGCGAGACTACTCCCGCCGCGCGCACCGGTTCGGCCGTTCCGCTGGCGGTCGCGATGAGCGGGGCCGGGCGCGGGCACCCGGCGGCCTCGCGCTCGTACCCTCCGGCCCCTCCCCCCTCCGAGCCCGTGGCCTCCTTTCCCCGAACCGACCTCCGCCGCTGGGAACGCGGCGAGTACACCGACGCCTTCCGACGCCTCGGCGCGCACGCCAACCGCGGCGGCGTCTGGTTCACCGTCTGGGCACCCCGCGCGGACGCGGTCAGCGTGGTGGGCGATTTCAACGGCTGGGACCCCGAGCGCCACCCGATGGAACGGATCGGCGCGGGGCTGTGGCGGACATACGTGCGCAACGTGCGGCCGGGCAGCCGCTACAAGTTCTCGATCTGCCGGTGGGGCGGGCGCTGGACAAAAACGGACCCGTTCGCCTTCGAGATGGAGCCGCCCTCCACGACGGGCAGCCCGAGCGACGGCCTTGCGGGCGTCGTCGCCGACCTCTCGTACGAGTGGGGAGACGCGGACTGGATGGCCTCGCGCGAAGGCCCCGGCACGCTCCGCCAGCCGCTGGCGGTCTACGAGGTCCACCTCGGATCCTGGAAGCGGCACCCCAACGGCGACAGCCTCTCCTACCGCGAGATCGCCGACCCGCTGGCGGACCACGTCCTCAGCCTCGGGTTCACCCACGTGGAGCTGCTGCCGGTCATGGAGCACCCCTTCTACGGATCGTGGGGCTACCAGGCGCTCGGTTTCTTCGCGCCAACGTTCCGCTACGGCTCTCCCGCGGACTTCAAGTACCTCGTGGACCGGCTCCACCAGCGCGGCGTGGGCGTCCTGCTGGACTGGGTGCCCGCCCACTTCGCGCCAGACCCGCAAGGCCTCGTGAGCTACGACGGCGAGCCGCTCTTCGAGTACGCGGACCCGCTCATGCGCGAGCACCCGGACTGGGGCACCTTCGTCTTCGACTACGGCCGCCCCGAGGTCCAGAACTTCCTCCTTTCCTCCGCGCGATGGTGGCTGGAGGAATACCACGTCGATGGCCTCCGCGTGGACGCTGTCGCCTCCATGCTCTACCGCGACTACTCCCGGGGCGAGACGTTCTCCCCCAACGCGTTCGGTGGGAATGAGAACCTCGAAGCCATCACCCTTCTCCAGCGGCTCAACGCCGAGGTCTTCGCCGCCCACCCCACCGCACTGACGTTCGCCGAAGAGTCTACCGCCTGGCCGGGCGTTACCCGCCCGACCGATCATGGCGGGCTCGGCTTCCTCTACAAGTGGAACATGGGCTGGATGCACGACACGCTCCACTACTTCCAGGAGGACCCGGTCCACCGATCCCACCACCACGACACGTTCACTCTCCCGCTCACCTACGCCTTCACCGAGCAATTCGCGCTCCCCCTCTCCCACGACGAGGTGGTCCACGGCAAGGGCTCGCTCTGGGACAAGATGCCCGGCGACGAGTGGCGGAAGGCGGCCAACCTCCGGCTGCTGTACGCGCACATGGTGGGACACCCCGGCAAGCCGCTCCTGTTCATGGGCCAGGAACTCGGCCAGACGACGGAGTGGAGCCACGACGGACAGGTGGACTGGGAGGCGCTGCAGCGCCCCCTGCACGCCGGGCTGGCGGAGTGGGTGCGCGCGGTCTTCGGGCTCTACCGTGAGCACCCCGCCTTCCGTGACGACTCCCCCGAGGGGTTCGAGTGGGTGGACTACGGCGACCGCGAGCACAGCGTCTTCCCCTATCTCCGGCGTGCGGATGGGGAAACCATACTCGTGGTCCTCAACGCGACCCCTGTCGTGCGTGAAGCGTATCGTGTCGGGGCCCCCGAGACGGGCCCATGGCGCGTGCTGCTCAACTCGGATGACCTCGGCTATGGCGGCAGCGGCATCGGCCCCACCGGCGTCGTCAACGCGACCCCGACCGGTCCTCACGGCCGCCCCGCGGGATTGGACCTCACGCTCCCCCCCCTGGGCGCGCTCTTCCTCTCCCCCGCGTAGGGGCCGCTGGCGACCGCCGCCAGCCGGGAGCGCCGTTACTCCACGAGACCGTTCTCCAGCGCGTAGCGGGTGATCTCGGCGTTGTTCGCCATCCCCATCTTCTGCAACAGGCGCGTCCGGTACGTGGACACCGTCTTGACGGAGAGCGAGAGCTTCTCCGCCACGGCGCTCACCGGCATCCCGCTGGCGATCAGCCGCATCACCTGGAACTCCCGGTCGGAGAGCTGTGCGTGAGGAGCCTCGTCCGGGTTGGCGTCCAGCTGATCCAGCAGGGCCTCCGCCATCCCGGGCGTCAGGTACTTCTTCCCTCCCGCCACTCGGCGCACGGCTCGGACCAGCTCCGTCTCGGCGCTCTCCTTCGTGAGGTACCCGGCGGCGCCGGCCCGCACCACGCGGACGGCGTATTGATCCTCGGGGTGTGCGGAGAGCACGAGCAGCCGGAGCGGGGGAAACTCCGCGCGAAGGTGCTTGACGAGGTCCAGCCCGCTGGGCCCTGGCATCCGGAGATCCAGCACGGCAACGTCCGGCTCGCGCTGTCGGAGCGAGGCGAGGAGTTCGTCCCCGTCCGAGGCCTCGGCAATCACCTCGATGTCGGACGTATCGCGCAGAATCTCAGCGAGTCCCCGACGGACAACGGCGTGGTCGTCGGCGATAGTTACACGGATCATGCGGAGGGTGGCAAAGGAAGAGGGAACGATACCGAAACGGCGGCGCCCCGGCCCGGGGTCCCTTCGATGGTCAGCGAGCCGCCCTGAGCCCGGGCACGTTCGCGCATCCCCACCCCCCCCAGCGAGCGCCGCCCCACGAGCGTGTCGGGGTCCAACCCAACGCCGTCATCCGCCACGCGGACGTGCAGGGCGTCTGCGTGGGCCCGGACGTCGATCTCGACGCGCGAGGCGTTCGCGTGCCGCGCAACGTTGGTCAGGGCTTCCTGCACGATGCGGAACGCCGCCGTCGCAACGTCGCCGGGGACCGTGCTGGACTCCCCGCTCTCGTTCACCACGACCTCCAGCCCGGTCCGCTCGGCGAACCGCTCCGCGTACCACTCGGTGGCCGTCGCGAGCCCGAAGTCATCCAGCACGCCGGGCCGGAGGTCCGCGGCGATCCGCCGCACCTGCGCGATGGTCTCGTCGATGAGCGCGCGGGCGTCTTCCAGTCGGCGCTGCGCGTCGGGGTCCTCCGCCAGCCGCCGGCCAAACCAGCCCACGGCGTACCGGATGGCGGTGAGCTGCTGCCCCAGCGTGTCGTGCACCTCGCGCGAGAGGTGGGCACGCTCTTCCTCGCGTACCTCTTGGAGGTGGGCCGCCAGCGCGCGGAGCTCGGCCTGTGAGGCCTCCAGGTCGGCCTTGCTCGCGCGGAGACCGAGTTCGGCTTCCACCTCCGGCGTCACATCGCGCAGGATGGAGAGCACTTCGTCGGGCCCGTGCGGCACGATCCTCGCCTCCCGGTAGTGCCGGCCCTCCGCCGTGTCCACGGCGTAGCGGTACGTGACTGGCCCCACGGACTCGTCCACCTTCGCGACGGCCTCGACGAACTGGCGGCCGATGTCAGCGGGGATCTCGTCCTGCAGCACCTTCCCGATCAGAGCGTCCGCCGGAAACTCCGTGGCGAAGACCGGCGGGACGTGGAAATCCAGCACCCGCCCATCTCGCCGGATCCGCGAGATCACGTCTGGCAGGGCCTCCAACAGAGAGCGGTAGCGCGATTCGCTCTGTCGCAGTGCCGTCTCCGTCCGGACGCGGTCCGTCACGTCCCGTGCGGTCACGAGCGCGTACGGCTCGCCGTCCTCGCCGGTGACGGCACGCCCCACGCCCTCGAACAACCGGTGGGACCCGTCCCCGGCGATCACGCGGTACGTCATGCGGCGGGTGCTCCCCTCCGTCCCGATCGCCTCCAGGAACGACTCCATCGCTGGGATGCGGTCGTCCGGATGGATGCTCTCGAACGCATTCCTTCCGATCTGCCCCTCGGGATCGATGCCCAGGAGATCGCGCGCGGACGGGCTGAGATAGACGTACCGGCCGAACCCGTCGATGATGCTCACGAGGTCCAGCGCGTTCTCGACGAGCTGGCGGAACTGGTGCGTGCTGGCGCGATGCGTGGCGCGAGCGGCTGCGTGCGCCAAGGCGCGCCCGCAGTCCTCCGGCTGCGCCGACGCCGTCACCTCATCTGCGCCCAGCCGAAGCCAGTCCGGGTGGCGGTTCGGATCGGCCTCTACGATCACCAGTGGTGGGTGGGGCACGCCAGACGCCAGCCACGCGCGAACGGCCTCCCGGTGCCCCTCCACGTGGACGACGAGCGCGGGGGCCTGCCGCGCCTTCGTCTGGAACGAGCGCCAGTCGGTCGTGGCGTCGGCATCCGGCAGCGCGGGACCGAAGACGAGCGGGCGGGGCGGCATCTGGAGCGGAGGGCAGATGGCCCCAAGCTACACCGGGGGCGCCCTAGCCGATGGCCCGGCGACGGGCGGGAAGGCGGCTCGGCGGCTCTGGCGCTGGGATGGCCAGCGGCTCCGCGTCCGGGCTGGCGAGCGCCGACGCGTCTGGGAGCGTGTAGACCTCGCGGTAGCCCCATACCGTCACCTCCGCCGCGAGGGAGTCCACCGCGGGGCCGGCGAGGATGACCGGGACGAGCGCATTCATGGGCAGCACCTCCGGCCCGAAGGACTCCAGAGGCGCGATCAGCGCGTACTCGATCGGTCCATCCGCGTCCCGCTCCGCCTCTGGGCGAAGGTCGAACAACGCGGCACCTTCCAACACGAGGGCGCGAACCTCGTCGGCGGTAACCGCGCGAGGCGCGCGCGCCTCCGACGCGCTCTCCGTCGGTAGTTCGACGTCGTCGGCTTCGAGGAGGGCGTTCGCCGCGAGGTCGAAGAACTGGTCCGTGGAGGCAACGGCCTCCGCTCGAGACCGCAGTCTCCCCTCCGCGTCAATCACGACGACGAGCGGCGTGCCGTTGTAGCCGTACCGCTCCGCCACGACGGCACCTGAATCCGACACCACCGCAAACGGCAGCCGGAGCGCGGCCGGCGCTCCTTCCACAACCGCCCCCACGACGAGCGCGCCCGCCGCTTCGAGGTCGTCGTGCGCGGCTTCAAGCGCGGTCCAGGCGTCCGGGGCCGAGGGCCCGAACTGGAGGACGACCGGTCGCCCGGCAGCGTCCGCCAGCGAGAACGTCCCGCCCGGTCCCGACAGCGTCCACGATGGCGCCTCGAGCCCGACCGGCGGGGTGGGCATCGGCGCCGGCTCCTTCTCACACGCGGCGAGCGGGAGCAGGCAGACGATCAGGAGCGCGGGACGTAGCAACGGGCTAGGTGGCCGGCACGGCGTCCCGGAGGTCGCCGGTCTTGATGCGGTGATGGTTGAAGACCGCCGCCGCCTTCCCATCCTTCAGGATGATGGCCTGTGGCGTCTCATGCGTGACGCCGAGAGTCTCGGCGAGGTAACCGGACACGTCCCGCGCGTACTGCACCACGACGGCG
Source organism: Bacteroidota bacterium (assembly GCA_012960515.1). GTDB lineage: Bacteria > Bacteroidota > Rhodothermia > Rhodothermales > Rubricoccaceae > Rubricoccus. The sequence goes on along the minus strand of DUBD01000182.1, from coordinate 983 downwards.
TAGAGCGCGGGGTCGCCGTCTCGTTCGAGCCCGACGAACTGCTCCTGGCCTCGCGCAGAGATCGGGCAGGCGACGGAGTGCTTGAGCAGCGCAACGGGGGCGTCATGTGACGCCGCGATCATCGCGTCGGCGTCTTCGCGGGTCTTGAGCTCAGTGACCTTGGCCATAAAGGAAAACGTGGGTCTGGAAGGGACCGGTGGCGGGCGGGCGTAGCTTCCACAGGTGCCGTGCCTGAGTCGCATGGTAGCGAATCCGCCCCCTTCCCGCCGCCCTTTTTCCGCCCTCCCCTCGTTTGTTCATGTCCGCTGCCGAGGCCTCTACGGCCCGCTCCACCGGAGCCGAAACTGTCCGCTGGGACCTCACCGATCTCTACCCCACCGCCGCCGATCTCGACGCCGCCCTCGCCACGGCGGAGGCAGACGCCAGCGCCTACGGCGAGCGGTACCGGGGCCGCATCGCGACGCTCGACGCCGCCGCGCTGGCGGAGGCCCTGAGCGCGCTCGGTGACATCCACGACCGGGCCGGCCGCGCGTACACCTACGCCTACCTCGCGTGGAGCACCGCTACCGAGGACGCCTCGCGCGGGGCGCTCCTGCAGAAGGTGCGGGAATCGTACACCCGCATCGGGCAGTCGCTGCTGTTCTTCGACGTGGAGTGGGCGCGGTTGGACGACGAGCGGGCCCGGGCCCTGCTGGACGCGCCCGAGTTGGCCCCATACCGCCACAGCCTGGAGCTCAAAACAGAAGCGCGCGACCACGTCCTCACCGAACCCGAGGAGAAGATCCTCTCGGAGAAGGCCGTCACGGGCTGGAGTGCGTGGAACCGGTTCTTCGACGAAACGCTCGGGGCCGCCCGCTTCGAGGTGGACGGCGACCGACTCCCGCTGCAACAGGTGCTCACGCTCCTCCACGACTCTGACCGGAGCGTCCGCCAGCGCGCGGCGCGGGCGGTCACGGAGGGGCTCGCGGACCTGTCGCGCCCGC
>DUBD01000181.1:2013-17852 GCA_012960515.1 Bacteroidota bacterium | reverse complement strand
ATTTCATCACCCACACCATGGGGCTTGAAGACATCAATGAGGCGTTCGAACTGATGCACGAAGGAAAGAGCATTCGTAGCGTGATCCATTTCGATAAGTGACCGGCGCGGTCGCCTGCCACCCATGGCAGGCGACTCACCCACGGAGTTCTTGATGAGCATCGAAAACCTGAGCAGCAACAAAAGTTTCGGTGGCTGGCACAAGCAGTACAGCCATCAGTCCGACACCCTTGGTTGTGTCATGCGTTTCGCGATTTACCTGCCACCACAGGTGGCTAGTGGGCAAAAGGTACCCGTCGTTTACTGGCTATCGGGCCTGACCTGCACCGACGAAAACTTCATGCAGAAAGCAGGCGCCCATCGGGTGGCCGCCGAACTGGGCATTGCCATTGTGGCCCCGGACACAAGCCCCAGAGGCGACGACGTCGCCAACGATGACGGTTACGATCTTGGCCAGGGGGCGGGGTTCTATGTGAATGCTACCGAGAGCCCCTGGAACACGCATTACCGCATGTACGATTACGTGCTGAATGAACTACCGGCACTGGTGGAGTCGGTGTTCCCAGTGACCGGCCAACGCTCTGTCGCGGGACATTCCATGGGCGGGCATGGCGCCCTGGTGCTGGCATTGCGCAATCCACAGACGTACCAGTCGGTGTCTGCCTTCAGCCCGATCAGCAATCCGGTCAGTTGCCCCTGGGGCAAAAAAGCCTTAGCTGCCTATCTCGGCAACGACACCGGGCGCTGGGCTGCCTACGATGCCAGCCTGTTAATGCGCAAGGCACAGCAATTCGTGCCCGCCCTGGTGGATCAGGGTGACGCTGACAACTTCCTGGCCGAACAGCTTCGTCCCGAAGCCCTTGAGGCGTCAGCCCATATCAGCGGTTACCCGCTGGAACTGAATCTGCGCGAGGGCTACGACCACAGCTACTACTTCATTGCCAGCTTCATTGAGGACCATCTGCGATTTCATGGTCGGCATCTGGAACGGTGACGGAGCCCTTCACCGCGACGGAGATAAGTACAAAAAACGGATAGGAATGTTCACTAACCGGATATTTGCCCACGCCTGAATAGCCGATAGTTCAAATGCCAAACAACAAGGAGAAGGCAAATGACCTATCGACATTCATTGTTAGCGCTCGCTATTGCATCCGGTTTCAGCGCGGCCCCCGCCGTTCACGCTCTCGAACTCGGCGAGTTCAACGACACCAAATTCAGCATCGGTGGCTATTTCAAAGCCGAAGCCATCTATGAAAAAGTCGATGATGGGGATTCCCGCATCTTCGGCCGTTCCAACCAGTCCCGCGTTAACCTCAAAACCGTGACCCAGAAGGAAGGCCATACGATTGTTGGTTTTGTGGAAGGTGACTTCTACGGCGGCACCTTTCCTGGCGAGAACAACGACCTTCGGCTTCGCCACGCGTTCATCAAGGTGGACCAGACCACCGTTGGTCAAACCTGGACCGGCCAGTTCTGGGCGGTTGCCTATCACGATTACCTGGACTTCCTGGGTGGGCCACGTGGCACCCTGGGCGGGTTCAACTTCCGCACCAACCTGATCAGCCACGAGGTGGCCGGCTTCCGCTTTCTCGCGGGCGCCCTCCACGTTGTCCAGGATCCAGCGGACCTTCGTGCCGGAGAAGTAGCTGTCGATCACGAGGCCCGTCTTCGCGCGGAAGGTGTCCTCGTGACCCTGCTCCTTCAGCTGGTTGCAGAACGGGGCCGTCCGGCGGTCTTGCCAGACGATCGCGTTGAAGACCGGCTCGCCCGTGCGGCGGTCCCACACGATGGCGGTCTCACGCTGGTTCGTGATGCCGATCGCGGCGACGTCCCGCGGGCGGAGGCCGGCGCGCGTGAGCGCCTCGGTCGCCACGCCGACCTGCGAGGACCAGATCTCCTCGGGGTCGTGCTCCACCCAGCCGGGCTTCGGGAAGTGCTGCTCGAACTCTTTCTGGGCGACGGCGCGGATGGAGCCGGCCTCGTCGAAGAGGATGGCGCGGGAGGAGGTGGTGCCCTGATCGAAGGCGAGGACGTAGCGGGCCATGGGGGGAGGGGAGGAGAGAAGCGCTTCCGAGTCGAAACGTAACACAACCAAACGAAACGTGCGGTTCCCGGCGATCTTCCGTAGGATCCGCCCGGCTGGCGGTCCCGCCAGTGCCACCGATCCGGCTCGCGACCGCGATGTCTACGCCCGAACACCGCCACACGATCATTCTGGAGCGCCTCGCGGCGCACGACGCCGTCACGGTCTCCGCGCTGAGCGAGGAGCTCGGCGTCTCCGCCGTCACGATCCGAAAGGACCTGAAACAGCTGGAGGACCGCGGCCTCCTCTACCGCACGCACGGCGGCGCACGCCGCGGCAACCCCTACGTCACGGACCGCCCCGTCTCGGAAAAGGCCCAGATCCGCGCGGAGGAGAAGGAGCGGATCGGCCGGGCGGCGGCGGCCCTGATCGCGCCGCGGGACTCCGTGCTGTTCGCCTCGGGGACCACGGTCCACGCCGTGGCCCGCCAGCTGGCGGCGCGCGCGGAGGCCCGCCAGCTCACGGCGGTGACGAGCGCGATGGATGTCGCGCAGGACCTCGCGCGGATCCCGCGGGCGGAGGTGCTCCTGCTCGGCGGGATCGTTCGGCCCTCCTCCTCCTCCGTCGTAGGGCCGTACGCCGTGGAGTTCCTCTCCGAGCACGCCTGCGACAAGCTGATCCTCGGCGTGGACGGGTTCGACCTCGACTTCGGCCTGACGACGACGAGCGCGCTGGAGGCCGAGCTCAACCAGGCCATGATGCGCGCGGCGCAGTGGACGATCGTCGTGGCGGACGCGTCCAAGTTCGGGCGGCGCGGCTTCCGCCGCATCTGCGCGACGGAGGACGTGGACCTGGTAGTGACGGACCAGGACGTGGACCCCGAAGCCGTCCGCCGGCTGGAGGCGGACGGCATCGAGGTGCAGGTGGCCTAGGGCTGACGGGCTACGCCTCGACGGGCTGGCGGAGGCCCATCGCGGCGGCGATCTCGTCCAGCGTGCTGAACGTGACGGACTGCGGGCCGTCCGAGAGCGCGTGGTCCGGGTCCGGGTGCGCCTCCACGATCAGGCCGTGCGCGCCCGCCGCCAGCGCGGCACGGCAGAGCGCCGGCACCCAGCGCCGCGCGCCCGCCGCGTGGCTCGGGTCCACGATCACCGGCAGGTGCGTCCGCTCGCGCGCCACCACGACCGCGCTCAGGTCCAGCGTGTTGCGCGTCGCCGTCTCGAAGGTGCGGATGCCGCGCTCGCAGAGGATCACGCGCTCGTTGCCGCCCGCGAGGACGTACTCCGCCGCCGCCAGCCACTCGTCGATGGAGGACGACATCCCGCGCTTGAGCAGCACGGCCGCGTGGCTTTTGCCGACCGCCTTGAGCAGCTCGAAGTTCTGCATGTTGCGCGCGCCGATCTGGAGCACGTCGGCCTCGCGCGCGACGGCCTCCACGTCCGCCGGGTGCAGCACTTCCGTCACGATGGGGAGCCCGTGCGCGCGGCCCGCCTCGTGCATCATGGTCAGCCCCTCGAAGCCGAGCCCCTGGAAATCGTACGGGAGCGTTCGCGGCTTGAAGCAGCCGCCGCGGAGCATGAGACCGCCCGCCTCGCGGACGCCTCGCGCGGACTCGAAGATCTGCTCGCGGCTCTCCACGGAGCACGGCCCCGCGATCAGCACCGGCGGCTCGTCCCCGCCGATCCGCACGCCCGCGATCTCCACGACCGTGTCCGGCCGGCCGGCGCGGTCCGCCAGCGCGCGGCGCGAGGGCTTCGCGCCGGTCGTCGGCTTGGGGCGGGCGGGGACGGAGGCGCCGTCGCCGGAGGAGGGGGCGAGCGCGGCCCGCGGCTTCTCCGCCTCGAAGACCGGGTACGAGCCGATCACGCGGAGCGTCCGGGCGTGGGCGCGCGCTGCTTCCAGCGCGTCCTGGACGTGCGCCTCGTGCGTGCCTCCCTCCACGTCCAGGTAAAACAGGAACTCGAACGGGGTGGTCTGGCTGGGCCGGCTCTCCAGCTTGGTGAGGTTGAGCCCGGCCTCGGCGAGCACCTGGAGCACGCGCGTGAGCGCGCCCTGACGGTGGTCCGTGGAGAGCAGGAGCGAGGTCTTGTGCGGCAGCCGCGTGTCGTGCCCCAGCGCCTCGGTGGAGACCACGAGGAAGCGGGTGAAGTTGTCCTTCCGGTTCGCGATGTGCCGCTTGAGCACCGCCAGCCCGTAGAGGTCGGCGGCGTCCTCGCCCGCGATGGCCGCGCGGCTGGCGTCGCCCGTCTCCGCCACGAGCCGCGCCGCGCCCGCCGTGTCGTCCTCCGCGACCACGCGCACGCCGTCCAGCCCGGCCAGGAACTCGCTGCACTGCGCGATGGCCTGCGGGTGGCTCCCGACGCGCTTCAGCCCGTCCAGGCTGGCGCCCTCGACCCCCAGCAGGCAGTGCTCCACGCGGACCACCTCCTCGCCCACGATGTGCAGGCCCGGCTCCACGAGCAAGTCGTACACGCCCGCGATGGGCCCGGCCGTCGTGTTCTCCACCGGCAGGACCGCGCGGTCCGCGTCCCCCCGCTTCAGCGCCGCGACGGCATCGCGGAAGGTCCTCGCTCCCTCGTACGAGGTGTCGTCCACGGCCGCGAAGTGACGGCGGGCGGCGGAGTGGCTGTAGCAGCCCGGGTCCCCCTGGTAGGCGATCCGGAGGCCGCTCGCCTCGTCGCGCTGGCGGACCGCCTGGAAGCGCACGGAGTGGCGGAGGATCTGGCGGTAGAGCGTGGAGGCGAAGTAGCCGTCCACGCCCGCGTCTTCCGCCAGTTGGTGGATGCGCGCGAGGAGGGCCTGCTCGCGGTCGGCGTCCTGGAGCGGGAGGCCGGCGTCGTCGGCTTTGACGGTGGCCACTTCGCGGACGAGCCGCTGCCGTTCGGCGAGGGCGTCCACGAGGCGGCGGTCGAGCGCGTCGAGGTCGGCGCGGAGGGAGGGGAGGTCGGACATGGGGGGTGGAAACGAAAAAAGCCCGCCGGGAAGGGCGGGCTACTGGGGGATCCGGGGAGTACGTGCTACCCCGAGTGCCTCCGGCCCGCCGAACGCATAAACCAATACCCGTAATACGAGTAGCGGGAGACGAGCGCGGGGCGGGCGGCGATCATGCGACGAGGGTACACCCTCACAACCCCTTCATGCAACCCCGATCTCGCGGCACCCCGAGATCGCGACCTCCCGGCGGTCCCGCCGCCCACTTGACAACGCAAAGTGCCTCGCCTACTTTGCAGTCCAAAGCCATGCCGAAGGACCGTCCCCCGCTCCGCCACGCCCAGCCCGCCGTCCTCCCGGACGCGGCGGCGCACGCGCACCTCCGGTTCATCCGCGAGACGATGGCGCGGACGGGCACCTTTACCGCCGTCCCCGGCTGGGGCGGCATGGGCATGGGCGCGACAGCCCTCGTCGCCGCGGGGTTCGCCTCCCGCCAGACGACCGTCTGGGACTGGACCCTGGTGTGGGTGGCCGCGGCCTGCGTCGCCGTGGTCATCGGCGTGTGGACGACGTGGGCGAAGGCCCGCCGCGGCAGCGATTCCCTGCTGAGCGGCGCCGGGCGGAAGTTCGTGCTCGGCCTCCTCCCCGCCCTGCTGGCGGGCCTCGCGCTCACCGTCGCGATCTACGCCTACGAGGTCGGTGCCTCGGGCGAGTACTTCGCGCGGCGGGCGCAACTGCTGACTACCAGCCGGCAGATCCTCCCCGGGCTCTGGATGCTGCTCTACGGCGCGGGCGTGGCCTCCGCCGGGATGTTCTCGGTCCGCCTCGTGCCGCTCATGGGCACGCTGTTCATGCTCGCCGGCGTCCTCGCGCTGATGGCCCCCGCTGGCTGGGGCGACGCGTGCATGGCCGCCGGATTCGGCGGCCTCCACCTCGTCTTCGGCGCCCTCATCGCCCGTCGCCACGGCGGCTAGCCCCGCCGACGCTCACCGCCAGCCCTCCGCTCTCATGCCCCGCTCCACCTCCTCCCGGAAGGCCCCTCGCGCCGCGGCTCCGCCCGGCGTCCCCGACCTCGACCCCGTGATCCATCAACGGGTCCGGCTCGGGATCGTGAGCGCCCTCGCGGCGGGGGGCGCGACGGGCTTCACGGACCTCAAGGCCGCCCTGGACCTCACGGACGGCAACCTGTCTGTCCACGCGCGGAAGCTGGAGGACGCCGGCTACATCCGCGTGCGGAAGTCGTTCGTGGACCGGACGCCGCACACGGAGTTCGAGCTGACGGAGTCCGGCCGCGCCGCGCTGGCGGAGTACCTGGACGCGATGGAAGCCGTCATCCAGGCCGCACGCCCCTAGCACGCCCTGCCCCACCAGGGCCGCGCGTACGGCCCTTCACTTTGCAATCCAAAGAACTCGATGACACCTGACTTCATCACCCATCACCTCGACGAGCCGCGCCAGCTGGAAGCTCGCTTCCGCGAGGACCCGGCCGCCTTCGCGCAGGCCTTCAGCATCGCGCACGACGAGCGGCCCGCCGACCGCGTGCTCGCCGTCTGGCACGCGCGCCTGGACGCCGAGGGCCTGCTCGGCGCGGAGCCCACGCGGCCCGAGCCCACGACCGGCTGGCGCTGGGCCGAAGTCCTCTCCGCCGACCGTGCCCGCCAGCTCCTCGGCTGGACCGTCGCGCTGGTGATGCTGGGTGGGCTGTGGTCCAAGCTCCCGGAGATTCTCGGGATGGAGTACCCGGCGGATAGCGCGTTCTATGCCCGCTACACACCACTGTTCGTCCTGCTCCCGCTTCTCGGCGTGCTGGCGTTCCGGTACCGCGCGAGGCGGACCGCCCTCCTCGGCGTCGGGGCCGCGGCGCTCGTGCTGCTGGCGGTGCAGGCGTTCCGCACGATCGACGGGGACGGCACGACGGAGGCCGTCGCGTGGCTCGGCGTGATCCACCTGCCCGGCCTGCTCCTCGCGCTCGGCGCCGGGCTGGCGCTCGGTCCGCGCTGGCGCGATACGGAGGCGCGGATGGGTTATCTCCAGCTCATCGCCGAGACCCTCGCGCTGGCGGCGCTCTTCCTCATCGGCGGCGTGGTGCTGACGATCCTCACGTTCGCGCTCTTCGAGGCCATCGGCGTGAACATCGAGCCGGTGTTCGAGTGGGTGGTGCCGTTCGGCGCGATCGGCGTGCTGCCCGTAGGCGCCCTCATGGCGAGCCAGCGGCCGGGCGGCGCGCGCGTGGCCCCGCTCGTAGCGCGCGTCTTCGGCCCCCTCGCGCTGGCCGTCCTCGCGCTCTACCTCCCCACCCTCCTCGTCAGCGGCGCGCTGGACGACCGCGACACGCTGCTCTCGCTCAACATCGCGCTGATCGCCGTGCTCGCCATCGTGCTGCTCGTGGAAGCCGAGCGGCCCGACGTGCCCCGCCACTGGACCGACGGCGTGGCCTTCGCGCTCGCCGCGCTGGCGCTCGCCGCGGACGTGACCGCGTTCGCCTTCGTGGCCGGTCGGCTGGCGGAGGGCGGGCTGACGCCCAACCGGCTGGCGGTCGTCGGGTTCAACGCGCTCGCGGCGGTCCACCTCGGCGGGCTGGCGGTGGCACTCGGGCGGCGCGTGCTGGCCGGCGGCCCCCGCCCGGACGACGCCTGGACGGCCCGCTTCCTCTCCGTCTACACGCTCTGGGGCGCGGTCGTCGTGCTCCTCTTCCCGCTCTTTTTCTAGCGCCCACCCGCTCCGCCAGCGGGACGAGCGCTCTCGCGATTCTCTCACGTACTCACGCTTTGAAATGCAAACCACTCTTCGACACGACCTCCACCTCGCCCTCGTCATGGACGGCAACGGCCGCTGGGCCGAAGCCCGTGGCCTCCCCCGAACGGAGGGCCACCGCGCCGGGGTCGAGGCCGTGCGCCGGGTCGTCCGCGCCGCGCCCGCTTATGGCGTGGGCACGCTGACGCTGTACGCGTTCTCACAAGACAACTGGCAGCGCCCGCCCGCCGAGGTGAGCGCGCTCATGCACCTGCTCAGCCTCGGGCTTCGGCGCGAGGTGCCGGAGTTGAAGGCGAACGGCGTCCGCCTCCGCGCGATCGGGCGGCGGGACCGGCTGCCGGGCGCGCTCCGGGCCGCGCTCGCCCGCGCCGAGTGGGAGACGCGGCACGGGACCGCGCTCGACCTCCGCCTCGCGCTGGACTATTCCTCGCGCGATGCGCTCACCCGCGCCGCCGCGCTGGCGGTCCCGCCCGGCGGTGGCATCCCCTCGCGCGAGGCCCTCTCGGACGCCCTCGGACGCGTGCTCCACCCCGACGGCATCGAGGCGCGTCCGGTGGACCTCTTCGTGCGGACCGGCGGCGAGCAGCGCCTGAGCGACTTCCTGCTCTGGGAGCTGGCCTACGCCGAGTTGCTCTTCCTGGACACGCCCTGGCCCGGCGTCACCGAGGAGACCGTCCGCCAGTCTGTGGCCGCTTTCCACTCCCGCCAGCGCCGCTTCGGCGGCCTCGCGCCCACGCCCGCCGCCCTCGCGGCCTGACGCCCCTCTCCCCGCACACCCCCGATCTCATGACCAAACGCATCATCGCCGTCGCCTTCATTTTCCTCTGCTGCTGTGTCGCCTGGGTGATCCTGGGCGGGACGGTCCACGAGCGGACCCGCTCGCAGGACCTGGACATGCACCGCGAGGTGGGCCGCCTGTGGGGCGGCGAGCAGGTCCAGCACGCCCCCACGCTCACACGCCTCGAGACCGTCCGCCAGTCGGTCACGCGGCCGAAGGAGGGCGCGCCCGGCGAGACCGAGAGCGTCACCGTCACGCGCGAGGTCACGCACCCCGCCCCCCTGGCGCAGAGCCGCGTCGGCGCGGACCTGGAGTTGGAGCACCGCCGGAAGGGGCTGCTCTGGTACCCGACCTACGGCGTCGCCTTCGGAGGCGCGTACGCTTTCGCGAACGAGACGGACGAGACGGCCACGTACCGCTTCCGCTTCCGCCTGCCCGATGCCGCGGCCGTCTTCGGCGGCGTGACGCTGCAGGTGGACGGCGAGCCCGTGGAGGCGACGGTGGAGAGTGGCGCGCTGCAGCACGAGATGGAACTGGAGCCCGGCGAGCGCGCGGCCGTCCGCGTCGGCTACACGTCCGGCGGGACGGGCGCCTGGCGCTACGAGCTGGCGGACGGCGGCGCCAGCGGCTCGGGCGTGGCGACCATCCGCGACTTCGCGCTGACGATGACCACGGACTTCCGCGACATCGACTTCCCCGGCGGGACGCTCTCGCCCACCACGAAGAAGCGGACCGAGAGCGGCTGGCGGCTCTCGTGGGACACGGGCACCCTCGTGACGGACGCCGCCATCGGGATGGCGATGCCGCAGAAGCTGAACCCCGGGCCGTGGGTCTCGCGGGTGACGTTCTTCGCGCCGGTCAGCCTGTTCCTGTTCTTCTTCTGCGTGTTCGTGATGGCGCTGCTGCGCGGCGTGCGGCTCCACCCCATGCACTACTTCTTCCTCGGAGCGGCGTTCTTCGCGTTCCACCTCCTGCTGGCCTACCTCGTGGACCACGTGGACGTGGGCGCGGCGATGGCGGCGGCCTCCGTCGTCAGCCTCGCGCTGGTGGTGAGCTACGTGCGCCTGGTGGCCGGGCTCCGGTTCGCGCTCGTGGAGGTCGGCGGCGCACAACTCGTGTACCTCGTCGGCTTCGCGAGCACGTTCTTCCTGGAGGGCTTCACCGGGCTCTCCGTCACGCTCCTCTCCATCGCGACGCTGTTCGTGGTGATGCAGGCGACGGGCCGCGTGGACTGGGACACGCTCCTCGCCCGTCCGGACGACGAGGCGCCCATTTCCCGGATGCGCGCACGCACCGCCCGCCCCGCTGGCGGTTGATCTCGGCGAGAGGGTCGGTGGGGGCGCGGCGCCCCTACCGGCGCTCCGTCTCCACGACGCCCTCCGCCAGCCGGAAGACCACGTCCACGCGGTCCAGCGTGCTCTCGTCGTGCGTGACCATGAGCAGCGTGCGGCCGCGCTCGCGGGTCAGGTTCTCCAGCAGGTCCAGGATGCGGAGGCCCGTCTCCGCGTCGAGGTCGCCCGTGGGCTCGTCCGCGAGCACGAGCGCGGGGTCGTGCGCGAGCGCCCGCGCGATGGCCACGCGCTGCTGCTCCCCACCCGAGAGCCGGTCCGGGAACGCCGCGCCCCGGTCCGCCAGCCCGACGGCGCGGAGCAACTCGTCGGCGCGCTGGCGGGCCTCGTCGGCGGGCGTGCCGTTGAGGTCCAGGAGGAAGCGGACGTTCTCCTCCACGGTCAGCGTGGGCACGAGGTTGTAGAACTGGAACACGAAGCCGAGGTGGCGGCGGCGGAACAGCGTCCGCTCGCGCTCGCTCAGCCGCTCCAGGTGCGCCCCATCCACCACGACCGCCCCGCCGTCCGGCTGATCGATCCCGGAGATCAGGTTGAGCAGCGTGCTCTTGCCCGCGCCGCTGCGCCCCACGATGGCACCGAGCGCGCCCCGCTCCAGCTGGAGGTCCGCCCCGCGGAGCACGTCGCGGTAGCCGGTCCCCTCGCGGTAGCGCTTGGTCACGCCGCGAAGGTCCAGCACGAGGTCTCCCGCCGGGCAGGCGGTGGGAACAGACGGGGTCGGAGCGGTCTCGGTCATGCCTGCGGGGACCGCCAGCGCGCGGCGGCGTCGGTCGGGGCTCGGTGGACCCCGGCCCTCGCGCGGGGTTTCGTGCAAATCCAACGAGAGCGGGCGTACCCCGGGCGGCGCCCGCCCGTTGGGTACCGTCTGCGGGGATTCTCCGGCTCGTCGCGAGCGGTGGCCCCGACCGTCTCTTTCTCACCCCTCTCGTATTCCATGCGACTCCGCTACTGTCTCGCGCTGGTCCTCGCGCTCCTCGGCGCGCCCGCGGCCTTCGCCCAAAGCCCCGTCGGTGCCTGGGCCATCGACCTCATCGCCGAAGGCGACGCCGTGGACTCCGGCTTCCTCGTCATCACCGAAGGCGACGAAGACGGCCTCTTCACCCTCGAAGGCCAGGGCCTCAACGCCGACCTCACCGGCACCACGCTCTCCACCGAGGGCGCCACGTTCACGTACGCCGGCACGCTCAGCGTGGGCGGCGCCGGGCCGCCGTTCTCCATCGAGGGCACCCTCACCGGCGACGCGCTGGCGGCCGCGATGACCGTGGGCGAGAGCGCCTTCGAGATCGCCGGCGAGCGGACGGACCGAGCCGCGATGGAAGAGGCGATGGCCGAGCCTCCCGCCGCGCCCGTCAAGGACCTCTTCGAGCCCTTCGACCTGCCGACGCCGAACCAGTACCGCTCCGCCAGCGGCCGCCCCGGCCCGGACTACTGGCAGCAGGAGGCGGACTACTCCATCTCCGTCGCGCTCGACCCCGACGACCACATGGTGGACGGCGAGGTGGTGCTGACCTACACCAACAACAGCCCGGAGGCGCTGGACTACCTCTGGTTCCACCTGGAGCAGAACCTCTTCCGCCCGGACTCGCGCGGCGCCTCCGCCGGCTCCCGCGCCGACGGCGCCACGCTGGACGCCGCCAACGGCTACACCCTCGGCACCATCACCGTGGACGGCCAGACCGTGGAGCCGCACGTGACCGACACCCGGATGCGGCTCTGGCTCCCCGAGGCCGTGGAGGCCAACGGCGGCACCGTGCAGGTCACCATCCCCTACCGCTTCCGCGTGCCCGAGGGCGAGAACACGCCCCGCATGGGCCGCCTGGAAGTGGACGGCGGCACCATCTACAGCATGGCGCAGTGGTTCCCCCGCGTCGCCGTGTTCGACGACGTGAACGGCTGGAACCACATGCCCTACCTCGGCCAGGGCGAGTTCTACCTCAACTACGGCGACTACGAGGTCGCCATCACCGTCCCGAGCACGATGACGGTCGTCGCCACCGGCGACCTCCGCAACGAGTCCGACGTCTTCACCGACGCGCAGCGCCAGCGGCTGGCGGACGCCCGCAGAAGCGACGAGCGCGTCTACATCGTGACGCCGGACGAGGTAGGCACGCCCGCCGCCCGCCCCCGCCAGTCGGGCACGACGACGTGGCGCTACCGCGCCGAGAACGTCCGCGACTTCGCGTGGGGCGCCTCTGAGGCGTTCATCCTCGACGGCGCCGTCGCGAACGTGGAGCTGGACAACGGCGAGACCAACCCGGTGCTCATCCTCAGCGCCTACCCCGCCGAGGGCGTCTCGGACGATCCCGCCAACCCGGGCTGGGAGGAGGCCACGCGCTACGGCCGCGCCGCCATCCTCAACAACTCGTACTGGTACCCCTACCCGTACCCCGTCGCCATCTCCGTGGCCAGCCACATCGGCGGGATGGAGTACCCGATGATCCACTTCTCGTCCGTGAACAGCCGCCACCAGAGCCTGTTCGGCGTGATCGACCACGAGTTGGGGCACAACTGGTTTCCCATGATCGTGGGCTCTGACGAGCGCCGGCACGCGTGGATGGACGAGGGCTTCAACACGTTCATCAACCGCCGCTCCAACGTCCAGTTCTACAACGAGAACGAGGACACGAGCCTCCCCGGCTACGGGCAGGCGGAGCAGTCGCAGTTCGTCGGCCTCCTCATCCCCGACACCTTCGCGCGGCTGACCGGATCCTTCGGCCGCACGGACGATGAGATCCTGACCTACGCCGACCAGCTCACGGGCCAGGAAGGCGGCTGGAACAGCTACTTCAAGCCCGGCATGGGCCTCCATCTCCTCCAGACCGCCGTGCTCGGCGAGGAGGTCTTCGATCAGGCCTTCCGCGAGTACATCCGTCGCTGGGCCTTCAAGCACCCCCAGCCCGCCGACTTCTTCCGCACGATGGAGGACGTCTCCGGCGAGGACCTGGACTGGTTCTGGCGCGGCTGGTTCGACACCATCCGCACCTACGACGCCCAGCTCACGGACCTCTCGGTGCGCGAGGGCGACGCCCGCGTGACCGTCAGCCACACCGGCGGCCTCGTGATGCCCACGACGGTAGAGGTCTCCTTCTCCGACGGCAGCACCACCCGGCTGGCGGTGCCCGTGGAAGCGTTCGGCGCGGCCGAGGAGGTGACACTGACCACCCCGCTGAACGGCCGCGAGGTGGAGTCCGCCCGGCTCGACCCCGACGCGCTGCTCCCGGACGTGGACCGCTCCAACGACGTGCTCGCGGTGGGGGCGGAGTAGCCCGCTCTCCCGTTCCGACTCGCCCCGCTGGTGCCCGTCGCCAGCGGGGCGTTTTCTTTCGGGATGCCCCGCGTCCTCTTCGTCTGCTCTCGAAACCGCCGCCGCAGCCCCACGGCGGAACGGCTCTACCAGAACACGCCCGGTGTGGAGGCCCTGAGCGCCGGCACCGCACCCGACGCCGAGGTCCGCGTCTCGCTGGACCTGATCGAGTGGGCGGACCTCATCGTCTGCATGGAGCCACGTCACGCCCGCGCGCTCCAGCGAGACTTCGGTCCGCACCTCGCGGACGCCCGCATCCTCACGCTCCACATCCCGGACGACTACGAGCCGGACGACCCGGCGCTCGTCCATCTCCTCCGCCAGCGGCTGGCGGGACGGCTCGGCGGGGTGTAGACGCGACGGCAACGGTCGCCAGCGACGCGATCTCCAGATACCCCGACCGGCGAGATCGCCGCGTCGCTCCGCTCCTCGCGATGACACCAACGAGAGGCTTTGCCAGCAGGGGGCGGGGCGGCTCGGCCAGCCATAGCCGCGCCGACAGCGATCGCCAGCCGGGCGCGATGTTCGCCCGCGCTTCGCCGGGGTGACCGAACGCTGGCGGCCCTCGCGGGATAGGTTGCGCGCCCCATGTCCAGCACCCCGCCCCCCGCCCCGACGATCCCCGGCCTCCGCCCGCAGAACGGGTTCCGGCTGCGCGAAGGGCAGTCCCAGTTTCTGCTCAAGTGGGCCGAGGCCCTCGCGCGCGGCGAGCGGAACGCGCTCGGCGTCTTCGTGCCGGGCTACGGCAAGACCATCACCGCGCTCGCCAGCTACCTCGTGGCCCGCGAGCTCGGCATCGTCAACCGGCTCGTCGTGTTCGTCCCGCGCGGCAACCTCCGCGACCAGTACGCCGACGCCGCCGAGCTGGCGTTCGTCTTCGAGAGCCTCGGCGCGACGCCCCCGACGTACTGCGTCGCCGACTCCGACCGGGTGTTCGTCAAGAACCTCCAGACGGAGTTCGTGGTGACCACCTACCAGTACGCCGCCGGCGAGCGCGGCAACGAAGCGCTCCTCGAGTACTGCCGCCAGTCGAACGCGCTCTTCGTCTTCGACGAGGTCCACCACCTCGCCGACGACGGCACCTGGGCCACCCAGCTCGCGCGGTTCCCCCACGCCGCCTCCGTCGCCCTCTCCGGCACCCCGCTCCGCAGCGACAACAAGACCCTCTTCGGCGTCCCGTTCGACACCGACGCCGACGGCACGCAGACCTACCGCGCGCTCCACGAGGTCACCATGCGCGACGCCCACGCCGAGGGCGGCATCCTCAAGCGCGTGGACGCCCACGTCGTGGACTACTCCGTGCGGATGGTGCACACGGAGTCCGGAGAGGAGGTGGAGGTCACGCTCTCTGACCTCCGCAACGAGGCGGACAGCGCGAAGGAGGTGGACGCCTACCTCGCGCGGCAGAAGCTCCGCTTCCACGAGGTCTACCTGGACGCGCTCGTCGGCCCGGCCGTCGCGCGGTTCCAGGAGAAGCGCGGCGAGTTGGTTCGCGCCCTCGCCAAGTCCGGCTCCCTCCTGGACGGCTGGCGGGACCACCAGATGCTCGTCATCGCGATGAGCAACAAGCACGCGGCCGCCATCCTGGACTACGTCCGCCGCCGCTTCCCCGGCCTCCGCTCCGCCCGCATCGGGCAGGACGTGCCCACCGCCGAGCGCGAGGCGCTCCTCCAGGCCTACCGCGACGGCGAGATCGACGTGATGGTGCAGGTGGACATGATCGGCGAGGGCACGGACATCAAGCCGATCTCGGTCATCGTCAAGGCGGACCTCGTGCGGGCGCTCTCCAAAACGCTCCAGCAGGTCTTCCGCGGGATGCGCTACGTCCCGCAGTGGCCCGAGGAGGCCAACCGCTGCGACCTCTACGCCGCCGACGACTCGGACGTGGTGCAGACGCTGCAGTGGCTCGCGAGCGAGGAGAAGGTCGGCATCCTGCGGAAGAAGACCGTGGAGCGGGAGGTGGACCCCACCGCCATCCCGGACGCCCCCGAGCGCAACGCGTGGACGCTCAAGTCCGTCCGCGACGCCGGCCGCCAGACGATGCGGCAGGAGCAGATCGCGGCGTACCGCTCCAGCGCGCAGTTCCACCAAGCCATCCCGCAGGCCGAGCGCCCCGCGCCCGTCTATGACGTGGCCAAGCAAGAAAAAGAGCTCCGCCTCGCCTGCGCCGAGCTCGCCAAGGAGCTGGCGTTCGCGGTGGACGCCCCCGTCTCGCACGTCCACGCCGCCTGGAAGCGCCAGATCCGCGGCCAGGCCCAGGCCGATGCGAGCGTGGTCGCGCTCGGCAAGAAGAAGACGTGGCTGGAGCGCTGCCTCCGGATGGGGCGGCTGCTGTAGCGGGACTGGGGACTGGGAGCAAACGGCCCTGCGCTCGCCCGGCTGGCGGTGGCCGCCCGCGAGCGCCGGCCGCGCCGAGGCCGACCGCCAGCGGGGGCGGTGGTGCGGGGTGCGAGCCGCGGCACCTGCTGTCCGCCCCACCGGGCTCCACGCCCCGATATCTTCCCGCCCTCACCCGCGGGCGCCGACCGCCGCCCGCCCTCCCACCCCTTATGGACATCGTCTCCCTCGGTCGCGGCCTGCTTGGGCTCGTCGGCATCGTTGCCATCGCGTTCCTGTTCTCCTCGGACCGCCGCCGCGTGAGCTGGCGGACCGTGCTGGCGGGGCTCGGGCTGCAGCTCGTCTTCGCCATCCTCTTCCTCAA
>DUBD01000181.1:0-1911 GCA_012960515.1 Bacteroidota bacterium | reverse complement strand
ACGTTCGTCTTCGGCACGCTGGCGCTCTCGCCCGGCGCCGAGGGCTCGCTGGGCTTCTTCTTCTTCGCCTACGTGCTGCCGACCGTCATCGTGTTCGCGGCGCTGATGTCCATCCTCTACTACCTCGGCATCATGCAGAGGGTGGTGCAGGGCGTGGCGTGGGTGGTGCAGCGCGCGCTGGGCACCTCGGGGCCGGAGAGCCTGAGCGTGAGCGCGAACATCTTCGTGGGCCAGACCGAGGCCCCGCTCGTCATCAAGCCGTACGTGCAGAACCTCACGCGGAGCGAGCTGATGGCGGTCATGACCGGCGGCATGGCGACGATCGCGGGCGGCGTGCTGGCGAGCTACGTGGCCTTCCTGGGCGAGCGGTACGCGCAGGTGCAGGGGATCGCGGTGGAGGCCGGGCAGCAGCTGTTCGCAGAGCAGCTCCTCGGCGCGAGCGTGATGGCGGCCCCCGCCGCGCTCGTCCTCGCGAAGATCCTCATCCCGGAGACGGCGCCCGTCACCACCGCCACCACCGCGCCCGTCACCGACGCCGGCGAGGCCACGCTGCCCTCCACCGCCTCGGACGAGGCCGAGCACGCCGTGGAAGACGCCGTCGTGGACCCCGGCCCGAAAAACGTGATCGACGCCGCCGCCAGCGGCGCGGCCGACGGCATGAAGCTGGCGCTCAACATCGGCGCGATGCTGATCGCCTTCCTCGCGCTGATCGCCATGATCAACGGCACGATCGACTGGGCCGCGGGCCTCTTCGGCTACACGATGACGCTGGAGAGCATCCTCGGCGTGGTCCTCGCGCCGGTCGCGTGGCTGATCGGCGTGCCGGACGCGGACCTCGCGACGTTCGGCGGCTTCCTCGGCACGAAGGTCATCGCTAACGAGTTCGTGGCCTACTCCCAGTTCGCCGACGCGCTGGGGGCGGGCGCGCTGCAGGAGAAGACGGTCATCATGGCGACGTTCGCGCTCTGCGGCTTCGCCAACCTCTCGTCCATCGGAATCCAGATCGGCGGCATCGGGCCGCTGGCGCCCAACCGGACCGGCGAGATCGCCAGCCTCGGGCTCCGCGCGGTTCTCGCCGGCACCCTCGCGAACCTCATGACCGCCACCATCGCGGGCGTCCTCCTCGGCTAACGTGCCCGCCCCCCTCTCCGACGACCTCGCCGGCCGCCTCGCGTTTCTCCGCGAGGCGGAGCGGCTGAAGGACACGCTTCGCTCCGGCCACACCTCGGGCGGACGCGTGGAGAGCGTGGCGGACCACACGTGGCGGCTCTGCCTGATGGCGCTCACGCTCGGCGACCGCTTCCCGGACGTGGACCTGGACCGCGTGCTCCGCATCTGCGTGGTGCACGACCTCGGCGAGGCGCTCAACGGCGACATCCCCGCGCCGGAGCAAGCCGCCAGCGGGCCGAAGGCGGACGACGAGCGGCGCGATCTCCTCGCCCTGCTGGCGCCGCTCCCCGAGGCGGTCCGCGCCGAGTTCACGGCGCTCTGGGACGAGTACGAGGCGGCGGAGACGCCGGAGGCCCGCCTCGCGAAGGCACTGGACAAGCTGGAGACGCTGCTCCAACACACCCAGGGCCAGAACCCGCCGGACTTCGACTACCGCTTCAACCTCTCGTACGGCCGCCGCTACACCGCGGGCGACCCCGCCATCGAGGCGATCCGCGCGGCGCTGGACGCGGAGACCGAGCGGCTGGCGGAGGCAGCGAGCGAGCCCTCGGAGTCCTGAGCACGCCGGCCCTCCTCGCCGTGGACCTCGGCGTCCGCACGGGCCTGGCGGCGTTCACCGCCAGCGGGCGGCTGGCGTGGTACCGCTCGCAGAACCTCGGCTCCCGCGCCCGCCTCAAGCGCGCCGCCTACTCCCTCCTCCGCGATCTCCCCGAGGTGGACCGCCTCGTGTTAGAGGGCGGC
>DUBD01000180.1 GCA_012960515.1 Bacteroidota bacterium | reverse complement strand
CGGGTCAGGGCCAGGCCGCGCGATCGCAACAGATCAGCAGTGCGGGAAGAACTGAAAGCAAGTAGGGTCAGGAAGCCCGCTAAACACCTTTGGACCGCCGTCGGGGCCGTAGTTATAAGGTGCTCGAAGCGGCGAAACACTTCGACGACTGGCGGCTTAGCGGCCAAGGGCTTCTCTCTGACCATCCCATGGGGACACTGTGGGCGACAATGAACAGTCACGAGCGGTGAGCGGGCGAAAACCTGTTCGCCCGTAACGGCCTCGACCCAGAGTAGTGCCGCTAAGGCAGTATTACCAGTGGTCTTACCGCGTCGTGCGTAAGCATTGGCCCATGCGGCCACCTGGAATTCCGTTGCTTTCATGAAGCCGCCACATGCGCGTTCGCAGTAGCGGAAAACGATTCAGCAGTACGATATCGCAAGTGCACCGTTCTGGCAGCCGTGCACGAGCCGATGTACGCCCGGTCGAGCTTCGTCCCAGCCACCTCGCTCACGGGTGCCTTGTTGTCCGGCGCGTGCGGCTTGGCCACGACGGGTTCCATCGTGCTCACGTCGTAGACGCGCTCGGAGTGGAAGCGGGCATCGGGCGAGGAGTAGACGGGGGTGAAGGGGCGGTCCGTGCGCGCCTTCGTGTAGTCCATCGTCTTGGCGTCGGGCTGGATGATCCCGTTTTTGCCGCCGGCCTCGATGGCCATGTTGCACAGCGTCATTCGCTCCTCCACGGAGAGGTCGTAGACGGCCTGCCCGTCGAACTCCATCGCGCGGTACGTGGCCCCGTCCGTCCCGATGTCGCCGATGACGGCGAGGATGAGGTCCTTCGCCATGAGGTACGGCGGGAGCTCGCCCTCGAAGATGAACCGCATGGTCTCCGGCACCTTGACCCAGATCTTGCCGGTCCCGAGGATGAGCGCGGCGTCCGTGTTGCCGATCCCGGTCGAGAACAGCCCGAAGGCGCCCGAGGTGCAGGTGTGGCTGTCCGTTCCGAAAAGGGTGGTGCCGGGCCGGTTGAAGCCCTCCTCCGCGAGCGCCATGTGGCAGACGCCCTTGTAGTCGTCCCCGCCGACGTCGTAGTAGTACGGCAGGTCGTGCTCGGCGGCGAAGGCGCGCAGGATCTGGATGTTGCGGTGCGCGTGCTGGTCGGAGGTAAAGATGTAGTGGTCCGGGATGATGGCCAGCCCTTCCTTGTCCCAGGGCTTCGCGTCCTCGCCGAACTCGCGCTTGAAGATCTCGATGGTCGGCGGCCCGCAGACGTCGTGCGTCATGAGCGTGTCGACGTCGATCCAGACGGTTTCGCCGGGGCTGACGCGGTCGCGGCCGGCGTGCTGGGCGAGGATGGATTCGGTGATGGTCACAGAGACGGAGGGGAAGGCGGGAAAGGGCCGCGGGGGCGGCTCGGGAGCGCCGCGCGCTGGCGGAGGGCGTCCGCCAGCCGGGCGGGGTCAGGCGGAGGGCGTGGCGGGGACGGAGGCGCCGTCGCCGGAGGCGGCAGTGGGGCGGAGCCAGTCCATCATCCCGCGGAGCTTGCGGCCGATCCGCTCGATGGGGTGCGCCTCGGAGGACTCGCGCATGGCCTTGAGCCTGGGCGCCCCAGCCTCCTGGTCCGCGATGAACTCACGGGCGAACTGTCCGGACTGCACCTCCTCCAGCACCTTCTTCATTTCGGCCTTCACCGCCGGCGTCACGATCCGGTTGCCGAGGGCGTGGCCGCCGTACTCGGCCGTGTCGGAGACACTGTAGTTCATCCGCTCCAGGCCGCCCTCATAGTAGAGGTCCACGATGAGCTTGAGCTCGTGGAGGCACTCGAAATAGGCGAGCTCCGGCGGGTAGCCGCCCTCCACGAGCGTCTCGAAGCCGGCCTTGATGAGCGCCTCCGAGCCGCCGCAGAGCACGGCCTGCTCCCCGAAGAGGTCGGTCTCGGTCTCGTCTTTGAACGTCGTCTCGATGACGCCGGCGTGCGTGCCGCCGATGGCGTCGGCGTAGCTCAGCGCGAGGTCGAGCGCGGAGCCCGTCGCGTCCTGGTGGATGGCGACGAGGCACGGGACGCCGCGGCCCTCCTCGTACGTCCGCCGCACGAGGTGACCCGGAGACTTCGGCGCCACGAGGAACACGTCCACACCCTCCGGCGGCTGGATCTGGTCGTAGTGGATGGAGAACCCGTGGCCGACCGCCAGCGCCTTGCCCGGCGTGAGGTGCTCGCGGATGGAGCCCTCGTAAACAGCCTTGTGGTGCTGGTCCGGCACGAGGAGCATGACCACGTCCGCCCGGCTGGCGGCCTCGGCGGGCGAGACGACCTCCAGTCCGGCGGCCCGCGCGTCGGTGGCGGAGGCGGAGCCCTCGCGGAGCCCGACGATCACGCGGGCGCCGCTGTCGCGGAGGTTGAGGGCGTGGGCGTGGCCCTGACTGCCATAGCCGATCACGGCGATGGTCTTGCTTCGGATGACGGCCGGGTCGGCCTCGTAGTGGACGGTCATTGGATTAGAGTTCCGGGTTTGGGGGTTCAGGGTTCGACGACCGGAGAAGCGAGACTTGCGGGCGGCACCCGGGCGTCGCGCGAAGGTCAGAGAGTGGGGGGGGCGGGCGAGAGGCCGAGGCTTGGGCCCAGCGCTCGGAGCCGCGTCGCGCGAACCCTGAACCCCGAACCCTGAACCCCGAACCTCACAGAGACAGGTAGCGTTGGCGGTGGAGCGCGAGGCGGCCGGAGCGGGCGACCTCCAGGAGCCCGTGCTCGCTGGCGACCTCGATGAAGGCGTCGTTCTCGGCCGAGGTGCCGGTGAGCTCCACGGTGACGGCCTCGCGGTCGGCGTGGACGACCGTGGCGCCGAGGCCGCGCGCGAGGTCGAGGATGGCCGCGCGCTCGGCGGCCGTGGCCCGGAGCTTGACGAGGCACAGCTCGCGCTCCACGACCGGGTCGTCGGGCGTGAACTCGTCCACCTCGAGGACGTCGAGGAGCTGGCGGACGAGGCGGACGGCCTGGCGGAGCGTCCGGCGGGTCCCGCTCGTCACCACGGTGAGCCGCGAGACGGTGGGGTTCTCCGTCGGCCCGACGCTGACGCTGTCGAGGTTGAGGTTGCGGGCGGAGAACAGGTTGACGACGCGGTTGAGCGCGCCGGCGTGGTTCTCGATCAGGATCGAGAGCACGTTGGTCTGGACCGTCTCCGGGGCGTCCGCGAGGACGGTCTCGCCGTCGGCCCGCTTCCGGATGAGTTGCTGGTGGGTGAGCGCGCGCGGCGCCGTTCCGTTCAGGGTGGTCATGGGTTACTCGCCGGGGGCGAACCGCTTGAGGATCATGTTGTCGGTCGCGGCGCCGGCCGGGACCATCGGGAAGACCATCTCCTCGTTGGGGACCACGAACTCCATGAGCACGGGCCGGTCGTGGACCTCCCACGCCTGCGCGATGACGACGTCGGCCTCGTCCGGCGTGCTCGCGCGGAGCCCGACGCACCCGAACGCCTCCGCCAGCGCGACGAAGTCGGGGTTGGTGTCGCTCGTGTCGGTCTCGGAGTAGCGCTCGCCGAAGAACAGCTCCTGCCACTGGCGGACCATCCCGAGGCGGGAGTTGTTGAGGATGGCGAGCTTGATCGGGAGGCGGTGTTTGGCCGCCACGCCGAGTTCCTGGCAGTTCATGAGGAAGCCGCCGTCGCCGTTGATGGAGACGACCACGGCGTCCGTGTCGCGGAGGCCGAGCGCCGCGCCGATGGCGGCGGGGAAGCCGAAGCCCATCGTGCCGAGGCCGCCGGAGGTGATGTGGCTCCGAGTCCGCTCGAAGCCGAACCCCTGGGCAGCCCACATCTGGTGCTGGCCCACATCCGTGGTGAGCACGCCGCGGCTGCCGGCCCTCGCGCCCAGCTTCTGGACCACGTCGAGCGGGCGGAGGCGGCCGTCGTCCGGGGTGTCATCGGCGGGCTCTTCCACCTGGCGGCGCCACTCGGCGATGGTGGCCAACCACGCGTCGGTGTCCTTCGGCTCCACGTGCGGCGCCAGCTGGGCGAGGACCTCGCCCACGTCGCCCAGGATGGCGCAGTCCGCGAAGACGTTTTTCGAGACGCACGAGGGGTCGATCTCGATGTGGATCACCTCGGCGTGTGGGGCCCACGCCTCCAGCTTGCCCGTCACGCGGTCGTCGAACCGCGCGCCGACGGCGATCAGGAGGTCGCACGTCTGGACGGCCATGTTGGCCCAGTACGTCCCGTGCATCCCGAGCATCCCGAGCGCCAGCTCGTCGGTCTCGGGGAAGGCGCCCAGCCCGTGGAGCGTGGTCGTGACGGGGATGCGGGCCGTCCGCGCGAGATCGGTGAGCGCCCCGCTCGCGCCGGAGGAGACGGTCCCGCCGCCGACGTACAGCAGCGGCCGCTCCGACTGGCGGATCATGCGGGCGGCCCGCTCGACCTTCTCCGGCTGCGGCGGGTGCTCGTAGCGGTAGCCGCGGAGCTCGACGGACTCCGGGTACTCGAAGGCGGCTTCCTCCACGAGGATGTCCTTCGGGAGGTCCACTACGACGGGCCCGGGCCGGCCGGTCCGCGCGATGTGGTAGGCGGCCTTGATGGTGGGCGCGAGGTCGGCGGCGGAGCGGACCTGGAAGCTGTGCTTCGAGACCGACCGCGTGACGCCCATCGTGTCCACCTCCTGGAACGCGTCCCCGCCGATAAGCGGGACGGCCACCTGGCCGGTGAACACCACGAGCGGGACGGAGTCCAGCATGGCGTCCGCGATGCCGGTGACGGTGTTGGTGGCGCCGGGGCCGCTCGTGACGAGGACCGTGCCCACCTTGCCCGTCGCCTTGGCGTAGCCCTCGGCGGCGTGCGTGCCCGCCTGTTCGTGGCGGACGAGGATGTGCTGGAACGACGGCCGGAGCTGGGCGAACGCGTCGTAGATCTTGATGATGGCGCCGCCGGGGTGGCCGAACACGAACTCGACGCCCTCGGCTTCGAGGCTCTTGACGAAGATGTCGGCGCCGGTCAGGCGTGGGGCCTCAGGGGCGGGCGCCGAGGCCGGGGTGGGCGTCGCCCGGTGGACGGGGCGCGGGAGCGTAGCGGTCGTCATGACGGGACGCCCGGGGCGGGCGCGGAGGAGACGGGAGCGGACGCGCCGTCGCCGCTGGCGGCGGACGCCAGCGGGGCGAGGTCCGGGAGGCGGAGGACGGCGCCGTCCGAGGCGCTCGTCACGAAGTGGGCGTACCGGCCGAGCCAGCCGCTCCGGATCTTGGGCACGAAGGCGGGCGCCTCCGCCAGCCGGCGGGCGATCTCGGCCTCGTCCACGAGGAGCGCCAGCTCGCCGCCCGGGATGTCGATGCGGATGCGGTCGCCGGGGCGGACCGCGCCGATGGGCCCACCGCTGGCGGCCTCCGGCGAAGCGTGGCCGATGCTCAGCCCGCGCGTGGCGCCCGAGAACCGGCCGTCGGTGATCATCGCGACCGACGTGTCCAGCCCCATGCCCGCGAGCGCGCTCGTCGGCTGGAGCATCTCGGGCATCCCGGGGCCGCCCTTCGGCCCCTCGGTGCGAATCACGACGACCTCGCCGGGCTGGACCTCGCCCCCGAGGATGCCCGCGACGGCGTCGTCCTGCGACTCGTAGATCCGCGCGGGGCCTTCGAACGTGAGCATCTCGTCCACCACCGCGCCGCTCTTGACGATGGCGCCCTCGGGCGCCAGGTTGCCGAAGAGGACCGAGAGCCCGCCGGACTGGCGGAAGGCGCGGTCGGCCGGGTGGATGATGTCCGGGTTCTCGTTCGTCGCCGCGTCGATCGACTGGCGGAGCGTGCCGGCGACCGTCGGGCGGTCGGGGTTCAGCGCGCCGATGGCGTCGAGCTCTTTGAGGATGGCGGGCACGCCGCCGGCCGCCTCCACGTCCTCCATGTGGACGTTCGGCGTCGAGGGCGAGACCTTGCAGAGGTAGGGCGTCCGCGCGGAGACCTCCGCGATCCGCCGCAGGTCGTACGGCACCTCGGCCTCGCGGGCGGCCGCCAGCAGGTGGAGGACTGTGTTCGTGGACCCGCCCATCGCCATGTCCAGCACGAAGGCGTCGTCGAACGCCTCGGCCGTGGCGACGTCGCGCGGCTTGAGGTCCTCTTGGACCAGCTCGACGATGCACCGGGCGGCAGCGCGCGCTAGCTCGCGGCGGCGGGGGTCGGTCGCGAGTATGGAGCCGTTGTAGGGGAGCGCCAGCCCGAGCGCCTCCATGAGGCAGTTCATGGAGTTGGCCGTGAACATCCCCGAGCAGCTTCCGCAGGTGGGGCACGCGAAGGCCTCCAGGTCGTGGAGCTGCTGGTCGTTGATCTCGCCGGTCTGGTACTTGCCCACGCCCTCGAACACGCTTGAGAGGTCGGCCTTGGAGCCATCGGGGAGGCGGCCGGCGGCCATCGGCCCGCCCGAGACGAACACGACCGGGACGTTGATGCGGAGCGCGCCCATGAGCATCCCAGGCACGATCTTGTCGCAGTTGGGGATGCAGACGAGCCCGTCGAGCTGGTGCGCCTCGGCGACGGTCTCCACGGAGTCGGCGATGAGCTCGCGGGAGGGGAGCGAGTAGCGCATCCCGAGGTGTCCCATCGCGATCCCGTCGTCCACGCCGATGGTGTTGAACTCGAACGGGACGCCGCCGGCGGCGCGGACGGCGTGCTTGACCACCTTCCCGAAGCTCTGGAGGTGGACGTGCCCCGGGATGAGGTCAATGTAGGAGTTGCAGACGCCGATGAACGGCTTGCCGAAGTCGTCGTCGGACTGGATCTGGCCGGTGGCACGGAGGAGGCTCCGGTGCGGGGCCCGCTCGAAGCCGGCCTTGACGGTGTCGCTTCTCATCGGGTCGGGGGGCGGGCCGCCGCGCGCTGGCGGAGCGCGCCGCCAGCCGGAACGGAGGGTGGAGCGGGGATCACCATGCCGGCGCCGACCCGAAGGAGGCCATGATGCCCTGCTGCACGAAATCGCCCTCGGCGTGGTCGTCGGCGTCGAGGCCGTTGAGGGCGTGGACGTAGGCCTCGGCGGAGGCGCGGACGATGTCGGAGTCGGCGGCGCGGCCCTGCGCGAGGGCGGAGCCGTCCGAGACGACGACGACGGCCTCGCCCAGGGAATCGGCGGCGGCGGTGAGCGCGCGGATGCTGTACTGCTCCAGCTGGTGCGGGCGCCCGCACGCGGCGTCGATGGCGCGGTAGACGGCGTCCACGGGTCCGTGGCCCTGCGCCGTCTCCACGCGCACCTGGCCCGAGGTGGAATCGAGCAGCGTGACCTCGGCGGAGGGCGGCTCCGCCGTGCCCGTCGTCACCTGCAGGCCGATGAGCTGGTAGGCCGGCGTCTCAGCGCTGGCGGTGGCCGCGGGGTCCGCGATGTAGGTGAGGTCCGCGTCGTAGATCTCCTTCTTCTTGTCGGCGAGCGCCGTGAACCGCTCGTAGACCGCATCGCGCTGGTCCTCTGCCACGTCGATCCCGAGGCGCTCCAGCCGCGCGAACAGCCCGTGGCGTCCGCTGTGGCGGCCGAGGCGGATCTGCTCCGCGCTCGCGCCCACGTCCTCGGCGCGCATGATCTCGTAGGTGTGGCGGTCTTTGAGGACGCCGTGCTGGTGGATGCCCGCCTCGTGCGCGAAGGCGTTATCCCCCACGATGGCCTTGTTGGGCGCGACGGGGAAGCCGGTCACGACGGAGACGAGGCGGCTGGCCTCGCCCAGCCGGGTCGCGTCCAGCGCGTGCGCCAGCCCGTAGTGGTCGGCGCGGACGCGGAGCGCCATCGCGACCTCTTCGAGGGCGGCGTTCCCGGCGCGCTCGCCGAGGCCGTTGAGGGTGACCTCCACCTGCCGCGCGCCCGCCTCGATGCCCGCGAGCGTGTTGGCGACGGCCAGCCCGAGGTCGTCGTGGCAGTGGGTGGAGAGCGTGACGCCGGAGAGGTCGCAGCAGCCGCGCGTGGCCTCGAAGAGGGCCGCGTAGCTGGCGGGCGTGCAGTACCCGGTGGTGTCCGGGAGGTTGATCGTTGTGGCACCGGCTTCCACGGCGGCGCAGACCACGTCGCAGAGGAAGCCGTGATCGGCGCGGCCGGCGTCCTCGGCGCTGAACTCCACGTCGTCGGTGTGGGTGCGCGCCTGGCGGACGGCGTCGGCGGCCATGCGGAGGACGCTCGCGCGGCGCTCGGCGAGCGTGGCTCCGAAGCGCGGCGTGCTGAACTTGGCCGCGATGTGGATGTCGCTGGTGGCGATGAAGGTGTGGATGCGCGTCCTCGCGCCGTCCGCCAGCGCGGCGGCGGCGGCCTCGATGTCGGCGGAGTGGGCGCGGGCGAGCGCGCAGACGGTGACCTCCCGCGAGGCCAGCGCGGCGGCGATCTCGCGGACGGCGGCGGCCTGCTGCGGCGAGGAGACGGGGAAGCCCGCCTCGATCACGTCCACGCCCATCTCCGCGAGGAGCTGCGCGATCCGGAGCTTGTCGGCGAGCGACATCGCCGCGCCGGGGGACTGCTCGCCGTCGCGGAGCGTGGTGTCGAAGAAGACGATGTCAGACATGGGAGGGTGCGGGAGAAGCGGTGGCGGGAGAGAGGCTGCGGGCGACGGCGCGGCCCACCTGCTCGGTGGTGGCGGTGCCGCCCAGGTCGGGCGTGACGGTGCCCTCGGCGAGCGCGCGCTCCACCGACTGGCGGACGGCGGCGGCGGCATCGGGCTGGCCGAGGGCGTCGAGGAGCATGGCGGCGCTGAGGACGGCCGCCAGCGGGTTGGCGAGACCGCGCCCGGCGAGGTCCGGGGCGCTGCCGTGGACGGGCTCGAAGAGGCCCACCGGCCCGCCGAGGCTGGCGGAGGGGAGCAGGCCGAGCGTGCCGGGGAGCGTCGCGGCGAGGTCGCTCAGGACGTCTCCGAAGAGGTTGCCGGTGACGATCACGTCGAACCGGCGGGGCTCGCGGACCACCTGCATCGCGGCGTTGTCCACGTACAGGTGCTCCAGGGCCACGTGCGGGAACTCGTCCGCACCGACGCGCGAGACCACGTCCCGCCAGAGCGCCGAGGAGGCGAGCACGTTGGCCTTGTCCACGGAGGCGAGGCGTCCGCTCCGGCGCTCCGCCCACTCGAAGGCGACCCTCGCGATCCGCTCCACCTCGGCGACCGAGTAGCGCATGGTGTCGAACGCCTCGGCCTCGGTCCGCTCGCGTGGGGTGCCGAAGTAGATCCCGCCCGTCAACTCGCGGACGATCAGCAGGTCCGTCCCGCTCACGCGGTCGGTGCGGAGCGGCGAGCGAGGCACGAGCGCATCGGGGACCGCCACGGGACGGAGGTTGGCAAACGCGCCGAGGGCCTTCCGTAGCCGAAGGAGCCCGCGCTCGGGTCGGCGCTCGGGCGCGACGCGGTCCCAGTCCGGTCCGCCCACGGCGCCCAGGAAGACCGCGTCGGCAGCGAGGCAGGCGTCCAGCGTGGCAGGCGGCAACGGATCGCCCACGGCATCGACGCCGGCGCCCCCTACCGGGTACTCATCGGCGGTGAGGCCGAACCCGAAGGCCTCGGCGCTCGCGCGGAGCACGCGGATGGCCTCTCGGGAGACTTCGGGGCCGATGCCGTCTCCGGGGAGAACGGCGATCGCGTACGAGTCGGGCATCGGGGGGGACTTGGGTTCGACCAACCCAAGCGCATCCTATTCGTGCTGTGCCGTGAGTCGGTCCGTGGGGTCAGCCTCCAACAAGGAGGCCGATAAGGACGAGGACGGAAAGCACGAGCGCGCCGGAGGCGCCCGCCAGCGGGGCGGGCGTAAGTCGCAGGGAACGAGAGAGTT
The DNA here is from genome assembly GCA_012960515.1 of Bacteroidota bacterium. Classification (GTDB taxonomy): domain Bacteria; phylum Bacteroidota; class Rhodothermia; order Rhodothermales; family Rubricoccaceae; genus Rubricoccus. The sequence goes on along the minus strand of DUBD01000180.1, from coordinate 8,259 downwards.
CGGTGGACACCGATCTGTGAAGGCGCGTCGAAGGGCAGCTAGTCTAGGTGCCGTCTCGCGGAGCGCGCAACCCGGCCCCGAGCCTGGAAGCACTTCCGAAGCCGACCGGAATCGCTTCCATTTTTTGAAGTAACAATGAACAGCGCCCTTCCCCCTCCCCGCTGCGCCTGGCTGGAACCGCGCTCCCGGCCTCGCGTGACTCCTCGCCCCGCTGGCGGCGGCCCTCGGCGACCCCGCCGACCCGGACCGCCAGCCCGACGACCCCGGCCCCGGCCGGACTCCCGCACGCATGGCTGACGCTCCCACCCTCCGCACCCTCGGCGCTCTCCGCGCCTCCGGCTACACGCCCCGCTCCGTCAAAGACGAGGTCCGGGCCAACCTCATCGCCAAGCTGAAGGCACGCGAGGAGGTCTTCCCCGGCATCCTCGGCTTCGACCGCACCGTGATCCCGCAGGTCCAGAACGCGATCCTCGGCAAGCACGACTTCATCCTGCTCGGCCTCCGCGGTCAGGCCAAGAGCCGCCTCGTGCGGATGCTCCCGTCCCTCTTGGACGAGTGGGTGCCCGTCGTGGAGGGCTCCGAGATCCACGACGATCCCCTCGCGCCGGTCTCCAAGTACGCCCGCGACCTCATCGCGGAGAAGGGGGACGACGCGCCCATCGGCTGGCTGCACCGCTCCGAGCGCTACGGCGAGAAGCTGGCGACGCCGGACACCAGCATCGCGGACCTCATCGGCGACATCGACCCGATCAAGGCGGCCACGCAGAAGCTGACGTACGCGGACGAGGAGGTCATCCACTTCGGGATCATCCCGCGCACGCACCGCGGCATCTTCGCCATCAACGAGCTTCCGGATCTCCAGCCGCGCATCCAGGTGGGCCTGCTCAACGTGATGGAGGAACAGGACGTGCAGATCCGCGGCTTCAACGTCCGCCTCCCGCTGGACATGCTGATGGTGTTCACGGCCAACCCGGAGGACTACACCAACCGCGGCTCCATCATCACGCCGCTCAAGGACCGCATCGATAGTCAGATCCTAACGCACTACCCGCGCGAGATCGAGATCGGCGTCGAGATCACGCGGCAGGAGGCGTGGCAGGACCGCCAGTCGGCCGGGGGCGTGAGCGTCCGCGTGCCGCACGTCTTCCGCGAGATCGTGGAGCAGGTGGCCTTCGAGGCGCGCGAGTCCGAGTACGTGGACCAGAAGTCCGGCGTGAGCGCCCGCCTGACCCGCGCTGCGATGGAGGACCTCGTGAGCGCCGCTGAGCGCCGCGCGCTCCTCAACGGCGAGGACGAGACCACGCTCCGCGCGACGGACCTGAACGCCATCGAGCCCGCGGTGACGGGCAAGGTGGAGCTCGTCTACGAGGGCGAGCAGGAGGGCGCACAGGGCGTGGCGCGCGCGCTCATCGGCCGCGCCGTGGCCGCCATCGTCCCGAAGTACCTCCCGGACCCCGCCGACAAGGCCGAGGGTCGGAAGGCCTACGGTGACGTTCTCGCGTGGTTCGCGAAAGGCAACGGCGTGGAGATCGGCCCCGAGATGCCGTTCGATCAGTACGCCCGCGTGCTGGACAGCGTGGACGGGCTGGCGGCGCTCGTCGGCGCGCACACGACGCCGAACACCCCGGCGGAGAAGGCCAGTCTGATGGAACTCGCGTTGGAGGCGTTGCACCAGCGCTCCCTCCTCGGGAAGGACCTCGTGGACGGCGGCGCCGGCTACGCGGACATGATGGGCTCCGTGCTCCTTCGGCGACGACGACGACCTGGAGGACGACGACTACGACGACTGGCGCCGCGCGGGCTAGCGCCACCGGCTGGCGGTCGCGCTCGGCGAGAGGGGCCGCCAGCGGAGGGGAGCACGGAGCGGCAGGCGCCGTAGAACCCGTCCCCTCTCCCCTCCCGTCATGAAGCCCACGACCAAGATCGTCCTCGCCATCGTGATCCTGCTCTCGCTCGCGTACGGCGCGATCTCGCTCCTCAGCAGCGGCGACGGCCTCCCGAACGACGGAGACCCGCTGGAGGTGGAAGTCGCAGAGCCCGCGCCCTTCGAATAGCGGCGTCTGCTATCGCGCCAGTTCCAGCGTGCCGCGTTCGCCGATGTGCCGATCCGCGCCCTCGCCCTTGACTGTAATCCAGTAGACGGCGTACCGCCCGTCGCTGCGTCGGACGAAGCCGTCGTCATCGAACCCGAACATCGTCGTCAGCCCGATGCCGACGTAGCGGCCGGGGGCGGCCAGCGTCTGGGGCCGCGGGTCCACCTCCGCCAGCGCCCGCTCGCCGTAGACCACGACGTGGATCGGCTCCGCCTTCTGGTTCTCCACGACGATCCCCTGCGAGGTCACCTCGGCCCGCACACCGTTCTCCAGGTCCACCGCCCCGACCGGGCCGGTGCCGTCGCATCCGGCGACGAGCAGGAACGTGAGGGCGAGGCAGAAGACGAAGCGCATACTGGCGGAGGCTGAGCCTCGCGCGCCTACCACCTCCCGGCCAGCCAGCGCCCGGATCGTTCCACCCGCGCCATCGGAACGAAAACGGGACAGTGACCCAGCTCATCGCCTGCTGTCCGCTGGCGGACGCGTCGGCCGGGCGGGAGCGCCAGCGGAGCAGGACCGGAAGCCCTTCCACGCCCCCGCTGCTTCGCACCTCCGCGCGATCCGGCGCGGGGTACCTTCCCGATACGCACACTCAACCCTCCCGGCCATGCCCGCCCAGCCGTTCAACATCGACGACGCTTTCCTCTTCGAGTCCATGCTCGGCGAGGAGGAGCGCCTCATCATGGAGTCCGCCCGCGACTACGCGCAGTCCAAGCTGGAGCCGCGCGCTCTGGAGGGCAACCAGGACGAGGTCTTCCACCCCGAGATCCCGCGCGAGATGGGCGAGATGGGCCTGCTCGGGATCACCGTCGCGGAGGAGTACGGCGGCGCGGGCGCGAGCTACACCGCCTACGGGCTGGTGGCGCGCGAGCTGGAGCGCGTGGACAGCGCCTACCGCTCCTTCGCGAGCGTGCAGTCCTCGCTCGTCATGTTCCCCATCGAGGCGTTCGGGACGGCGGAGCAGAAAGAGCGCTTCCTGCCCAAGCTGGCGACCGGCGAGATGATCGGCTGCTTTGGCCTGACGGAGCCCAACCACGGCTCCGACCCCGGCTCCATGGTCACCACCGCGCTCAAGGTGGACGGCGGCTGGAAGCTGAACGGCGCGAAGATGTGGATCACGAACTCCCCCGTTGCGGACGTGGGCGTGGTCTGGGCCAAGGCGAAGGAGTCCAAGGACGACCCCGGCGTCATCCGCGGCTTCCTCGTGGAGAAGGGGATGGAGGGCTACACCGCCCCGAAGACCCACAACAAGATGAGCCTCCGCGCGAGCATCACCGGCGAGATGGTCTTCGACGACGTGTTCGTCCCGGAGGCCAACGTCTTCCCGGAGATCCGCGGGCTGAAGGGGCCGTTCATGTGCCTCAACAACGCGCGCTACGGCATCGCGTGGGGCGCCGTCGGTGCGGCGGAGGACTGCTACCGGCGCGCGCGGCAGTACGTGATGGAGCGCCACCAGTTCGGCCACCCGCTCGGCTCCATGCAGCTCGTCCAGACCAAGCTGGCGAACATGCTGACCGAGATCACGCAGATGCAGCTCCTCGCGTGGCGCCTCGGCGACTTGCGCGACAAGGGCCAGGGCCACCACAGCATGGTCTCGCTCGCGAAGCGGAACAACGTGGGCACGGCGCTGGACATCGCGCGGGTGGCCCGCGACATGATGGGCGGCAACGGCATCACCGGCGAGTACCGCGTGATCCACCACATGGTCAACCTCGAGTCGGTCAACACCTACGAGGGGACCTACGACATCCACGGCCTCATCCTCGGCCGCGAGCTGACGGGCATCCAGGCGTTCACGCCGCTCGGCAACGCCTCCTCCGGCGATGGCGCCACCACGGCCCCGCCGCAGGTGGCCAAGGAGGTCGCCTCCAACTAGCGGACGCCGCGCGTTCTGCTCCCGCCCCGCTGGCGCTCGTCGCCGGCGGGGCGTTCTCGTTCAGGCTCGCCGGGACGCACCGCCAGCCGACGGGACCCCAACGGGCGCAGCGGAGTGATAGACGCGCCCTTGCCTTTCCCTCTCCGCAGTGCTTCGCCTTCTCCCGCTCGCTCTCGCCGCCCTTATCGTCGGCTGCTCCTCTCCGTCCCCGGTCCGGTCCAGCGGTGTCGCCGGCACCTCCGCCGAGACGCCCCTCGCCGATGCCGCGTTCGTCACCCGGCTCGGCGCCGATACGCTCGCCGTGGAACGCTTCGCCCGCACCGCCTCGGGCATGACGGCGACGGTCGCGCTGCGAGCGCCGCGCACCACCCTGACGAGCTACAGCCTCCAGATCGGACCAGACGGCCAGCTGATTCGCTACGAAGTGGTCACCCGCCAACCGCTCACGGACGAGGTGCTGCGCCGCGAGACCGCCGTGCCGGCCGGCGACAGCCTCCGGGTGACGGTCGCGCCTACGGACGAGCCGGAAACCATCCGCACGGTCGCGCTCACCGATCGCGCCCTGCCCTTTATCGACATGGTGCACTGGCCGTTCGAGATCATGGTGGAGCGCGCCGTAGAGGCGGGCGGCCCGCTGGACCAGCCGCTCTTCACCACCCGCGGGCTCGTCGCGTTCACGAGTGACACGCAGGAGGACGGGACCGTGACCGTGCGCCATCCGTTCCGCGGCCCCATGACCGTCGAGACCGACGGCGAGGGCCGCCTCGCGATGCTGGACGCCGGCCAGACCACGCGCGCGCTCATCGTAGAGCGAGGGAGCGGCGTGGACGTGGAGGCTGCGGCCCGGCGATGGGCGGAGATGGACGCAGCGGGCCAGTCCGTCGGCGCCCTGTCTGGGCGCGGTGAGACCGTCGCCACGGTGGCCGGCGCGACGATCACCGTGGACTTCGGGCAGCCGTACCGCCGGGAGCGCGAGATCTGGGGCGCGCTCGTGCCCTGGGGCGAACTCTGGCGGACCGGCGCCAACCGCGCCACCCACTTCATGACCGACCGCGACCTCGTCCTGGGCGACGGCCCCGACGCACTGGCGGTGCCCGCCGGCACGTACACGCTGTTCTCCATCCCCGAGCCCGACGGCGGCGTCCTCATCGTCAATCGCCAGACCGGGCAGAACGGCAACCGCTACGACCCGGCGCAGGACCTCGGCCGCGTTCCCATGCGGCGCGAGTCGCTCGGCGCGTCCGTGGAAGCCTTCACCATCGCTGTGGAGCCCGCCGCGGGCGGAGCGGGCACGCTCTCGCTCCGCTGGGCCACCGACGCCCTCGTGGTCCCCTTCACCGTCTCGGAATAGCGCCGCCCCTCGCCGAGCGCCGCCGCCAGCCGGGCGCGCTCGGTGAACCCGGCGCGAAGGGCGAGGACGGCGTGGTCTCCCCGCGAGACCGGGCGTAGCCTCTCCCCATGCGCCGCTGCGTCCCCGTTCTCGCTGCTCTCCTCGCGGGCCTGATCCTCGTCCAGACGACGGATCTGGTCTCGTGCGCGGACGAGGCCACGGTCGCGCAGCACATCGAGGGGCACCTGGACGGTGCTGCCGGGAGCGGGCACCCGAGCCCTTCCCCCGGCGGCGACCACGAGGACGGAGACGCGCACGACGCGCCCTCCGCGGACTGCCTCTGCCACCTCGTCTACGCGCCGACGACCGTCGCGCCGGACGCCGTCGCGCTGCGGACGCCTGTGCGTGCGCGGTTCGCAACGGACGCCGACCGCCCCCCGCTTGTGGAGGTGGAGGGGCCGGAGCACGTCCCCCTGGGCTAGAGATCCCCGGCCCCGCGCCGGACGCTCGATCTCACGGCGCCCCGCCCCGCGCGAGGCGTCCCTGCCCAGACCTACCGCGGCCTCTCGTTGGGAGCGGCCGCCCCCCACCGATGCATCCCCGTATCCGGACCCGCCTCGGGTCCCTCCTGTTGCTGCTGGCGCTGACCGCCAGCGGCGCGGCGGCCCAGACCGCTGCCCCCCACCCCGTCACCGTCCGCGTCACCGACGAACACTCCGGCGAGCCGCTTCCCGGCGCGACGGTCGTCGTGGACGGACTCCAGCCCACCGTGGGCGCCACCACCTCGCTGGACGGCCTCGCCCGGCTGGCGGACGTCCCCGCCGGGGCGCACACGCTCGTCGTCACGTTCGTCGGCTTTGAAGAGGCACGGGTGAGCGTGACCGTTCCCCTCGCCGATCCCGAGACGCCCATCGAGGTCGCGATGGAAGAGGACCACGAGGCCCTCGGCGATGTCGTGGTCTCCGCGACGCGGACGAGCCGGACCATCGCGCAGATCCCCACGCGCGTCGAGACCATCGCGGGCGAGGAGATCGACGAGAAGCTCTCGATGGACCCGTCCAACATCACGATGATGCTGAACGAGTCGCCGGGGATCGTCGTCCAGCAGACCTCCGCCGTCTCGGGCAACGCCTCCATCCGGATTCAGGGGCTCGACGGCCGCTACACGCAGCTGCTCAAGGACGGCTTCCCGCTCTACGGCGGCTTCTCCGGCGGCCTCTCCCTCCTGCAGGTCCCGCCGCTCGACCTCCGCCAGGTGGAGATCGTCAAGGGCCCCTCGTCCACGCTCTACGGCGGCGACGCCATCGCGGGCCTCGTCAACCTCGTGAGCAAGACGCCGGGCGAGCGGCCGGAGCGCTCGCTCCTGCTCAACGCGACGAGCGCGGGTGGCCTGGACGCCGGCACGTTCCTCTCCGCGCGCACCGAGCGGGTGGGCTACACGTTCCTCGCCTCCGCCAACCGCCAGCGCGCCTACGACGGCGACGACGACGCCTTCACCAACCTCCCCCAGACGGAGCGGCTGACGGTCGCGCCGCGCGGCTTCCTCTACCCCTCGGAGCGCACGACGCTCTGGGCCGGCGTCACGGCCACGGTGGAAGACCGCCAGGGCGGTGACGTGGACGCCATCCGCGACGGCGCGGCGGGCTACGTGGAACGGAGCGAGAGCCAGCGGCTCACCTCCCAGCTCCGGCTGGACCACACGCTCTCGGACCGCGCGACGCTCACGCTCAAGCAGAGCACGAGCCTCTTCGGCCGCAGCGTGGAGCTCCCGAGTTACCGCTTCGAGGGAGACCAGACGGCGACCTACACCGAAGCCTCCGGGCTTTTCCGCCTGGGCGCCCACGACGTGGTCGGCGGGGTGGACCTCCGCACGGATGCCTTCGACCAGCGCGAGGCGACCGGCCCCGAGCTGGACTACGGCTACCTCGCCGCCGGCCTCTTCGCGCAGGACACCTGGGACGTGACCGACCGGCTGGCGGTGGAGCTCGGCCTTCGCGGCGAGGCGCACGACGAGTTCGGCGTCTTCGCGCTGCCCCGCGCCTCGGCGCTCGTGCGCGTGAGCCCGGAGGTCTCGGTCCGCGCGACGGGCGGGCTGGGCTACAAAGCCCCGACCGTCTTCCTGGAGCCGTCTGAGGCGCGCGCCTTCGAGGGCGTCCTCCCGCTGGACGACTCCATCGAGGCCGAGACCTCGGAGGGCGTCACGGTGGACGTCAACGTGCAGACCGTCCTCGGCGGGCGCGTCACGCTCTCGTTCAACCAGGCCGCGTACCTCACGCACCTGGACGACGCCCTCGTGCCCGCACCCGCCACCGGCGACGGCCTCCTGCGCTACACCAACGCGAGCGGCCCCATCGTCACGCGAGGGCTGGAGACCAACGCCCGCTTCGGCCTGGACGACTTCAAGCTGTTCCTCGGCTACGTCTACCTGGACGCGACCGAGGCCGCCGGCGACGGCCGCCAGCCGCTGGCGCTCACGCCCGAGCACAAGACGTACACCGTCCTCGTGTGGGAGCAGCACGGCCGCGGCCGGATCGGGCTGGAGGCCTACTACACCGGCCCGCAGACGCTCCCGGACGGCGAGCGGACGCCCGGCTACTGGGTCACCGGCATCATGGGGCAGTGGAGCGTCGGCCCGGCGCGGGTGTTCCTCAACCTGGAGAACCTCCTGGACACGCAGCAGACGAACTACGGCCCCGTGGTCCTGGGCGCGCGCCAGACCCCGACGTTCGCGGAGATCTGGGCACCGACGGACGGCTTCATCGCCAACGCCGGCGTGAAGCTGGACCTCTGAGCGGTCCCGCCCCGCTGGCGGTCGTCGTCAGCGGGGCGGTGTCGGGTCGGGCTCGCCGGGGGCAGCCGCCAGCCGGGCTAGGCTCTGTCCGGTGATTCGGAGCGAGGCCGAACGCGAGGACCGGGGGCGGCCCGCGAGGAGCGGGAAGCAGGCGTAGCGCGAGCTACGG
>DUBD01000179.1:9355-18025 GCA_012960515.1 Bacteroidota bacterium | reverse complement strand
GGTCGCCATCCAGGAAAGCGTGGGCCTCCGCGACCTCGGTCCCATCATCGTCGTGGACACCGTCGTGGGCTACGGCTGGATGGGCATCCTGCTCTTCCTCGCGGGCTACCAGCAGCGGTTCAACCGATGGGTGGGCGCGGACACGAGCGCGATGGACCGCGTGGACGAGACGCTCAAGCAGCTGGACCAGACGCGCCGGCCGCTCTCCATCGAGACGGGCGCGATCATCCTCGGGATGGGCATCGCGGCGGCCGTGCTCGCGCGGGTGCTCGGGAGCGGGCTGCCGCCGCTCAGCATCCAGGGGCAGACCATCATCTCCGGCGGGACGTGGGCCGTGCTGATCGCGGTGACGGCGGGCCTCGCGCTGAGCTTCACGCCGATGCGGAAGCTGGAGGCGGACGGCGCGAGCCGGATCGGGTACGTCGCGCTGTACCTACTGCTGACGAGCATCGGCGCGCAGGGCGATCTGGGCGCGGTCGCGGAGGCGCCGTTCTATCTCCTCGCGGGCGTCATCTGGCTCTCGGTCCACATCGCGCTGCTGTTCCTCGCGGCGAAGCTGCTCAAGGCCCCGCTCTTCTTCGTGGCCACGGGCAGCATGGCCAACGTGGGCGGCGCCGCCAGCGCGCCGATCGTGGCGGGCGTCTACCACCCCGCGATGGCGCCGGTCGGGCTGCTGATGGCCGTGGCCGGGTACGTGCTCGGGATCTACGCCGCGCTCGGGTGCGCGGCCATGCTCAGCGTCCTCGCGGGCGGCTGATCGCCTCACGCTCCGCTGGCCCCGAGGCGGTCGGGGCCGGCGGGGACCCGCTCGGCTGGCGGGGCCGGTCGGCGAGCGAGGAGAGGCGTGAGGCCGCGCCCGCCCATCGCCTCCGCCAGCGGGGGACGCGAGGTCAGAGCGCGCGCAGCACGCCGCGCACCGGACCGATCACGAGGTACACCGGCGAGCCCGCCATGAACGAGCGCTCTTTGTAGTGCCGGGCTGAGGGCGTGAACACCACCCGCTCGCCCTTGAACGAGAGGCGCCGGACGAGCAGCGCGTCCTCCACGATCACGGCCACGAGGGTGCCCGCCGGGATGGGCCGGTCGCCGGTCTCCTCGATCACGACGTAGTCGTTCTTGTAGATGCCCTCGTCGGCCATCCCATCGTCGTCCACGTAGCCGACCAGGCCGTCCTCGGGATCCATCCGCGGGATGAGCTTGAGGTCCACGTGGAGGAACTCCTTCGCGCGGCGGAGGCGGTGCCGCTGGGAGGCGTCCATCACCGGGACGATGGGGAGGTTCGGCGGTCCGGTCTCGCGGCCTCGCGCGGCGGCGTTCTTGGCCAGCACCTTGATCCCTCGTGAGACCCCGGGCGTCCGTACGATGACGCCCTTCCGCTCCAGCGCGAGGAGGTGCTTGTGGACTCCGTTGGTGCTGACCAACCCGAGGTGCTGGCGGATCTCGTCTACGGTGGGGGGGATGCCCTCGTCCCGGAGGTGCGCGCGGACGAATTCATAGATCTGGTTTTGGCGTTCGGTAAGTTGTGGAGACATGGTGCCGAGTCCGCGCTGTGGAGGGGTGAGGGGTAGGTGATAATCTATTCACTTGGGGGGTCTGGATGGTGAATGTGTGTTCACTCCGGCATTTCTGGCCGCTGAGGCCGGTTTGGGAGGCCGGTTATCCACTGGGGGCACGAGTTATCCCCGAAACTGGCTGAAAATGGCCCCTTTCTCTAGGTTGACGGCGGTGGGGACGAGTGGGGAATTCCATCTGGCACCCCCTGCCCACCACTCACCAACCACCCGAGAAGGGGACACCGGCCATGGCCGGCTTCAAGGGAAGAGCAGAGAACTCCATCGATGCCAAAGGCCGCGTCGCGGTCCCGGCGTCCATGCGCCGGTACCTCCGGCCTGAAGCCCGCGAGACGTTCGTCGTCACGCAGGGCATGGACCAGTGCATCGTGCTCTACCCCTACGACGTCTGGGAGGACGAGATCGAGCCGCGCATCAACGCGCTCGACCCCTTCAACCGGGAGGAGGCGCTGCTCTCCCGCCGCGTCCTGATGTGGACGGACGAGGTGACGCTGGACTCCCAGGGCCGCGTCACGTTGCCCCGCGATCTCATGGAGCTCGTCGGGTTGGAGCCGGGCGAGAAGGCCCGGATGCTCGGCGTGACCAACCGCATCGAGGTGTGGGCTCCGAGCGCCTACGCCGCCTACCTCAACGGCTCCGCGCACTCCGTCGCCGAGCTGGCGGAGAAGCACCTCAGCCGCCGGGCCGCCACGCCCGCCGCGGACCCCTCGGACGCGCCCGCCGCCCTCACCGCGGACGCCTCCTGACCATGCCACCCCACGCCCCCATGTCCACCCCGCGACGCTCCCGCCGCTCCCGCGCCGGCGGTGCCCGGTCGGCCGACCAGTCCGTGCCCGGAGGGCAGGGCCCATCGGCCGCCCCGCACCGCTCCGCTGAAGCGGCTGGCGCGTCGCGCGATGGCGCCTCCGCCTACGCCACCGGCTACCACGACCCCGTGCTCGTGCGCGAGACCGTGGAGCTCCTCGTGACGGACCCGGCCGGCGTCTACGTAGACGGCACGCTCGGCGGCGGCGGCCACACCGCCGCCCTGCTGGACGCCGCCCCCGGCGTGACGGTCGTCGGCATCGACCGCGACCCCGAGGCGCTGGCGACGGCCCGCGCGCGGCTGGCGGACGCCGAGGCCGAGGGCCGGTTCATCCCGGTCCACGCCACGTTCGCCGAGGTGGGCGCGGCGCTCGCCGCCGAGGGCATCGCGGCCGGAACCGTCGCGGGCGTCCTCCTCGACCTCGGCGTGAGCTCCCGCCAGCTGGACGCGGGCGCCCGCGGGTTCGCCTACGCGCAGGACGGCCCGCTCGACATGCGCATGAACCCCGAGGCGGGGGAGTCCGCCGCCGAGCTCATCGCGCGGCTGGACGCCGCCGAGCTGGCGGACGTGATCTACGCGTTCGGCGAGGAGCGCCGCTCGCGCCCGCTCGCGCGGGCGATCAAGAACGCGGAGCGGATGGAGACCACCGCGGACCTCGCCGACGCCATCCGCCAGTCCACCCCGGACCGCGACGAGCTCAAGACGCTCGCGCGCGTCTTCCAGGCCCTCCGCATCGCCGTCAACGACGAGATGCGGCAGATCGAGGAGGCGCTGCCCGCCGCGCTCCGCGTGCTCGCGCCCGGCGGCCGGCTGGCGGTCATCGCGTACCACTCGCTGGAGGACCGCCGCGCCAAGCGCTTCCTCCGCCACGGCACCTTCGAGCGCGACCCGCGGAAGGACGACTTCGGCCGCGTGCTCTCGCCGCTCCGGGCCGTCACCCGCAAGCCCGTCATCGCCACGGACGAGGAGATCGCCGCGAACCCGCGCGCGCGGAGCGCCCGCCTCCGCGTCGCCGAGAAGACCGAGGAATAGATGCCCACTGCTACCGCCCCCCGCTCCAAGACGACCCGTCCGTCGTCGCGCAAGAAGACGTCGTCCCGTAAGGCGACCTCGCGCGCGAAGCAGACCAAGGCCGCCCGCAAGCCGCAGGCGACCCGGTCCGTGCTCAAGCAGAAGGCGCGGAGCGGCAACCTCCCCGGCTGGGGCGATCTCGGGGCGAAGCCGAAGCGGGGCAAGAAGACGCGCGCCTCCCGCCGCGTGAAGGCGCTGGACGCCACGCCGAGCCTGAAGCTGGGCGTCCTCGTGCTGTTCGCCTGCGCGCTGCTGACCGCCTTCGTAGGCCACACGTTCGCCACGCAGGCCACGCTCGCCGAGGTGCAGGCCGCCCAGGCGGAGAACGAGCGGCTGCGCCTCACCAACCAGCGCCTCCGCGGCGCCTTCGACCGGATGACCGGCCCCGAGGCCGTCATGCCCGCCGCCGCGCGGCTGGGCCTGGAGGAAGGCATCGCCTACGGTCCCGCCCTCACCCTCGACTGATCTCTCCCGGCTGGCGGACGCAACCGCCAGCGCGCCATGGACGCTCGCCGCACCATCCTCAACCGCCTCTACCTCGTCCTGGGCATCGTGCTGATGCTCCCGGCCGCGGTCGTCGCGCAGATGCTCCGCCTCCACCTCGTGGACGGCCAGGAACTCCGCGCGCAGGGGGCGGACCAGGCCTCCAGCTTCGTGGAGCTGCCCGCGCAGCGCGGCGTTATCCTGGACCGTGCGGGCCGCGTCCTCGTGCAGAACACCGCCCGCTACGAGGTGGCCGCGGACCCGACCGTCGCGGGCTTCGAGGAGAAGCAGGAAGAGCTCGTCCAACTCCTCGGGCGGCTCACGGACCAGAGCGCGGACCACTACCGCCGCGCCATCCGCGACCGCTACAGCCGCCAGTACGTTCGCCTCGTGCGCTCGCTGGATGAGGCCGCGAAGGAAGAACTGGACCGCGCCGAGATCCCGGGGCTCCTCATCCAGGGCCGCTTCGCACGCCGCTACACCTACGGCGACGCCGCCGCGCACGTCCTCGGGCACGTGGACGCGGACATGGACGGCCGCGCGGGCGTGGAGGCCACGCACGACGACGCCCTCCGAGGCCGCCCCGGCCGCCAGGCGGTCCAGCGCGACATGCGCGGGCGCGTCAAGGCCATCGTGGGCGGGAGCGTGGTGGAGCCCGAGCACGGCGAGACCGTCGTGCTCACCATCGACCTCGTGCGGCAGGCCATCCTCGAAGAGGAGCTGGCGCGAGGCGTGGCCGAGGCCGGCGCGCGCTGGGGCACGGCCGTCGCGATGGACCCCAAGACGGGCGCTATCCTCGCGCTCGCCAACGTCCCCACCTACGACCCCAACCGGCCCGGCGCCTTCGCCTCCGCAGCGCGGCGCAACCACGCCGTCACGGACAAGATCGAGCCCGGCTCCACCTTCAAGCTGGTGACGGCTGTGGCCGCGCTGGAGGGCCGCGCGGTGGACCTCGACGACTCGTTCGAGACGGGCGAGGGCTGGCACGTCTTCAAGGGCGCGACGCTCCGGGACACCCGCGCCCACGGCACGCTCACCTTCGCGGACGCCATCAAGGTCTCCTCCAACGTGGCCATGGCGAAGGCGGCGCTGAAGATCGGGGAGGGCGGGCTGTACGGGGCCGCACGTTCTCTGGGCTTCGGGCAACCCACACTCGTGGACCTCCCCGGCGAGGTAGCCGGCACGCTCCGCCGCCCCGAGGAGTGGGGCGCGATCACGCTCCCGTGGATGTCCATCGGCTACAGCGTGGAGACGACGCCGCTCCAGATGCTCACGGCCTACGCGGCGCTCGCGAACGGCGGCCTCCTCGTGCGTCCCCACGTGGTAGCGGAGCGCCGGAACGGCCGCGGCGAGGTCACGTGGCGCGCGCCCGTGGACTCCGTCCGCCGCGCGTTCTCTGAGCGGACCGCCCGTGCGCTGCTCCCCGAGTTCGAGCGCGTGGTGATGGAGGACGGCGGGACGGCGCGGGCGGCGCGCGTGCCCGGCCTCCGCGTGGCGGGCAAGACCGGCACGGCGCAGAGCGCCGCGGGCGGGTCCTACTCGCGACGGACGTACCGCGCGAGCTTCGCCGGCATGTTCCCCGCAGACGACCCCGAGGTCGTCGTCTACATCCTCCTGGATAACCCGACGAACGGGTTCTACGGCGGCACCGTGGCCGCGCCCATCTTCGGGCGCGTCGCCAGCCGCTGGGTGGGCACCTTCCCGACGGTGGCGCAGCGCGTGGCGCCGGCGGAGCCGCTCCCCGCCTTCGAGACCGCCGCGCTCCCGCGCGTGGACGGGATGCCCGCCCCGCTGGCGGCCTCGCGCCTCCGCGCCCACGGCCTCGCGCCGCGCCTCCCGCGCCGCGCAGACTGGGAGCCCGTCGCCTACCGCGACGCCGCACCCGGCGCCGAGGTCCGCGTGGATCGGACCGTCCGCCTGGACGAAGCCGAAGCGGCCGGCACGATGCCGGACCTCCGCGGCCTCTCCACCCGCCGTGCCGTCGCGTGGCTCCGCACGCAGGGCGTCACCCCTCGCCTGGACGGTGCCGGCGTCGTCCGCCGCCAGTCCGTGGCGCCGGGCGCCTCGCTGCCCTCCTCCGTTACCCTGACCGCCGCCCCGTGAGCGAGCTCCACCCCACGCCCCCGACGCCCGAGGCCGAGCCGATGCCGCTCGCCGACCTCGTCGCGCCGATCCGCGCGGCCGGCCTCCTCGCGAGCGAGCCCGAGGCGGACGGCGTGACGGTCCGCGGCCTCGCCGACGACAGCCGCCGCGTCCGCACCGGCGACCTCTTCGGCGCCATCTCCGCCGACGCCGCGGGCGGCCGCGATGGCCACGACTTCGTCCCCGCCGCGCTGGCGGCCGGCGCGGGCGCCGCGATCGTGCGTGACGACTACGACCTGCCGGAGGCCGACGCCTCCGCTCCGGAACCCTTGGGGAAGGGTGAGCGCCTCCCCAGCGCTGTCCTCGTGCGGGCCACCGACACGAGGGCGGCGCTGGCGGAGGCAGCGGCCGCCTTCTACCGCCGCCCCGCGGACAGCCTCGCGCTGCTCGGCATCACCGGCACCAACGGCAAGACCACCACGGCCATCCTGCTCCACGGCCTGCTCTCGCGCCTGGGAGAGACCGCCGGACTCATCGGCACCGTGGAGAACCGGATCGGGGCGGAGCGCTACGCCACCGCCTTCACCACGCCGGAGGCCGTCGGGCTGCAGAGCCTGCTCGCGGCCATGCGCGACCGCGAGGTGACGCACGTCGCGATGGAGGTCTCCTCCCACGGCCTCGCGTTGGACCGCGTGCGCACGCTCCGCTTCCGCGCCGCCGTCTTCACCAACCTCACCCACGACCACCTGGACTTCCACGGCTCCGCCGAGGCCTACGCCAGCGCCAAGCGCCGCCTCTTCGACGGCCTCCGCGCCGACGCCGTGGCCGTGGTCAACCGAGACGACGCCGCCCACGCGGACATGACGCGGAACACCCGCGCCCGCGTCGTCACCTACGGCACGGACCGCCAGTCGCACGTGCGCGTGGAGGTGCTGGAGAACGCCGTCGCCGGGCTGCTGCTCCGGCTGGACGGCCAGGAGCGCCGCTTCCGGCTGGCGGGCCGCTTCAACGCGCTCAACCTCGCCGCGGCCTACGCCGTCGCCCGCGACCTCGGCTACGCGGCGGGGGAGACGCTGGACGCGCTGGCGGAGGCGGAGGGCGTGCCCGGCCGCTTCCAGACGCTCCGCTCCGAGGACGGCGTCCTCGGCGTGGTGGACTACGCGCACACGCCGGACGCGCTGGACAACGTGCTCTCCACCGCGCGCGAGATCGTGCCGGAGGGCGGGCGCCTCTGGGCCGTCTTCGGCTGCGGCGGCGACCGCGACCGCGCCAAGCGCCCCGAGATGGCGGGCATCGCCTCCCGGCTGGCGGACCGCGTCGTCGTGACGAGCGACAACCCCCGCACCGAGGACCCCGCCGCCATCCTCCGGGACATCGCGACGGGGCTGAGCCAGCCCGCAGACCAGATCGTGGACCGGGCCGAGGCCATCGCGCACGCCGCCCGCGAGGCCGCCCCGGGCGACGTGATCGTCGTGGCGGGGAAGGGCCACGAGACCTACCAGATCGTCGGCGCCGAGCGCCGGGACTTCGACGACCGCGTGCACCTCGCGCGCGCGCTCCACCACCGCACCGCCGAGGCCGCCTAGATGCTCTACCACCTCTTCTCCTGGCTGGAGGCCACCTACCAGCCGCCTGGCTTCCAGGTCTTCCAGTTCGTGACCGTCCGCGCGGGGCTCTCCGCGGGGACCGCCCTGCTGGTGGCCCTGTTCGCGGGCAAGAAGATCATCGCCTCCCTCCGGCGTCGCCAGCTCGGCGAGACCGTCCGCGAGGGCGAGGACGCCGGCGCCGTCTCCCACGCGCACAAGGCCGGCACGCCCACCATGGGCGGCGTCATCCTCCTCCTCGCGATGTTCTCCGCCGTCCTCCTCTGGGGCGACCTCACCAACCCCTACGTCTGGGTGGTGCTCGTCGCGACGGGCTGGATGGGCGCCTTCGGCTTCGCCGACGACTACATCAAGGTGGTCAAGAAGGACAAGAAGGGGCTCGCGGAGAAGACCAAGCTGGCGGGACAGATCACGCTCGGCCTGCTCGTGGGCGTGCTGCTCTACCTGCTCCCCTCGCTGGACGGCATCCACACCGCCACGAGCCTGCCGTTCGTCCCCAACGGCACCATCGACTACGACTTCCTCGCGCCGATCATCGGCGAGGGCTGGGGGTGGCTCATCTACATCCCCGTCGTCACGTTCATCCTGACGGGCGTCTCCAACGCCGTCAACCTCACGGACGGGCTGGACGGGCTGACCGCCGGCACCACGGCGTTCGCCAGCCTCGCGCTGATCGGGATGACCTACATCACGGGGCGCGCGGACCTCGCGGCCTTCGTCAACGACGTCTTCGTGCCCGGCACGGCGGAGCTGACGATCTACGCCGCGGCGCTGGGCGCGGCCTGCTTCGGGTTCCTCTGGTACAACGGCTACCCCGCGCAGGTCTTCATGGGCGACACGGGCAGCCTCGCGCTGGGCGCCGGCATCGGCACGCTGGCGATCCTGATCAAGAAGGAGCTCTACCTCCCCATCCTCTGCGCCATCTTTTTCGCGGAGACGATGTCGGTCATCATTCAGACCGGCTACTTCAAGTACACGAAGCGGAAGTACGGCGAGGGGCGGCGCGTCTTCCGGATGGCCCCGCTGCACCACCACTACGAAGCGCAGGGCGTGC
>DUBD01000179.1:0-9345 GCA_012960515.1 Bacteroidota bacterium | reverse complement strand
GGTGTCTCGCCCTCCTTCGCGTCGGCGGCACGGTAGAAGTCGGTCACCTTGCCATGGGGCACGTCGTCGCCCCAGTTCTCGACCATGTGGGTCGCACCCTTGTCGCGGAACATCTGCTCGGCGCTGCTGGCCATCCTGACCATCTTCCTCTTCCGGGTCCGATGACGCGCGAGCAGCTCCGGACCGCCACCGAGCCGTTCCGCCAGTCGGTGGAGGGCGCGCGCGTGACCGTCGTGGGCGGCGCGCGGAGCGGCGTGGCCGTGGCTCGGCTGCTGGCCCGCCGGGGCGCGGACGTGTTCCTCTCGGAGTACGGCGCCGGCGCCGGGCTGGCGGAGGCGCTCGGCGGGATCCCGCACGAGGCCGGCGGCCACACGGAGCGCGCGCTCGCGGCGGACCTGATGGTGCTCAGCCCCGGCGTGCCGAGCACGTCGCCGGTCGTGGTCTCCGCGATGGAGGCGGGCGTGCCGGTCGTGGGCGAGATCGAGGTGGCGGGCTGGTTCTGCCGCGGCCCCATCGTGGCCGTCACCGGCTCCAACGGCAAGACCACCACGACGGCCCTCATCGGGCACGTCTTCCAGACGGCGGGCCTCCCGCACGTCGTCGGCGGCAACATCGGGACGGCGTTCTCGGACCTCGTGGACGAGGTGGACGAGGGGACGCACGTGGTCCTGGAGGTCTCCTCCTTCCAGCTGGACCACATCTCGACGTTCCGCCCGCACATCGCGGTCCTCCTCAACGTCACGCCGGACCACCTGGACCGCTACGACCACGACTTCGAGAAGTACGCCGCGGCCAAGTACCGGCTCTTCGAGAACCAGACCCCCGCGGACTGGCTCGTCTACAACCACGACGACGACCACGTCCGCCAGCACGTCGAGCGCGCCGCTGAAACGCGCGGCCTCGCGGCGGTGCCCTTCTCCGCCGAGCGGCCGCTGCCCCTCGGGGCCTCCGTCCACGAGACGGGCGGCGCCGAGTGGATCACGCTTTCCCTCCCACAACAGGACCCCGCGCATCGCGCTCCGGGACCCCCCACCCCGACCGATTCCGTGTTCCGCGACGAGGACTTCATGCCCACCTCCGATCTCGCCCTCCGTGGGCGCCACAACCTCTACAACTCCCTCGCGGCCGCCATCGTGGCCCGCGCCGTGGAGATCCGGAGCGACGTCGTGCGCCAGAGCCTGACCTCGTTCGAGGGCGTCCCGCACCGCCTGGAGCGCGTCCGCTCCGTGCGCGGCGTGGACTACGTCAACGACTCCAAGGCCACCAACGTCAACGCCGTGTGGTACGCGCTGGAGTCCTACGCCACGCGCGAGGACGGCTCCCCGGCCGTGGTCCTCATCGCCGGCGGCCGCGACAAGGGCAACGACTACGGGCCGCTCCGCCGCCTCGTCAGCGACAAGGTGAAGGGGATCGTCGCGATGGGCGAGGGCGCGGACAAGGTGCTCAGCGAGCTCGGCCCGCTGGTGGCGCACACCGCCCACGCCGGCGACATGGCGGAGGCCGTGCAGTTCGCTGGCCTCATGGCCGAGCCGGGCGACACCGTCCTGCTCTCCCCGGCCTGCGCCTCCTTCGACATGTTCGACGACTACGAGCACCGCGGGGAGGTGTTCAAAGACCTCGTCCGCTCCCTCTAAACCGGAGGGGGCACGCCGCCGGTGTGCTCCCTGCCCGCCCCGCCCGGACCCGCCCGCTGGCGCCCGCTCTCACCGATGCCCTCCGCGCTCTCCCTCACCGCTCCCCGGCGCTCCGACCGCGCCATCATCGGGGCCGTCCTGCTGCTCGCGGCGGCGGGCGTGGTGGCGGTGTACTCCGCGATCTCGTTCCTCGCCGAGACGAAGGGCGGCGGGGACACCGAGCGGTTCCTCTTCAACCACCTCGTCCGCCTCGGGCTGGCGGTCGGCGTGATGGGCGCCGTCTCGCTCGTGGACTACCGGTGGCTCGCGCGGATCTCGCGCCCGCTCATGCTCCTCGCGTGGGGGCTGCTGATCGCCGTGCAGGTGATGGGCGTGGTGACCAACGGCGCGCAGCGCTGGATCGACCTCGGGTTCGTCACCTTCCAGCCGTCGGACATCGCGAAGGTGGCCGTGCTGCTCCACGTGGCCGTGCTGCTCGCCAAGAAGCAGCCGTACATCGAGAGCCTGGGTCGCGGCTACCTCCCGCTGCTCTTCTGGATCGGCCCGACGCTCCTCCTCATCGGGATGGAGGACCTCTCCACGGCCGCCATCCTGCTGGCCACGCTGACGGGCATGATGTTCGTCGGGCGGGTCCGCGTGACGCACCTGCTGGGGACGGGCGCCATCGCGCTCGTGCTCGCCATCGGGTTCCTCGCGGCCAACCCGCAGCGCGCCGCCCGCATCGACTCCTGGCTGGGCACGAGCTTCTTCACGACCGAGGAGACCGCCGCGGCCACCTACTCCGATCAGGACGAGGGCTACCAGGCGCGGCAGGCCAAGATCGCCTTCGCGATGGGCGGCGTGACCGGCCGCGGCCCCGGCAAGAGCGTCCAGCGAGACTTCCTCCCGGCCCCCTACAACGACTTCATCTTCGCCATCGTGGCGGAGGAGTACGGGCTGGCGGGCGCCGTGGGCCTGCTCGTCCTCTTCGTCTGGATCCTCGGCCGGGGGCTGCTCCGCATCGCGCGCGGCGCCGCGGACCCCCTCGGGCTCTTCCTCGCGACGGGGATCACGTGCGCCGTCGTGCTCTACGGGTTCGTCAACGCCGCCGTCGCTACGGGCCTCGCGCCGGTGACGGGGCTGGCCATGCCCTTCGTGAGCTACGGCGGCACCTCGCTGCTGGCCACGGGCGCGATGGTCGGCATCCTCCTCAACATCTCCCGACACGCCGACGCCGCCTGATACGATCTAGCGCGCTTCCCGCCGACCCGCTGGCGACGACCGCCAGCCCGACGATGATCGACACCGACCTCCATACCGCCCCCTCTGCCGGCGCCCTCCGCCGTGCCCCCGGGACGCCCCGCGTGCTCTTCGCGTGCGGCGGCACGGGCGGGCACGTCTACCCGGCCATCGCCATCGCGGACGCCGGGCGGGCGGTGGCTCCGGGCACGGCCATCGCGTTCGCGGGCACGCAGGACCGGATGGAGTGGGAGGCCGTCCCGAAGGCGGGCTACCCCATCCACCCCATCACCGTCAGCGGCTTCCAGCGCGGCCTCTCCGCCGAGGCGCTCGGCCGCAACCTGACCTTCCCGTTCAAGCTGGCGAAGGGGCTGTGGGAGAGCCGCCGCCTGATCTCGGACTTCGACCCGGATGTGGTCGTGGGCACGGGCGGGTACGTCTCCGGGCCGGTCGGGATGGCAGCGTCCTGGGCGAAGCGGCCGCTCGTGCTCCAGGAGCAGAACGCCTACGCCGGCGCCACCAACAAGCTGCTCGCGCCCCGCGCGACGACCGTGTTCGTTGCCTTCGAGGCCGCCCGCGAACACTTCCCGACCGAGACCGTCGTCGCCGGCAACCCCGTCCGGCAAGACCTCCGCGACGCGGACGCGGACGAAGCTCGCCGGCACTGGGACATCCCCGCCGACGCCCGCGTGCTCCTCGCGATGGGCGGCTCCCTCGGCGCCGGCCCCATCAACGGCGCGCTGAAGATGCATCTCCGGGAGCTCCTGGAGGATCCCCACACGTTCGTCATCTGGGCCGCAGGGAAGCGCTACTACGACACCCTCCGCGAGGCCACGCCGGACCACGAGCGCCTCCGCCTCGTGCCGTACCTGGACCGGATGGACCTCGCGTACGCCGCGGCGGACCTCGCGCTGTGCCGCTCCGGCGCCATCACCTGCTCCGAGCTGACCGTGACCGGCACGCCGAGCGTGCTCGTCCCGAGCCCCAACGTCACCGCGGACCACCAGACCAAGAACGCGCGCGCCCTCTCCGATGAAGGCGCCGCCGTCCTCCTTCCCGAGGCCGACCTCGACGCCCGCTTCGGGCTCGTCCGCGACCTGCTCGCCAACCCCGAGGAGCGCGCCACCATGCGCGAGGCCGCGCTCGCCATCGCACGGCCGGACGCCGCCGCCGAGATCGCCCGCGCCGTCGTGCGGCTGGCGGACGCTCGGCGCGGGGCCTCGCCCTCTTCCTGATTCCCACGTGCGCGCGCCGCCGGTGCGCGCCTGCCCCCGCCCTCCACCGATTCCACCCGTGACCGACCGCCCGACGACCTCTTCCGCCAGCCGCGACCGCATGGGCCGCGTGCGCCGCGTCCACATGGTGGGCATCGGCGGCATCGGGATGTCCTCCATCGCGGAGGTCCTGATCGCGCGCGGCTTCGAGGTGACGGGCTCGGACCTCAAGAAGGGCGACACCACCGCGCGGCTCGAAGACCTCGGCGCGACGATCTACGAGGGCCACGCCGCGGAACACGTGGCGGACGCCGACGTGGTGGTCTACTCCTCCGCCGTCAAGGCGCACGAGAACCCCGAGACCGTGGAGGCGGGGCGGCGCCTCATCCCGCGCATCAAGCGCGCCGAGATGCTCGGCGAGCTCATGCGGATGCGCCACGGCATCGGCATCGCGGGGACGCACGGCAAGACGACCACCACCACGATGGTGGGCCTGGTGGCCAAGACCGCGGACCTGGAGCCGACGATCATCGTGGGCGGGAAGGTGGCCTCCTTCGGGAGCAACGCCGTCTCCGGCGAGGGCGACGTGATCGTGGTGGAGGCGGACGAGTACGACCGCACCTTCCTCCGACTCACCCCGGTCCTCGCCGTTATCACGAACATCGAGGAGGACCACCTCGACACGTACAAGGACCTCGACGACATCAAGGACACGTTCGTGGAGTACGCGAACCGCGTCCCGTTCTTCGGCGCGGCCATCCTCTGCCTGGACGACGAGAACGTGCGCTCCGTCGTCGGCCGCATCCACCGCCGCGTGGTGACCTACGGCACGAGCCGGCAGGCTACGCTCCGCGCGGAGAACGTGGAGCAGATCGGCGCGGCGACGCACTTCGACGTGGTCTACCACTCCGAGCGCCTCGGCTCCATCACGCTCCACGCGCCCGGCCTCCACAACGTCCGCAACGCGCTGGCGGCGGTCGGCGTGGGACTGGAACTGGACGTGCCGTTCGCCACCATCGCCGAGGGGCTGGCGGCCTACGAGGGCGTGGTCCGCCGCTTCCAGCTCAAGGGCGAGGCGCGCGTGCCGACCGCCAGCGGGGCGGAGGGCACGCTGCTCGTCGTGGACGACTACGCCCACCAC
The DNA here is from genome assembly GCA_012960515.1 of Bacteroidota bacterium. GTDB lineage: Bacteria > Bacteroidota > Rhodothermia > Rhodothermales > Rubricoccaceae > Rubricoccus. Next base: position 4,138 of record DUBD01000179.1, on the reverse strand, counting down.
CCGACCGAGGTGGAGGCCACGCTGGAGGCCGCCGCACGCGGCTGGCCGGAGCGCCGGGTCGTGGCCGTCTTCCAGCCCCACCTCTACAGCCGCACCCGCGATCTCCAGCACGAGTTCGCCCGCGCCTTCTACGACGCCGACGTGCTCGTGGTCACGGACGTGTACCCCGCTCGCGAGGAGCCCATCGAGGGCGTCACGGGCGAGCTCATCGCGCGGCTCGCGCGGCAGTACGGCCACCGCGACGTGCACTACGTGGAGGACAAGGCGCACCTGCCCGTCGCGCTGGCGGAGCTGACGCGCGCGGGCGACCTCGTCCTCACGATGGGCGCCGGCGACGTGTGGCGCTACGGCGAGGCCTTCCTGGACACGCTCCCCCGGACCGATGGCTAAGAAGCGCCTCACCAAGCAGCAGCAGGCCCGCCGCGCGAAGCTCCGCACGTTCGTGCGGGGCCTCGGGATCGCCGCGCTCGTCGTGGGGCTCGGGGCGGTGTGGGTCTGGCACCGGACGCTCCCGCTCCAGCGCGTAGAGGTGGCCGGCAACACGCACGCCGCCGCCGAGGACGTCCGCCAGCTGGCCGGCGTCGCCCCGGACTCCGTCGCCCCCGTCGCGCTCTACGGCATCGACCTCCCGCTCGTCTCGGACCGCGTGCGCCGTCACCCGTGGGTCCGCGAGGCCCGCCTCCGCCGCCTCCCCACCGGCACGCTCCGCATCACCGTGGAAGAGCGCCAGCCGGCCGTGCTCGTCGTGGACCGCCGCGGCGCGCTCTCGCACTACCTGGACCGCGATGGCTTCGCGATGCCGGTCCCGGAGGGCGCCGCCTTCGAGGACGTGCCGCTTCTCCGCGGGGCGCCCGCCTACCACCCGACGCAGCCCGTCCAGAGCGCGGGCCTCCGTGAGCTCATCGCCGCGCTGGCGGACGCGGACGACGACGTGGACGCGCTCGTCTCCGAGGTGGAGTGGTCCCGCTCCGGCGCGACGCTCACGACCGTCCCCGCGCCTGCGCGCGGCGCGCTGCCCGTCCGCCTCGGCCGCACCGGCCACGCCGACGCCCTCGCGCGGCTCTCCGCCTTCTGGCACCAGGCCGTGCTCCCGCGGCCGGACGTGCCCGTCCACCTCGTGGACCTCCGATTTGCCGGCCAGGTCGTCACCCGCGAGGGCGGCGGCACCACCGGCACAACGCGCGCCGCTGGCGGCGTGGCCCCGTCTGAGGCCGCCGCCCCGCGCGATTCCCAACCCGACGCCGCGGCCCCGGAGCCTGCTGCGCCGTCGCCTGGCACCGGCTCCGATTCCGTCGCAACCCCTACACCCCCTACCCCCTAGAGACATGAGCGAGAAGGAACGTCTCGTCGTCGGCGTCGATATCGGCACGACGAAGATCTGCGCCGTCGTGGCGAGCGCAGACGAGCACGACCGCATCCACGTCCGCGGCGTCGGCGTGGCCGATAGCCACGGGCTGAACCGCGGCGTCGTGGTCAACATCGACAAGACCGTCGAGGCCGTGAAGAAGGCCGTCGGCGAGGCCGAGCGCGCCGCGGGCGTCACCGTCGAGAGCGTCGTCGTCGGCATCGCGGGCGACCACATCCAGAGCTTCCAGAGCCGCGGCGTCATCACCGTCTCCGGCGGCGAGATCTCCCGGCAGGACGTGGCCCGCCTGCTGGAGGACACCCGCCACGTGGCCATGCCCGCCGACCGTGAGATCCTCCACGTGCTCCCGCAGGAGTTCATCGTGGACGGCCAGGACGGCGTGGCCGATCCCGTGGGCATGAGCGGCGTCCGGTTGGAGGCCAACGTCCACATCATCACCGGCCTCGTCTCCGCCGCGAAGAACGTCTACCGCTGCATCGAGAAGGCCGGCTACCGCGTGGACGACATCGTGCTGGAGCCGCTCGCGAGCTCCCACGCCGTCCTCCACGAGGACGAGAAGGAGGTGGGCGTCGTGCTCGTGGACATCGGCGGCGGCACGACGGACATCGCCATCTTCGAGGACAAGACCATCCGCCACACCGCCGTCATCGCGATCGCGGGGAGCAAGGTCACGGACGACATCCGCAAGGGCCTCGGCGTCCTCCACGAGCAGGCCGAGGCGCTCAAGCGCCAGTTCGGCTCCGCGCTGGTGGACCTCGTGGACGCGGACCAGCAGATCACCATCCCCGGCATCGGCGGGCGGCCGGAGAAGGCCATCGCGCAGAGCACGCTGGCGGCCATCATCCAGCCCCGCGTGGAGGAGATCCTGGAGATCGTCGCCATCGAGATCAAGCGCTCCGGCTACGGCCGGCACCTCTCCGCCGGCGTCGTCCTGACGGGCGGCGGCTCGCTGATCCCTGGCACAGCCGAGCTCGCCAGTGATATCCTCGGGCTCGAAGCGCGCATCGGTCGTCCGATCGGTCTCAAGGGTGGCCTCGCCGAAGAGGTCCAGAGCCCGAAGTACGCGACCGGCGTCGGCCTCGTGCTCCACGCGCTGCGTGAGGGCGTCGGGTCCGGGGCCTCGCTGCTGGCGCCGGCCGTGGCCGCGGCCGCCAGCGCGGAGCCGGCGCGCGGCGTGCCCGAAATGGACGACGTCGCCGTCTCCGCGGGGAACGCCCCCGCCGGGGACGGGCACGCCCGCTCCGCCGAGCCCGAACTCTACGACGGCGACTACGAGGAAGGAGACAGCCTCGTCGCCAAGATCACGGACCGCATGAAGCGCTGGTTCGACGAACTCTAAACCGAACGACTGACCTCACACTCCTGGCGACCCCCAGCATTACCCAAAAGGAGGGACACCCCATGCAAGACTTTTCCCGCTTCTCTTTCGACGACGAGGCAACCGACGACGCGACGATCCGCGTGGTCGGTGTCGGCGGCGGCGGTGGCAACGCCGTCAACAACATGCTCGCGAAGGGCATCCACGGCGTCGAGTTCATCGCCGTCAACACGGACGCGCAGGCGCTCGGCGTCAACCTCGCGCCGCTCAAGATTCAGATCGGCCGCGAGCGCACCTCGGGGCTCGGCGCGGGCGCCCGGCCCAGCGTCGGCGCGGAGGCCGCGCAGGAGAGCCACAAGGAGATCGAGGCCGCGCTCCAGGGCACGGACATGGTCTTCGTGACCGCCGGGATGGGCGGTGGCACCGGCACTGGCGCCGCGCCCGTCATCTCCGCCATCGCGAAGGAGATGGGCATCCTCACCGTCGCGGTGGTCACCAAGCCCTTCGACTGCGAGGGCAAGAAGCGCCTGTACATGGCCGATCAGGGCATCGAGCGCCTGCGGGAGACCGTGGACACGCTCGTGATCGTGCCGAACGAGCGCCTGCTCGACATCGCCGAGGACGACACGACGCTCGTGGACGCCTTCGTCATGGCGGACGACGTGCTCTACAACGCGACCCGCGGCATCTCGGAGCTCATCACCGTCCACGGCCTCATCAACCTCGACTTCGCCGACGTGCGCACGACGATGCTCGACGGCGGCACCGCCCTCATGGGCTCCTCCATCGCGCACGGCGACCAGCGCGCCGAGCGGGCCGCCCGCGAGGCCCTCGAGAGCCCGCTGCTGGACGGCATCTCCATCCACGGCGCGCGCAACGGGCTCGTCAACATCACCGCCGGCCCGAGCCTCTCCATCCGCGAGGCCACCCGCGGCATGTCCGTCATCCAGCAGGAGGCGGGTGACGAGGCCGAGGTCATCTTCGGCACCGTCATCGACCCCGAGATGGGCGACGAGCTCCGCGTCACGGTCATGGCCACCGGCTTCGACGCCGGCGACCGCAGCCGCCAGCAGGAGGCCGCCGACGCTTCCATCCGCCGCTCCGTCCCGCTCAGCGGCGACGGGGGGGGCTCGCCGCACTACAAGGGCGAGATGAACCTCCGCGAGCTGGACGAGCCGGCCTTCCGGCGCCGCAGCCGCGTGGCCCCGCCGCAGGAGAAGCCGCGCGAGGAGGAGCCGACGGACGAGGCGGGCGTGCCCAACATCAAGCGGCTCCGCCTCAGCGAGGTGCCGCCGGAGCCGGGCCCCCGCATCAAGAAGGACGACCCGGACGTGCCGGCCTTCCTCCGCCGCATGATGGACTAAGGGACGGGCCTGGCGTTCTCCCCTCCGGAATTGTCCCTCCGGGAACGCCAGGCCTTCACCGACGGGGAGAACCGCGCCGACTGGCGGGCG
>DUBD01000178.1 GCA_012960515.1 Bacteroidota bacterium | reverse complement strand
GAGCGTCGCGCGCTTTCGTTTCACGTCGTAGGCGACCCGGTAGCTCGCGTCGCCGGTCTTGACGCGGGTTGGGAAGTCCCGCTCCAAGCGTCGGGCCAGGTCCTCGGGGACGGCGTCGGGCACGAGGTCGTCTCCCGACAGCAGCTGCAAGTCTTCGGCGGCCTCGAGTCCAAGCGTCTCCAGTCGCGCCAATACCCAGGCATCGAGGGCGGGGGGAGCCGGGTCTCCCGCCAGCTGTGCCGCCAGGGCGAGGGTCTCCAGCGGCGGCCGTGGGCGGCGGCCGGTTAGCTTCGTCCCCCGGCTTTCCCTGCTCTCGTGGGTCCCTTCGACCTCCTCTACCCCGCCCCCCCCGACCGCCGCGGCCGCGAGCCCGAGCGCAACGCGTGGATCGAGCTCCACAACCTCATCGTCGCGGCCGGGCACCCGGATGAGCTCGGCGAGGAGCACGTCCGCCGCATCCGCCGCCAGCGCGGCGTGGACCTCTCGCTGGACTTCTACGACGAGCGCGTGGACCTCTACCAGCGGTTCCTGGACTGGACGCTGGAAGACGGCGACTTCGTCGAGGCCGACCGCCAGCTGCTCGGCGTCCTCGCGCGCACGCTCCACCTCGGCCCGCGCGACGTGGAGGGGCCGCACCAGCGCGCCTTCGGGACGGCCGTCCACGCCGCCCTCGCGGACGACTGCCTGAGCGTGGACGAGCGCCTGCTGCTGTTCACGCTCCAGCACACCCTCGGGCTGGACCCGCATCTCGCGGACGGCGCCTTCACGGTCATGGCCCGCGAGCGGCTCCTCGTGACCGTCGCCCGCGTGCTCTGCGACGGCCAGCTCTCCCCCGAGGAAGCGGACGAGATCGAGCACGCGCAGACCGCCCTCGGCGTGACCGTCCCGGAGCGCGTCGAGACCATGCTGACCCGCGCCGCCAGCGCGTGGCGGCTCCGCAACGGCGACCTCCCCGAGGTGCCCACCGGCCTCCCGCTCGCCCCGGAGGAGCGGGGGCACCTCGCTGCCAACGCCACCTGGCGCGAGGCCAACCCCGACCGGCTGGCGGCCGTCTTCAGCGACCCCGACAGCCGCGAGATGTACGCCGCCGGCGACACGTACCACCTCCGCGTGCCCGCCGCGTGCCTGCGGGGCGTCAACCGCGAGGGGCGCGTCCTCGTGACCAACCAGCGCGTCATCCTGGACGCCCGCGGCCGCACCCCGGACGCCACCCCCTTCACCGCCATCGACACAGCGCTGCGGTTCCAGAACGGGGTCCTCCTCCAACGGCGCGGCGGCCGCGCCACGTTCATCCGGAGCGACGAGGACGCCGCCCTCCTCCGCACCCTGCTCCGCGCGATGGGCGGCCACCGGCACGACCGCCCCTGGGCCGCGCGCTGGCGCCCGCTCTACGCCTCCGAGCGCGACCGCGCCTTCCGCAAGACCCCGCGCGGGACGCCCCGCCACGAGCGGTTCCGCGCCGCCCTCCCCCGGATCAAGACCAAGAAGTGGAGCGGGTTCGGCGACGTCCTCATCGAGGGGACGAAGCTCGTGTTGCAAACCTCCACCGGGCCGAAGCGCGTCTCCATCCGCAGCATCTACGGCGCGTTCTCGCACGGCCGGACCGTCTGGCTCGTCCGCAGGCACGCGCACGACTGGCTCTTCGAGTTCCTCAACGAGGACGAGGCCGACCGCTTCGCGGAAGCCATTCTCTGACGCGGACCGCCAGCCGCTAGCCGCTCCGGGACTGGCGGCGCAGCCGCGCGAGCGCGAGCGCCATGCAGAACGCCCCGATGGCGAGCGGCACGTCGTCGTCCAGCGAGAGCGAGAAGTGCCGGAAGAGCCGCGCCGTCCGCTCCATCCGGCCCACGAGCACGCCCCCATCGCGGAGATCGAACGCTCGGCCGCTGAACGAGTCCGGCACCCACTCCAGCCACACGCGCTCCCCGATGGGCACGTTCCGAGAGAGTACCGCCGCCTCCACGCGGAGGTCGTAGCCGCCGGAGAGCGGGCCTTCCGGCTCCGCCAGCGCGAGGGTGCGGCCCTCGAACCGGAGCCGGTACGCGCGCGAGATGCCGTCGCGGTCTAGCTCGAACGGGATCTCGCCCACGCGGATGGAGCCTTCGTCGAAAATGCCGCCCAGCCGGACATCGGCCGCCAGCCGGCCCTTCGGGGTGCCCTCGCGGAAGAGGAACGTCCACGAGCCCATGTGCTGGGGGCGGACGTCGTAGGTCATGAGGGGCGGCGCGAGGGAGCGCGGAAGCTACCCGCTGGCGGTCGTCCTCAGCGGGGTTAGTGATTCCGCAGCGCCTCGATCAGCTCGTCCTTCGTCATGTCAGACCGGCCCTCGATGCCGATCTCCTGCGCGCGCTCGTAGAGTTCGTCCTTCGTGCGCTCCTCGTAGGGCTCGGCGTGCCCGCCCGCCTCCGAGGGGTTCTGGTCCGGGTTCGCCTGCGCGTTCGCGATGCGCGCGGCCTTCTCCTTCGAGGCGCCCTCGTCGCGGAGCGCTTCGTAGGTCTCGTCGTCCTTGATCTGGGGGCCGTGGTTCGTTGCCATGGAAGGGGGAGGATGAGGTGCCCCCTTCCTACGTCCTCGCCCCGCGAAGGTGCCGAGGGCAACCGCCAGCGGGTCAGGCGCCGGCCTCGAAGTGGCGGACCGTCGCGAGGAAACGGGGCACGTAGTGCTGGGTCTCGCGGGGGAGCCGGTGGCGGACCTCCCAGAACGTCGGCGCGCGGCCCACGATGCGCTCGTAGTCCCGCATGGCCCGCATCACGCGGCCGGGGCCGGCGTTGTAGGCCGCCAGCGCGAGCATCCAGTCGCCGCCGAACATCCGCTGGAGGCGGTCCAGGTAGAGCGCCGCCACGGGCGTGGCCTTCGTGGGATCGTGGACGGCCATAGAATCCAGCCCGAAGTCGCCGGCCGTCTCCGGCATGATCTGCCAGAGGCCGCGGGCGCCCGCCTCGGAGACCGCCTCCGGGTCCAGCCGGCTCTCGATCAGCGCGACGTACTTCAGCTCCGCCGGCAGACTCAGCGCCGCCAGCTGGCGCTCGATGGCGGGGAAGTAGCGCGCCTGGAGTCGCTCCGTCCCGGTCAGGCTGCGGACGTGCCGCGCCTGCGCGTCCATCAGCGCGAACGCCTCCTCGGGCACCTCGAACTGCGCGATGGCGCGGAACGGCAGCTCCTTGTGCCCCTCGGCCACTTCGGTATCGAACAGCCCTGCGCCGCGCTGCGCCGGGTCCTTGTGGCCCCACGCGATGCGCGCATCGAAAAACTGCGGGCGCCCCTCAGGAAGCTCTTTGTGTCCCCAGGCCGTGCGCGTGTCAAAAAAGGCGGGCGCCTCCGTCGCCGCCTCCGGGGCGCGCTCGCGGCGGACCGCGGGCGGGGCTGCGGACTGAGGCGGCGGCACGCTGGCGGCGTCGCTCGGCGTAAGGAGGGCCGCTCGGTAGGTCCCGCGCGAGGCCGACGGCGGCGCGGCCTCCCCGCGGACGGGGACCGCCAGCGGGGCACGGACCGCCGGACGAGCCGGGGCGCCCACTGCGTAGGGCGCTGCGGGCGCCAGCGTCGTGTCCGGGAGCGCGTCGGGCGTGGCCTGCGCACTCGCGGCGGCGCCCCACGTCCCAGCCACGAGTGCGAGGCCTAGAACAGACGGGCGGAGCGAAGAACGGAGCATCGGCATGGCGGGGGAACCCTCAGAGACGCCGGTCTCGTGCCCCGGCGGGCGCCAATGTAGGGGCCACGCCGTTCGGGAAGCCCGCGTGCCCCCGTTTCAGGGATTCTCTAGACGGCGTTCGATGAACCCCAACCGCCCCCCCGCGCGTTCATGCCAGCCGCGCGTCCCCCCTGTCTCTACGTTCGCGCCTACCTTTCTGCGCCCCGTCTCCTCCCGCATGTCTGAGCTGCCGCCCGAGCCCGCCGCTGCCGCCACGTCCGAGGGACCGCCGCTCAAGATCCTCTTCGTGGACGACGAGCCGGACCTCGCCCCGCTCATCCGGCAGAAGTTCCGCCGCCGCGTCCGCAGCGGCGAGCTCGAGCTGGACTTCGCCGGCGACGGGCAGGAGGCCCTGGAAAAGGTCCTCGCCGATCCCGACATCGAGGTCATCGTGACCGACCTCAACATGCCGCGGATGGACGGGCTCACGCTGCTCGGCCGCCTGGACGAGCTGGACCGCCGCCACAAAGCGGTCGTTGTGACGGCCTACGGGGACATGGAGAACATCCGCACCGCCATGAACAAGGGCGCGTTCGACTTCCTCACGAAGCCGATCGACATGGACGACCTCCAGATCACGCTCCAGCAGGCGCGCCGCGCCGTGGAGCGCGAGCGCGAGGCGGACCGCGTGCGCCGCGCCCTCGGCACGTACCTCTCCACCGAAGTCGCGCAGGCCATCCTCGCCAACCCCGGCTCGCTTTCCCTGGACGGGGAGATGCGCGAGGTCAGCGTCCTCATGAGCGACCTCTCCGGCTTCAGCCAGATCTCCGAGACCCTCCCGCCGGAGGCCGTCGTGCGCCTGCTCAACGTCTACCTCTCCGCGATGACGGACGTCGTGGACGCCTTCGACGGCACCATCGACGAGTTCATCGGGGACGCCGTGCTCGCCATCTTCGGCGCGCCCATCGAGCAGCCGGACCACGCGGATCGCGCCGTGGCCTGCGCCCTCGCGATGCAGGCCAAGATGGACGAGGTCAACGAGGAGATGGCCTCGCTCGGGCTGCCGCGGCTGGAGATGACGGCCGCCGTCAACTCCGGGGAGGTGGTCGTGGGCAGCATCGGCAGCGAGAAGCGCGCGAAGTACGGCGTGGTGGGCAGCCCGGTCAACCTCACGGCGCGGATCCAGAGCCAGGCCGCGCCGGGCGAGGTCCTCATCTCCGAGGCCACCCGCCAGTCCGTGGCGGCTGGGCTCACGCTCGCGGAGACGCGCGAGGCCGGGCTCAAGGGCTTCGCGGAGAACGTCCCGCTCCACAGCGTCCGCGCCATCTCCGGGGAGTACGCCGCCGCCCTCGACGACGACGAGCCCCACTACCGCCAGCTCGCCGAGCCCCTCGCGTTCACCTTCGTCCACCTGGACGGGAAGCGCGTGGACAGCGAGACCATCCCGGGCGAGATCGTGCGCGTGAGCGAGCGCGGCGCCGAGGCCCTCGTGGACGGCGCGGTCCCGGCCCGCTCGGACCTCCGGCTGGACCTCACTGTCCCCGGCGCCGAGCCCACCCAGGTCTACGCCAAGACGCTCACGAGCGAGCCCGAGGGGGGCCGCACGCGCGTCCGCCTCCGGTTCACGGCCGTGCCCGAGTCCGTCGGCGCCGCGCTGAACGAGTTGGCCCCCGAGTCCGCCTGAGCGTACCCGCCCCCATGCTGTCGCCCTCCTCCCACGTGCGGTGCGCCCCGGCCCTCCTCGCGCTGGCGGTGCTCCTCGGCGGCCTCGTCGCCGCCCCCACGCTCCTCCCCGCCCAGCCCGCGCCCGCCTCGCGCGAGGCGGACGCCCCCACCGACGCGCCGCGAGCGCTCTTCCAGCACCTCACCGTGGACGACGGCCTCTCCAACGAGGGGATCACGTCCGTCCTCCAGGACCGGTGGGGCTTCGTCTGGGTGGGCACGTTCGACGGGCTGGACCGCTTCGACGGCTACGAGATCGTGGAGTACCGCCGCGGCCGGGACTCTACCACCATCTCCGACAACTTCGTCACCGCCCTCGCCGAGGCTCCGAACGGCGACCTATGGGTGGGCACCCGCCGCGGCCTCAACCGCCTGGACCGGCGGACCGAGACGTTCCGGCGCTACGCCCGTGCCCGCGACGGCCTCCCCGACGGCGACGTGATCGCCCTGCTGGCGGACTCCTCGAACACGGTCTGGGTAGGCACAGCCGAGGGCCTCGGCCGGTACGACGCCGAGGCGGACGCGTGGACCGTCTACCGCCACGACCCCGCCGACCCCACCTCGCTGCCGCACGACAACGTCGCCGCCATCGCGCAGGGGCCGGACGGCGCGATCTGGGTGGGCACCAACGACGGAGTCGCCCGGCTGGACCGCGAGAGCGGCCGGTTCCGCACCTTCCGCATCGCGCCCGAGGGCGACGTGCTGGGGGGCAACGTCTCCAGCCTCTCGTTCTCCGAGCAGGGGCACCTGTGGGTGGGCACCTTCGGCAACGGGCTCTTCCGCCTGGACGCCTCCACCGGCACGGTGACCCCGGTGGACCTCGGGTCCGTCAGCGTGGTCTCCACCATCTACGAGGACCGCACGGGCACCCTCTGGGTGGGCACCTTCGGCGACGGCCTCCGCCAGCTGGAGCCGGGCGCCCCCACGCCCATCGCGTACGTGGCCACCGAGGACGACCCCACCGCCCTCATCGACGACTCCGTCTCGGACGTCTTCCAGGACCGGCAGGGCGTGCTCTGGGTGGCGACCTACGGCGGCCTGGACCGCTTCGACCGGGCGCGCGGCACGGTCTCCCGCTTCCGTTCGGACCCTACGGTGGAGACCTCCCTCGCAAGCAACGAGGTCCGCGCGCTGCTCTCGGCGCGAGACGGCACGCTCTACGTCGGTACGGACCGGAGCGTGGACGTAAGCACGGACGGCGGGGAGACGTTCCGTCACCTCCCGCTCCAGGGCGAATTGGGAGACGCCACCGCGCAGTCGCTCGTGCAGGACCGCGACGGGACCATCTGGGCGGGGACGGAGGCCGGCCTTCACCGCGTCACGCCGAACGGGCTGGAGCAGGTGAGCGTGGACGCCGTGCCGGGCGGCATCCCGGTCAAGGCGGTGCTGGAAGACCGCGCGGGGCGGTTCTTCCTCGGCACGCTGGGCGGCGGCCTCGCGCTGCTGGACCGCGAGACCGGGCGCTCCGTGGCCTACGCCCATTCGCCGAACGACCCCGCCAGCCTCTCGCACGACAACGTCCGCGCGCTGGCGGAGGACGCCCGCGGCACCGTCTGGGTGGGCACCGCCGAGGGCCTCTGCCGCCTGGACCGGGCCGCGGAGGACGCCCGCTTCACCTGCTTCCGCGCCGCCCCCGCAGACCCCGACGCCCTCGCGGACGGGTTCATCCACGCCCTCCACGCCCGCGAGGACGGGTCGCTCTGGGTGGGCACGCGCGGCGGCCTCCACCGCGTAGACACCGAGGCGCCGGAGCGCGGCATCCAGCGGTTCACGGAGGCCGACACCGACCTCCCCAGCGACGACGTGCTCGCCATCGTGGAGGACGACGACGGCTTCCTCTGGCTCGCCACCAGCCGCGGCCTCGCGCGGTTCGACCCCGTCACGGCCACCTTCCAGCAGCGGACGCTCGGCGGCGAAGGGGCGGCCCGCACCCTCGGCGAAGCCGCCACCCGCGGCGCAGACGGCACCCTCTACTTCGGCGGGACCAACGGGCTGCTCGCCTTCGAGCCCAGCCGGCTGGCGGCGCTCAACCCCAACCCGCCACAGGTCGCCATCACGCAGGTGCTCGTGGGCAATGAGCCCGTGGAGCCCGGCGAGGACGCCCCGCTGGAGGTGGCCGCCCCGCTGGCGGAGCGCCTGACGCTCTCGCACGACCAGAACTACATCACCATCCGCTTCGCGGGGCTGCACTTCTCCTCGCCCGAGCAGAACCGCTACCGCTACCGCCTGGAGGGCCTCAACGACGACGGCGAGTGGATCGACGCGGGCCGCCGCCGCGAGGCCCCGTACACCTCGCTGGACCCCGGCCGCTACACCTTCCAGGTGCAGGCCGCCAACGCGGACGGGCTCTGGAGCGAGACCGGCGCCACCCTCTCCATCTCCGTCTCTCCGCCGTGGTGGCGCACGCCCTGGGCCTACCTCGCCTACGTCGGGCTCGTCCTCTTCGGGCTCGTCCGGTTCGACCGGTGGCAGCGGTCGCGCGTGCTCCGCCAGGAGCGCGAGCGCGCCGAACGCCGCGAGCAGGAGATCCGCGCCGAGACCGCCGAGGCCGAAGCCCGCAAGGCCGAAGCGGAGGCCAAGCGTCAGCGCGCCGAGACCCGCGCCGCCCGCGCCGAGGCCGACCGCCAGCGCGCCGAGGCCGAGGGCAAACGCGAGCTCGAGAAGGCCTTCTCGGAGCTCAAGGCCACCCAGACCCAGCTCGTGCAGTCGGAGAAGCTCGCCTCCCTCGGGCAGCTCACCGCCGGCATCGCGCACGAGATCAAGAACCCGCTCAACTTCGTCAACAACTTCGCCGACCTCTCCGTGGAGCTGGCGGACGAGCTCGGCGAGGAGCTCCACAACAACAAGGACAAGCCCGTCTCCGCCGTCCTCGAAGAGGTGGACGCCCTCCTGGACGACCTCCGCGACAACGCCCGCCGCATCCACGAGCACGGCACCCGCGCGGACCGCATCGTCAAGGCCATGCTGCTCCACAGCCGGGGCAGCGCCGCCGAGAAGGCGCGCGTGGAAGCGAACCGGTTCGTAGAGGAGTACGCCAACCTCGCCTACCACGGCGCTCGCGCCAACGACAAGGAGTTCCAGGTGGACCTCGTCCGCGAGATGGACCCCGTCGCCGGTGAGGTGGAGGTGATCCCGCAGGAGCTCGGGCGCGTCCTCATCAACCTCCTCTCCAACGCGTTCTACGCCGTCGGGCAGCGGCGGAAGCTGGAAGGCGCCGGCTACGACCCGGCCGTGACCGTCGGCACGCGGCGGCTCACGGAGGGCGGCGTGGACTGGGTCGAGATCCGCGTCGCGGACAACGGCACGGGCATCCCGGACGAGCTCCGCCAGAAGGTCTTCGAGCCGTTCTTCACCACCAAGCCGACCGGCGAGGGCACCGGCCTCGGCCTCTCGCTCGCCTACGAGATCGTCACCCAGGGGCACAGCGGCGCGATGGCGGTGGAGAGCGAAGAGAGCGTCGGCACCACGTTCTCGATCCGGCTCCCCGCCCGAGGCGCCGACGGCACGGACGGCCCCACGCCCGTGACCACGCCCTCCAGCGCCGCGGTCTGATGCCGCGGCTTCTCCTTGCCGATCCACGGCCGCTCCGGCGCCTCGGCCTCCGCGCCGCCCTCCCGGACTGCCCCGCGGACGAGGCGGAGACCCTGGCCGACGCCCTCCGCGCTCTCCCCGCTGCCGACGTCGCCCTGCTCGGCGCCCCGCTGGCGGAGCCCGTCACCGAGGCCGTCTGCTCCAGAGACGCCGCCAGCCGACTGCTCGTGGTCGCCCCCCCAGACGGCCCCCTCGCCACCCGGCTGTTCCGGGCGGGCGTAGCCGGCTACCTCCCCGACACCGCCGCCCCGGCCATGCTCCAGGAAGCCGTCCAGGCCGTCGCGGCGGGCGGCACCCGCTGGTTCGTCCCGCTCGCGCCTCAGCCCTCGTTCTCCCCCCGCGAGGCCCAGGCCCTCCGCCTCCTCGCGCGGGGCCACTCCAACGAGGAGATCGCAGACGCGCTCGGCGTCCGCGCCAGCACGGTCCGGACGCACCTCGCCAACGCCTACGCGAAGGCGGGTGCCCGCACCAGCCGCGAGGCCATCGCGTGGGCCTGGGCCCACGGCCTCGCACACCGAGAGCCCCGGCAATAAAAAGGCCTCGCCCGCGAATCAATGCGCGAACGAGGCTCTTCGTGAGACAAGCCGACCCGTTGGCCTCTCACACGGCGCGTCGAAGAGCGAGGGGGTGGTACCCCGCGAGCCCCGGCGCGCACACAACAGGATCGCGAAACTTTCGCCGCATGTCCATGGGGCGAAACGACCCTTCGGCCTAGACAGAATGTGGAGTCACCCCTGGACGTCCGTCCCGTCGGTGCTCGGGCCGTCCACCTCCAGCGTGGTGATCGCGAAGGACCCGAGCCCCTGACCCGTCACCGCCACGCCGCGGATCTCCTGCGGCAGCGCGTCCGACTCGACGACCACCTGCACGAGGTCCACGCACACCCGGACCACGCCGTCAGTGACTCCAGGGAGCGTCACGAGGGCGTAGGGGCAATTGCCCTTCTCCGCCTGCCCCCCGCTGGCGCCGCCCGCTAGCGGGTCGTCCCCGCTGTAGTCCTGGCCCACCACGTAGCGGCCGCCATCGCGGATGACGCGCGTGGAGTTGCTCTTCCCGTTGCCCGTCCCGCCGCTCGTCTCCGCGCGCACCTTCAGCTGCCCGCCCACCGGCACGCCCAACTCGTAGATGATCTCAGAGCCGAGGAGGTACTGCAGCGTCACGCTCTGCACGCCGAAACGGTCCGCGAGGTCGAACACGATGTCGTGCGAGCCGTCCGTGCGCCCGCGGCTCTCGATGGACGCGATGAACCCGTCGTCCGCGTCGCGGACGGAGGTCCCGAACCGCTGGCCCGCCTGGAGCTCGAACGGCGTGACCTCCAGCGCCACGCGGTCGTAGTTCTTCCAGAACCCTACACCGTCGCCCGCCTCCTCCACGCCGGACACCACGAGCCGGCCCCCGTCCACCTCCAGCTCCGTCCCGCCGACGGCCTCCACCTCCACGCCTCGGTAGGTCACCGTCTGTGGACCGTCCGCGGTGGTATCGCATGCGGAGAGCAGAGCGAGCGAAGGGAGCAGGAGGGCGAGAGCGAACGGGCCAGGGCGCATCGGGAGAGAAGGGAGAGTCCGGAGGGAGTCTACGCCAGCGGCGGGATCGGGGAGACGGCGCGGCGCGTACCTTGCGGCGCCCCTCTCCTCTCCCCCATGCAGAGCCTCTGGAAGAGCCTCCTCGGCGGTCCCGGCGCCTCCGAGAACGACGTGCTCCAGACCATCCCCCTCTTCGAGGAGCTCTCCTCCCGCGAGCTCGACGCCGTCCGGCGGCTGCTGCACCGGCGGGAGTACGTCGCCGGCGAGTCCATCTTCGTGCAGGGCGAGCCCGGGCTCGGGATGTACATCATCGAGCGCGGCGCGGTCTCCATCCAGTCCGAGCCCAGCGGCCGTGAGCTCGTAGAGCTGACCGACGGCGACTTCTTCGGCGAGATCGCCCTCCTCAACGAGGTAATCCGGACGGCCACGGCCCGCGCGAAGACGGACTGCACGCTCCTGAGCCTCTTCCAGCCCGACCTCCTCGCGCTGCTGGACCGCAACTCCCGCCTCGGCGTGAAGGTGCTCCTCGCGCTCGCCCGCCTCGTGGGGCTCCGCCTCGTGGAGGTGTCGGACGAAGTGGAGGACCTCACGCGCGAATGCGAGCAGCTCCGGGCCCGCCTCGGAGACGCAGCCGATGGCGACGGTTCCTAGCGACCGCGACCCCAGAGCGCGGTGGGCGCCCGACCGGGTCGGCCGCCTGGGCACGGGCACCACGCTGCTGATCCTGGCGGGGATCGCCGCGATCGTGTTCGTGGCGCCCGGCATCGCCGCGCTGGCGGTCGTCGCCGGCGTGCTCGCGTACCTCCTCCTCCCGCTCGTGGACCAGCTGGAGCGGAAGGGCATGGGCCGGACCGCCGCCGCGTGGACCGTCTTCCTCGGGCTCGTGATCGTGCTCGGCGTGCTGACGGCGCTCGGCGCGCCGTTGTTGTTGGAGCAGGGGCAGGCGCTGCAGTCCAAGTGGGCCTCGGGGGAGATCCCCCGGCTCCTCGCCGACGCCGAGGCCGACCTCGCGCGGAAGCTCCCGCTCGTCGAGCCCGGCGAGTTGGGCCTCGTGCAGTCCATCCGCGAGGCCACGGAGGGCGCCGCGGACGAGCCCCTCGTGCTCTACGCGCCCGCCGCGATGGAGGCCATCGGCAACGCGATCCTCATCCCGTTCGTGCTCTTCGCGCTGCTGAAGGACGGGCCGCTCATCCGGAAGCGGCTGCTGGGCCTCGTGCCGAACCGCACGTTCGAGTTCGCGATGGGCGTCGTCTACAAGATCGACGCGCACCTCGGCGGGTACCTCCGCGGGCAGGCCATCGTGGCGGTGTTCGTGGGGGCGGGGACGGCGCTGGGGCTGTGGGCGCTCGGCGTGGAGTACTACCTCGTGCTGGGGATCGTCACCGGCATCGCCAACTTCGTCCCGTACGTGGGGTTCGTGGTCTCGTGCGCGCTGGCGCTGGCGGTCTCCGTGCTCACGACGGACGGGTTCGGGCAGGCCACGGGCGTGCTGGTCGTGTTCATCGTGCTGCAGACGGTGGAGAACGCCGTGCTCCAGCCGTGGATCACGGGCAAGAACGTCTCGCTGCACCCCGCGCTGGTGCTCGGCGCCATCCTCGTCGGCGGGAAGGTGGGCGGCGTGCTCGGGATGGCGCTCGCCGTGCCCGCCGCCTCCATCATCAAGGTCGTCGTCGTCGAGACTGTCGTGAACCTCCGCCGCTTCCACTTCTGATGGCCGCCACCCCTCCCGCTGACCGCCACCGCCAGCGTGGCGAGCCCCTGCCCGGTCTCTCGCTTCGATCCCGTAGCTTCTACCATGCCCGCTGACGCCTCCCGCGCCCGCCTGACCGTCCGCTTCTGGGGCGTGCGCGGCTCGCTCCCGACCCCGCGCGAGGGCCACCTCGGCGTGGGCGGCAACACGACCTGCGTGGAGGTCCGCGGCCCCTCCGGCGAGATCGCGATCCTGGACGCGGGGACCGGCGCGCGGGCGCTCGGCGTGGCGCTGGCGGCGGAGTCCGGCGGGGAGCCGCTGGACCTCCACGTTCTGTTCTCGCACTTCCACTGGGACCACCTCCAGGGCCTCCCGTTCTTCGCGCCGCTCTACACCGAGGACAACGCGATCACGCTCCACGCCGTCGCGGAGGACGGCGAGATCGAGCGCGCGATGGGGAGCCAGATGCAGCACCCGTTCTTCCCGGTCCCCTTCGAGGAGCTCCGCGCCACCATCCGCTACTCCCCGCTCCGCGCGGACGAGTCGCTAGAGCTCGGCGCGATGTCCATCCGGACCTTCCCGCTCCACCACCCGCAGGGCTGCACGGGCTACCGCTTCGAGGCCGAGGGCGCCGTCTTCGTCTACGCCACGGACTACGAGCACGGCGACCCCGAACTGGAAGCCGCGCTCATCGACGCCGTCCGCGGAGCGGACGTGTTCTACAGCGACGCGCAGTACACCCCGGACGAGTACGAGCTCCGCCAGGGCTGGGGCCACACGACGTGGGAGCAGGCCACGCGCATCGCGAAGGAGGCGGGCGTCGGCCGTCTCGTGCTCTCCCACCACGACCCCTCGCACGACGACGCGGCGCTGGAGCGGATCCTCACCCAGGCCCGCGAGGCGTTCCCCCGCACGGACCTCGCCCGCGAGGGCGACGTGATCGAGCTGTAGCCGCCCGGGGCGGTCCGTCTCGGCGAGAGCCTCCGCCAGCGGGGCGGGCGTTCCCGGCCGCGCCGGTAGGTTGGAGTACGCCCCACCCTCCCGCGATGCGTCCCACCCTCGTTCTCCTCCTCGTCGCCACCCTGGCCGCCTGCGACGCGGCCGCTCCCATGGACAGCGCGCAGGCGGACCCCGCGGCCGCTGCTCCCACCGCCCAGCTGGCGGCCCCGCGCGTGGAGCCCGCCCCCGAGTGGACGGACCTGTTCGACCGCTCCTCCGGCTGGACCGGCGCAGACGGCATCTTCTCCATCCCGCTCAGCGGCGTGGACGCAACGGGCGAGGGCGGTACCCGGACCGCGTTCCTCTTCAGCGACACGTTTCTCGGCGACGTGAACCCGGACGGCACCCGCGCGCCGGGCACGCGCCTCGTCAACAACACCATCGGGATCCTCTCCGGGGACCGGCCGGACCCACGCAAGATCCGGTTCGTCTGGGGGCGCGAGGGTGGGGAGCCCGCCGCCGTCTTCGTCCCGGAGACACCGCTCGCCTCCCCCGGCGACTACTACTGGCTCGGCGACGGATTCGTGAACCCCGCGCTCGGTGGGGCTACGGTCCTCTTCGCGCACCGCGTCCGCTCCGTAGACGGCTGGTTCGAGCAAATCGGGACGGCGCTGATCACGCTGCCGCCGGGCGCGCGCCCGCCCTTCCGCGACCACGAGCAGACGGACTTCCCGTTCTGGCGCCCGGACATGGACGGCCGAGGGGCCTTCGCGTGGGGCTCCGGCCTCTTCGTCAACACCGCCGAGGCCGGCGCACCCGATCCCGACGGCTTCGTCTACGTCTACGGATCAGAGCAGACGCCCTTCGTCAAGCACCTCCTCGCCGCGCGCGTCCCCGCCGCGCAGTTCGGCGACTTCAGCGCGTGGCGCTTCTACGACGGCGCGGGCTGGAGCCCGGACGTCGCCGACGCCGCCCGGCTGGCGGACCGCGTCTCCAACGAGCTCAGCCTCACGCCGCTGCCCGGCGGCGGCTACGGCCTCGTGTTCCAGATCGACACCATCGGACCGCACGTCGTGGGGCGGACCGCGCCCACGCCCGTCGGGCCCTTCGGGCCAATCCGCCGCCTCTACACCACGCCTGAGAGCGGGCAGCCCGGCCTCACGGTCTACAACGCGAAGGGGCACCCCCACCTCTCGGAGCCCGGCACGCTGCTCATCTCGTACAACGTGAACGCGCTGGACTTCGGCGCGCACTTCGCGGACGCGGACATCTACCGGCCGCGGTTCGTCCGCCTCCGGTTCTAGCCGCCGGAAGACGGTCCGCCCGGCGAGCGCCACCGCCAGCGGGGCGCGTGATCTCCGGGTCAAGTCTCGCGCGAGGCTCTCCCGGACGAACCTTCGGCGCGGGCGGAGGGTTGAGAGAGTCCCTTCTCAACCAACGCCCCTCCCCCCATGGCCGAGACGCCCAACCAGTACGCCCTTCAGGACCCGCTCACGCAGTACCCGCGCCCGCCCTTCCCCCGCCAGCCGCAGGACGCCCCCGGCACGCTCGACGACATGGAGCCGCGGCCGGACCACGGCGAGGAGAGCTACCGCGGCTTCGGCCGGATGGAGGGCCGCAAGGCGCTTGCACTCCAATACATCAAGCGCATGGAACAAGAAATTATCTCGCCGACGTAGCCGTCTTCCACCAGTTCTTTCATGTGTAGGATGGCGGGCGCGGCCCTCGCCTACGCCCGCGAGGGCGCCGCGGTCGCCATCAACTACCTCCCCTCGGAGGAGCAAGACGCCGAGTCCCTCCGCCAGCTCATCGAGTCCGAGGGCGGCACGCTCGTCAAGCTCCCCGGCGACCTCAAAGACGAGGCCTTCTGCACGCAGCTCGTGGAGGACGCCGCCGACCAGCTCGGCGGGCTGGACGTCGTCGTCATCAACGCCGGCAAGCAGACCTCGCAGGAGTCCATCTTCGACATCACCACGGAGCAGTTTGACCAGACGTACAAGACCAATGTCTACGCGATGTTCTGGCTCTCCAAGGCGGCCATCCCGCACCTCCCCAAGGGCGGCTCCCTCATCAACGTGACCTCCATCCAGGGGTACAAGCCCTCGGCGAACCTCCTGGACTACGCCTCCACGAAGTGGGCCATCATCGGGTTCACGAAGGCCCTCGCGAAGCAGATGGTGGAGCGCGGCATCCGCGTCAACGCCGTCGCGCCCGGACCGTTCTGGACGCCGCTCCAGCCCTCCGGCGGCCAGCCGCAGGACGTCATCGAGAAGTTCGGCTCCGAGGCGCCGTACGGCCGCCCCGGCCAGCCCGCCGAGATCGCGCCGACGTTCGTCTTCCTCGCGACGCAGGAGGCCGGCTACATCACCGGCGAGGTGATCGGCGTGACGGGCGGCAACCCGACGCACTGACCTCGCGCCCGGTCCTCCCGCTGGCGGCTGCGCTCAGCGGGAGGACGCGGGACCGGATCACTCCGCGGCGTGCGCGTGCGGGCGGCGGTGGAACGCCTTGCTCACGATCAGCCACTCGCCGTCGATCTTGAGCAGCGTCATGTAGTCCACGAACGTGAACGTGGGGTACTCGATCTCCAGGTGCGCCGTCGCGGCGTCCCCGGCCACGTCGATGGAGACGACGCGCGTGACGCGGTTGGACGGCGGCCCGGGCCGCATGACGCCCTCGAAGAACTCCACCGCGTTGACATCGCGGTAGGCGCCCTCCCCGTCGATCCAGCGCATCGTGGCGCTGGGGTGGAAGGCCCGCGCGAGCAGGTCGAAGTCGTTGGTCGTGCCGCCGTCGAGGTAGTAGGAGACCGTCGTGCGGACGGCCTCGTGGTCCGAGGTCTGCGAGAGCGCAGGCGTGGCGGCGAGCAGGAAAGAGAGGAGAAACAAGCGCATGGAACGAGCGGGAGGTGCACAGGACGCTACGGCGCGGCCTCCGGCCAGATACAGCGGCCCGCATCGCGCGCCGGCCTCCTCGCGACGCCCGCCGCGCTGGCGGCGCCTCTCGGCAGGCGCTACGGCGCGAGCCGGTCCACGCGCCAGCCGTCGCCCTCGCGCTCGTAGCGGAAGCGGTCGTGGAGGCGGCTCGGGCGGCCCTGCCAGAACTCCACGCGCTCCGGGACCACCCGCCAGCCGCCCCAGAACGGCGGCCGCGGCACGGCCTCGGCGAACTGGCACTCGGCGTCCGCCAGCCGCTCGTCCAGCACCTCGCGCGAGTCGATGGGCTCGGACTGCGGGCTGGCCCACGCGCCCAGCCGGCTCCCGCGCGGTCGGCTCTCGAAGTACGCGTCGGCCTCGGGAGCGGGAACGGGTTCCACGCGGCCCTCCACGCGGACCTGCCGCTGGAGCGGCTCCCACCAGAACACGAGCGCCGCGCGCTCGGTCGCGGCGATCTCGCGGGACTTCCGGCTCTGGAGGTTGGTATAGAACGCGAAGCCGCGAGCGTCCGCCCCTTTGAGGAGCACGATCCGCGCCGAGGGCCCTCGTCCACGGTGGCGAGGGTCATCGCGTTGGGCTCCGTGACCTCGCCCGCGCGGGCGTCCTCGAACCAGCGGAGGAACTGCGCGATGGGCTCGGGCGCGAGGTCCTCGCGGTCGAGCGCGTCCTTCTCGTAGGACTGGCGGAGGTCGGCGATGGCGTCGGGCATGGAACGGGGATGGGGGGGGCCGGGTCGAACGGGCGCACCGATCTGCGGATCCATGCCGAGCCCTTCCCCCTCGCCCGCCCCGACGTCGCTCCAGCACCGCCTCCACGCGGCCCGCTACCACCGGACGCGGTGGGCGTGGCTCGCGCCCGCCGGGCTGGCGGCGGTCGGCTTCGGGGCCTCCCTCGTGGGGGAGGCCACGATGCGGAAGGAGCGCGGCGAGCCGTACGCGGCCGTCGGGACGCTCGCGCTGTGCGTGGTCAACGCCGGGCTGTGCCTCTTCGGCGAGGCCGTCAAGCACGGCACCCTCGCGGAGGCCACGCGCGCCGACGGGTAGCGCCAGCGCGCGGCTAGAGCGCGGCGCGGATCCGCTCCGCGGCCTCCAGCCCGGACTCCAGCGCGAGGTGCACGCGGCCCTTCCCGGCCACGGCATCGCCCGCGAAGAACAGGCCCTCGGATGCAGCCTCGTGGAGGGCTTCGGCGTCCGCCCCCTCGTTCGGGAGCGCGTAGCGCCAGCGCTGCGAGTCCGTCCACGCCGGTTTCGGTAAGCGCGTGTCCAGCAACGCCTCCATCTCGCGCGTCGCCTCGCGGACGACCGACGCGCGCTCGTCGTCGTAGTGCGCCTCCGTCCAGTCCGGCGCCATCTGCGCGAGGAGGAGCGTGCCGCCCTCCGGTGCCCGCCCCGGCTTGTCGCTCTCCACCGCCAGCCACGCCACGGGGTGCCCGCCGCCGGTGCCGCCGTGCTCGTCGGCGTTGACGAGGGCGTAGGGCTCCGGCCGCGCGACGGGCGCGGTGAACGCGAGGACGACGGTGAACTGCGCGCGGTAGTCCGCCGGGCGGAGCGCGCCTACGAGCCGCTGGCGGAGGCGGTCGGAGAGCGTGCTCGCGCGGAGGAGGTCGGCGGTCTGCGGTGCCGGGGGCGTGAGCAGGACCGCGTCGAACGTGCCGAGGTCGTCCCCGGCGTCGCTCTCCAGACGCCAGCCGCTCCCCTCGCGGTGCAGCGCGCCGACGCGCGTTTGCCGCCGGATCTCGGCCTCGCCCGCCGCCTCCGCCAGCCGGCGGCCCAGGTCCGCGATCCCGTCGCGGTAGGTGAGGTGCGGGCTGGGGTCGTCCTTCGCGCGGTCCGGGCGCAGCGTGCCGTCGTCGTCGAACGGCCAGACGCGGCCGTCGAAGTCCACGAGGCCGGTCGTGTCCAGATCGTCCGTCAGCAGGCGGTAGGCGCGGGAGCCCTCCGGGGCGGAGACGTACTGCGCGCCGTGGTCGTAGCGCCAGCGGAACGGTTCGCCGGCGCCGTCCTCGGCATCGCGCCAGCGCGTGGCGGCGCGGCC
>DUBD01000177.1 GCA_012960515.1 Bacteroidota bacterium | reverse complement strand
GGGGGGGGGGGGGGGGGCGGGGGATCCCGTCCGCTCGGGGCTGTAAGCGAGCGAAGGCCGGGCGTTGATTCGTGCCCTGACACGAGCCGCACGTTCCGCACGATGAACGGCACGATGCCCCCCTCGAACCCTGTCGTGACCACGGAGGGACTATCGCGTTTCGGTCACAGATCCGCCCGCCCCGGGTGGTTGGTGAGGCCCCCGGAGCAGGCGGAGTGGTGGGCTCCCGCCTCCCCTACGGGGCGAGAGTCGGGGCAAGGAAGGGGCGGCCAGGGGACTAGCGTGCCCATCCGGCACGAACTGCACGCCTGCGTCACGAGTCGCACCTGCGCCTCGTTCAGTGCCTCGCTGCCCGGCCTCCCCCGCGATAGGTTGCCGCGTGACCCGACGCCCACCCCCTCCCCCCTGGCCTCGCGCGACGGAGGCCGCCCTCATCATCGGCTTCTGGGCCGTGCTCGGCGCGCTGGCGCTCGTCCGCCGCAACCTGGACCCGCGCGGGCCCATCGCCAGCGGGTCGGGCGGGCTGGTGGTCACGCTCATGGAATACGGCGTCTGGGCGGCGGTCACGCCGGCTGTCTTCGCCATCGCGCGGCGGCTCCGGTTCGAGAGCGGCGCGCGGCTCCGGCACGGGCTGATGGTGGTGGTAGCGACCCTCATCGGGGCCGTCCTCGTGGAGTGGGTCCGGCAGACGCTGTTCTTCTCCTTCTTCCCGGAAGACATCGTGTTCCGACGCGGCCGACGTGGCCCCGGACCGCCGCCCGGCCCCAGCCTGGACAGCATCGTGCTCCGGCTCCGGTTCCTGGACGAGGTCGTGATCTGGGTCGCGGTGTTTGCCGCCGGGTTCGCGCGCGACGCGCTCATCCGTCTCCGCGCCCGCGAAGCCGACGCCGCCCATTTGGAAGCGCAACTCGCGGATGCGCGGCTCTCGGCGCTGCGGATGCAGCTCAACCCGCACTTTCTGTTCAACACGCTCCACGCCGTCAACGCCCTCGTGGAGCGCGACCCGGCCGGCGTGCGCACGATGATCGCACGGCTGAGCGCGCTGCTCCGGCGCGTGCTGGACGGGAGCGGCGGTCATGAGGTCACCCTGCGCGATGAGATCGCGCTCATCCGGGACTACCTCGCCATCCAGTCCGTCCGGCTGGGCGACCGGCTGACGGTTGTCGAAGCCGTCGAGGACGAGGCGTGGGACGCGCTCGTCCCGTCCCTCGTGCTTCAACCGCTCGTGGAGAACGCGGTCGGGCACGGGATCGCGGCATCCGAGGAGCCCGGCACGCTCACGCTGACCGCCAGCCGCGAGGGGGCACGCCTGGTCCTGGAGGTGCGGGACACCGGCCCGGGGCCGTCCGCTGGCGGCGCGCCTCAGCGGGCTGAACCGCGGACCTCGGAGGGCGTCGGGCTGTCCAACACCCGCGAGCGGCTGCGCGCGCTCTACGGAGACGGCGCCAGCCTCGCGCTCACCGACGCCCCGGAGGGCGGCGCCCTCGCGCGCGTCGTCCTCCCCTTCCACACGGCCGCCGACCTCGTGCTCCATGGCTGACCCCACCCCTTCCCCCCTCCGTGTCCTCGTCGTGGACGACGAGCCCCTCGCCCGCCAGCGCGTGCTGGACCTCCTGGAGCGCGAGCCCCACGTGACCGTCGCGGGCACTGCCGCGAATGGCCGCGAAGCCGTCGAGACGATCCGCGCCGGCGGCATCGACCTCGTGTTCCTGGACGTGCAGATGCCGGGCCTCACCGGGCTGGACGTGGTCCGCGAGGTAGGCGCAGGCAAGATGCCCGCCACCATCTTCGCGACGGCCTACGACCAGCACGCCCTCGCCGCGTTCGACGCCCACGCGCTGGACTACCTCCTCAAACCGTTCGAGGACGAGCGCTTCCGTCAAGCGCTGGACCGCGCTCGCGATCACATCCGCCTGCGCGAAGTGGACGACCTCCGCACGCGCCTGCTCGCGCTCCTCGGCGGCGACGCCTCCCCTGCTCCCCCGCCCTCTGCGACGGGGCGGGCCCCGGCATACGCCGAACGGCTGGCGGTCGAGATGCGCGGCCAGATCCGGGTGGTACCGGTAGAGGACGTGGACTTCATCCAGGCCGACGGCGCGTACGCGGAGATCCACGCCGGCGAGGCCGTCTACGTGGTCCGCGAGCGGATGCAGGCGCTGGAGGCCAAGCTGGACCCGGCGCAGTTCCTCCGCATCCACCGCTCCACCATCGTCCGGCTGGACCGCGTGGAGGCGATGCTCACCGCCCCCGGCGGCGACTACGCCGTGCGCCTCGCGGACGGCCGGAAGCTCCGCGTCTCCCGCTCCCGCCGGGACGACCTCGCGGCGAAGCTCGGGATGGACGCGTAGGCCCTACGCCTCGCCCACCCGCTCCGCCAGCGCGGCGAGGCGGAGCGGGAACGCCTCCACCGTCCCCTCGATCCCCTTCAGTTCCAGCTGGCGGGCCGTGCCGAACGGCGCGTCCGGCGCGAGGGCGCGGACCTCGGAGGAGACGAGCACGCCGCCGGGCGCGCACGCGCTCTCCAGCCGCGCCGCGAGGTTGACCCCTCGGCCGATGGCGGTGAACTCCACCAGCTCATCGGAGCCGAAGTTGCCCACCGTCACCTCGGCGTGGTGCACGCCGATCCGGAGGTCGAGGTCGCGCCGCATCCCACGGGCCGCCCACGCCTCGCGGAGCCGCGCCATCTCGCGCTGCATCGCGGCCGTCATCGCGAGGGCGCGCCGGGCCTGCTCCTCACTCGCCATGAGGTCCACAATCTCCAGAAGTTCGGGCTGAGTCAGTGGCTCGAAGACGATCGTCTCGTCCAGGCGATTGAGGAATTCGGGGCGGAAATGCGCCCGCACCGCATCCATAACGTCGCGCTTGGCATCCGATGCATCAGCGCCTTCGGGCAACTGGCTCAGCGCCTGCGCGCCAAGGTTCGACGTCAGGATGATCAGCGTCTGCTTGAAGTCCACGGTGCGGCCCTGACCATCGGTCAGCTGGCCGTCATCGAGAACCTGCAGCAGCACGTTGA